>JAKJFA010000002.1:76669-104949 GCA_022705135.1 Pseudomonadota bacterium | reverse complement strand
GTGATCGCCAGCCGGGTCAGTTGGGCGGTATTCCAGTTTGAAGCACCGGCAATGCGCGGCGCCACGTCAAAGGGCACCTGCACGGTCGAGAACCCGCTCCAAACGGTCATGCCACGGAAGAAACGTACCTTCTCCGGGAAGGACAAGAGGGCGTCCGCGACCCGCCGATCAAGCAAACGATAATCGGAGGCACCCGCAAGATCGAGTCCGGTCAAAACGCGCATCAGGGCGTTGAATAGTCCCGCCTTGATACGCGCCATCCAGCTGTCACTGTCCCGATTGGCCTTGCGAGCGGCAACGATCTGCGCCCGGCCGCTGCGCCAGAGTTCCAGCATCTCAGGCAAAAGCTCGGGTGGATGCTGGCCATCCGCGTCCATCACCACCACGGCCTGCCCGCGCGCCTGGCGCAAACCGGCGGAAATGGCCGCCTCCTTGCCGAAATTGCGGGTAAAGCGCAGCCCGCGCAGGCAAGGATACGCCGGCACCTCGGCCTGCAAGCGTTCCCAGGTCGCATCGCGGCTGCCATCATCGATCACCCAGACCTCATAGCTGGCGCAACAGCGCTGCAGGACTGCAAACAACTGTGCAAGAAAGCGCGCAATCCCTTCGGCCTCATTAAAGGCGGGGACGATGACGCTGACTTCGGGCGGCGTGCAATCAGTTTGTAGGGTCATCTCGGAGTTTTTGCGTCCAGGAATTGTGGGGATGTTCTTCGCGCAGCCAGCGGACAAAGGGCTCCGCTTCACTGCTGCGGCCATCCCGCCGTTCGAGCTGGATGTAAGTGTACACGCTCTCGGGCAGCCAGTAACCGTGAAACTGTTCAAAAAGCGCCCGGTAACGCTGCTTGGCCTCGTTCATTTTTCCCGCCCGCTCCATGGACTTGGCCAGCCAGAACAAGGCCTCCTCCTTTTTGGCCGGCGGCCGCCGCAAGTCGTAGGCGCGTTCGAAGCACCCGGCAGCCTCGTGAAAGCGCCCGGCATTGAACGCTTCCCAGGCCTCCTTGTAGGCACGTTCCGGCGATCGCCACACCAGAAGGCCACCCGCCAGCACGAGCAACGCACCACCAAGCACGAGCGGCAGAAGACTGCGCCGGTCAGGCGCCTGCTCCGGCGGTTGCGGCGCCGACGCGCTCGGGCGCAGCCCAAGAAAGAGGGCCAGCAGAGCGGACAAGGCCGTCGCCACAATGCCCAGTTGGCCAAGCCAAGTGGATCCGTACACCAAACGGATTTCCTTTTCCTGTGGCACCACCAGCATGAATCCCGGCCCCGCGAGATGCAGACTGCCCCGCGTCTCCAGGCGCCAGCGTGGGTGGTACGCCATTTTGATCAGATGCGCCCGCCCGATGGCTTCAGTTTCAAAAACCAGTTGGTGACGCTGCATGGATTTTTCGACAACCGCCGGAACAGCTCCCGTTTCATTCGCAGCCGCCGCCAGCGGTGCCGGATCATCGACATAGACCGGCAAGTAGGCATCAAAGCGACTGCGCAGGCGGAACCAGGCATAGGCGTCCTGCATCCAGTCGCGCTTGGGGCGAAAACGCAGAGGCAAGCGCACCACCTCGGCCAAGCGGCTGTCAAAGCCTTTGACGCGATAAAGCGCAAACGGTCTGGATTCGGCCACGCGCTCGAAGCGACCGCTCGCTTCGATGGCTGTCTTTGCTTTGTCACTGCGCAGCAGCAAGCTGTCGGCGTGCAGAAAATTCATATGGCGCGCGGCAAATTCCGGGTCGAGACTGCCACTCGGAAATCGCGCCAGAGGGGAAGAAGGACGCGCCGATACTTCCGACTGCACCTGGTAAACTGCCGGCCCGAGCAGCGCCGATTCCATGTACAAGCCCTCCAGCACCGGGCGTTTCCCGAGGAACATTGGCAGGGCCTCAAGAGAGCGCGTCGATCCCAGGTCGCGGTTGGCCGGATCATGCTCGAACAGCAGGCGCGGACTCCAAAGTTGCCCGTGCATGGCCGGAAACAACTGGCTCAGGTTGTGCCACTGCGGCTTGGCCTGCAATCCCGAGTGATTCCACAGCCCCCAGTCAGGGACTTTGTTGATCTGCCCGCTCAGCCAGCCGGTCAGACCGAGACAAGCTGCAGCCACGCCCAAGGCGAGCGGTAGACGGCAGCGACCGCCCCCAAGCAGCGTATCAAGCCCTTGCCCGAACAGCCAGCCGCAGGCAATCGCACCCAGCAGCCATACGGGCGGAAAAAAGCGGATGTCGGCCAGCCCCAAGCGGTCGCCGCCGACAAAGGCGACCGCCGACAATCCGGCCGCATTGGCCAAAAAACAGAGCGCCACAACGTGTTTTCTCTCCCAAGCGCGGCGCACACGCGGCGAGAGAAGCAAAACAATTCCAAGAATGCCGGCAGCGGCGACGGGCCAAAGGCTGGCCGGAAACAGATCACGCCAGCCGGAAACCGGGAAGGAAGCATCATTGGGGATGGTGAACGGGTGCATCTCGAGCATCGGCCACAGCCAGCCCCCGAGCAGCGCAAAGGCCAACAGGTGACCGCGCAGGAGCATTCCCAGCGAACGGGAGAAACGCGCGATTCGCTCCTGCCGGGTGCCGCTGAACAGACCGTCCAGCAGCAAAAAAGGGGTCGAAAACCCGACCAGCAACAAGGGAAAGCCATGCGAAAAGCCGCAGGCGGCCTCCAAGAGTGCCGCCAGCAGCCAGCCTCGACCAAAGTGGATGGCGCGCACCCAGGCCAGCAGACTCAACATGGCGAAGAGCAGTCCGTAACTGTAGGAAAATTCCCCCGCCAGGGTCGACAACAGATTCCCGCCCCAGATCGAATTCTGCTCATGCAACAGGAAAGCGATGGCGCCCATGGCGGCAAAGAGGGCAGCCGGCCAGGAAAAGCCAAGCCAGCGACGGCTGGCGGAAAACACCGCGCCGGGCAACAACAGCGCTGCCAGGAACGTTCCCCACTTGAAGGCTGGAGCAAATCCGATCAATTTGGAGAGAAACGCGATGACAATAAAGGGCAAAGGAAAATAGTAAGAAAGAAAAGGCAGCCCGCCGAACACTTCCGGCATCCAGGGCAGAATCTGGCCGGAAAAAAGGAATTCCTCGGCGTAAAGCTTGGCGTACAGCAGGTGCGACGCGGTGTCGCCCCCGGTCGGCCAGTGGACGGAATTGAGGAAGCGGATACCGAGGGTCGAGGCAAGCAACCCCGCGCTGCATAAGCAGACGAGCGCGTCGGGCAAGCAAGCCCAGAACGCGACCAGGCCGAAACGGGATGATTTCATGCCGGCTTTCTCTGCCACCTTGCGGCTCCGGCCCACCAGGCCGCCGGCCATACGGCAAGCCCGCAGAGCAAGGCCAGCAGGTAAAACAACCAGTCCTTGCCGAGCCACCAGGCCCGCTGTTCCTTGCCCCGTATGCCGCCACCCGGAACAAGCTGCAGCTCAATACCCTGTGCGGTTTCGTGCAACAACGCTGCCGACGGCAGGCCCCCGCCAAGTTCGAGGCGTTGGAACGTCATTCCCGGGCGCCACTCGATGCGCCGCGCCGGCGGCTGGCCGTGCTCGAAACGGATGTCTCCGGCCAGCGGCCGGATGCCCTCCTCTTGCCCCCAGAGTACCCAAGTGGCCCGAATCTCCTGGCCAGCGGCCGGCGGCTGAATTTCCAGATTACCGCCGTGGTACGCGGCGACCAAGGGTTGCGTCGCAAGCGGTGGCCGGTTCAGAAAACTGACCTGGCCGATGCCAACTCCGGCCGAATCAAAAAAACGCACCATCACCGGAAGCGAAGCCATAACCGGCCGGTCTGTCGGGGCCTGCTGCCAGGACCACTCCATGGCAGCGCCCGGCAGCAACTGGGCAACTTCTGCCTCCCTGCCGAGACGCTGCAGGACTTCCCACACGCCATCGGTCCGCAGCCGCATCACGCTGGGATAATAGGCCGCGCTATCGCCCAAATTGACGACGTGCAGCAGGTCTCCCTTCCGCGTCAGGCGAAAAGACACTTCGCCCGCCACCGCCTGTCCCGACAGACAGAGCCAGGCCAGCAACAGCATCCACAGGCACCCCTGCGGAGCGCAGCGCCTCACTGCGATCCCTCGGAGGAAGCCGGGCGTTCATGGAAGGTCCAGAAGCGGTTGCCGGAAAAACTCCAGATCAGGACCAGCCCGGTTGTCAGCACTTGGGCCAGGAGGTAATGAGCCCTCAGTCCATCAACCAGAACCCACATCAACAAGGTATTGAGCCCCAGGCCAACCAGCGCCACCACGACGAATTTGCGCACACTCTCGTGGTGCGCCTTGTTGCTGCGAAAGGTAAAGCGGTAATTCAAGGCGTAATTGACCACCGCGCCCAGCAGTGCTCCCGCTGCCGAAGCGATCACGGCATCGACCCCGGCCACTTGCACAAGCAGGATCAACAGTCCGTAATGCGCCACGGCGGAAACGCAGCCAACGCCGGAAAAACGGAAAAACTGGCGCAGCAGTTCAGCCACGAGCCGGTGCTGGCAAAACGGGCGACATACCCTGGTCCGCGCCGGTCAATGGGCGCGGATCATGGTGCCGACGCCATGATCGGTCAGGATTTCGAGCAGCAGCGCGTGTTCGACCCGGCCGTCGATGATATGCACGCTCTTGACCCCGCTGCGCGCCGCATCCAGCGCCGAGGCGATTTTCGGCAGCATACCGCCGGACAAGGTGCCGTCCGCCACCATGGCGTCGATATCACCCGGTGTGATGCCCGTCAGCAGATTGCCCGCCTTGTCGAGCACTCCAGGCGTATTGGTCAACAGCACCAATTTCTCGGCCTTCAGAACCTCAGCGATCTTTCCGGCCACCAGGTCGGCGTTGATGTTGTAGGTCTCCCCGGCATGCCCAATGCCGATCGGGGCAATAACTGGAATGAAGTCGCCGGAATCGAGGAGTCCGATGAGGGATGGGTCGATCTGGGTGATCTCCCCCACCTGTCCGACATCGATTCGACGGGCAGGATCAGCCTGATCAGCCAAGGTCATTTTACGGGCGCGGATCATGCCCCCATCCTTGCCAGTCAACCCCACCGCCTTGCCTCCGTTCTGGTTGATGAGATGGACGATTTCCTTATTGACCTGGCCGCCCAGCACCATTTCCACCACATCCATGGTTTCGGCGTCGGTGACGCGCATGCCCTGGACAAATTCGCCTTTCTTGCCAACCCGCGCCAAAAGGTGCTCGATCTGCGGGCCACCACCATGCACCACGACCGGATTCATCCCGACCAGCTTGAGCAACACAACGTCACGCGCGAAACACTGCTTGAGCACCTCATCAGTCATGGCGTTGCCGCCGTATTTGACGACGATGGTCTTACCGTGGAAACGGCGGATATAAGGCATGGCTTCGGCCAGAATGGCGGCCTGGACGCCGGGCGAGGTGGTTTGATCGGACATGGCGCACTCCATGGGGATTCCGCCGCGGATTGTACTCGTCGGGGTTGCAAAGAAAAAGGCCGGGGAGCATCCCGGCCTCGTCGGATCAGGTGCCGTCTGCTCAGGAAATCGTCAGGCGCTTACTTGAACCTGCCGCGCGCTTGGGCAAAGTCAATTCAAGCACACCATCCTTGAACTTGGCGACCGCCTTGCCGTCGTCGACCTCCTGCGCCAACTGGAAGGAGCGCGACACCTCGCCAAAATAGCGTTCGGAACGCAGGACGCGTTCGCCCTCCTTGATTTCCTTCTCCTGCTTCACCTCGGCGCTGACGGAGACCTGATTGCCCTCGATCGTGACGTGGATGTCTTCCTTCTTCACTCCGGGCAATTCAGCATGAACGACGTAGGCATTCTTCTGCTCCTTGATGTCCATCTTAAGTTCCGGCATTGCGGGCGCATTGCCGAACTCGACGGGACGCACAAAGAAGCCACGAAACAGATCACCGAATGGATCGTAACGCGTGAGATTGCTCATCTTATCCTCCATAAGAAACCGGTCCGGCACAATTGCCTTTCCAAACCCAATATGGAGGAGACTCGTCCGACTTTCAACCTGCGCCACACTCTTGCAAAGGCGCGTTTCGACCGGCAGGCCGCCAAGTGATGGATTCTGTCCGTTATAATCAGATGCGCTTGACGATCCAGCACACACCCCATTGCCGCACGGGCCACTCCGGAGGATGAAATGAAAGGCACGCTCTATGTCATCGCCGCACCCTCTGGCGCCGGCAAAACCACCTTGGTGCGCCTGCTGCTCCAACAAGACCTTCGCCTCCATCTGTCCATTTCCTTCACCACCCGCCCGCCACGCCCAGGCGAAGAACACGGGCGTGAGTACCATTTCGTCCCGGCCGATGAGTTCCGTGCCATGAACGAACGCGGCGATTTTCTCGAATGGGCCGAAGTACACGGCCATTTTTACGGCACTTCGCGCGCGTGGATCGAAACGCAAATCAATGGGGGTAACGATGTCCTGCTCGAGATCGACTGGCAAGGCGCACGCCAGGTACGGACTCTTTTTCCAAATGCCGTCAGTGTCTTCATCCTGCCCCCCGAGGCGGATGCCCTGTCGGCGCGGCTCACCAGCCGCGGCACCGACAGCGAGGAAGTCATCGCCCGCCGTCTGGCCTCTGCCAAGGAGGAAATGCGGCATGTCGAAGAATTTGACTATGTTATTATTAATGATGCGCTGGACGAGGCGCTCGGGGATTTATGCGCGATCGTGCGCGCCTCGCGGCTGCGTCTAGAATGCCAGCGCCGCCGGTATCCGGCGTTGTTTTCCCAATTTGTATCGATCACATGACAGAGGTTAGCTATGGCGCGCGTTACCGTTGACGATTGCCTGAAAAAAGTTCCCAACCGCTTCCAGCTCTCCCTGGCAGCCACCTACCGCGCCCGCCAGCTGGCGAATGGCGCCACGCCCATGGTTGAGGCCGACCGGGACAAGCCGACCGTAATTGCCTTGCGTGAACTGGCCGCAGGAAAATACGGCCTTGAGCTCCTGAATCGTAGCCAGGCCTAGAAGCGCAGAAGCGGCGTCCCATGGACCCTGCGCCAGAATCTGATTTTCCCAAAACCGAAGACGAAGCCTACCAGGCTTTTGTCGACAGCCTCTCCTATCTCCCAGCCGACGACATCGCCCGGATCGAGTCGGCCTACGCCTTTGCCGCCGAAGCACACGCGCATCAGAAGCGCCTCTCTGGCGAGGCCTATATCACCCACCCGCTGGCCGTAGCGGAGGCGGTCGTCGAGTGGCGCATGGACGCCGAAGCTGTTATGGCTGCCCTCCTGCACGATGTCCTTGAGGACACGCGGGTCAGCAGAAAAGAACTGGAAGAACGCTTCGGAAGCGAGTTATCCGATCTTGTCGACGGTCTTTCCAAGCTCGACAAGATCGAATTCGCGTCCTACCGGGAGGCGCAGGCCGAGAATTTCCGCAAAATGCTGATGGCCATGGCGCGCGACGTGCGCATCGTGCTCATCAAACTCGCCGACCGGCGCCACAATATCCGCACCATGGCTGCGTTGCGTCCGGACAAGCGCCGCCGCATCGCCTTCGAAACCCTCGACATCTACGCACCCATCGCACTTCGCCTGGGGCTCAACAAGCTCTACCGGGAATTGCAGGACACCTGTTTCGAGCTCATCCATCCCATCCGCGCCCAGGTATTGCGCAAGGCCATGCGCGCTGCCAGCGGCAACCGCCGCGAGCTCCTGGGCAAAATCCTGGACGGACTGGGCGGAAAACTCAGGGAAGAAGGGATTGAAGCCGAGGTTTTTGGTCGGGAAAAAAGCCTTTATTCCATTTACCGCAAAATGAAGGACAAACACCTGTCCTTCCTGCAAGTGCTCGACATTTACGGCTTTCGCGTCGTCGTCGAGCGCGTTTCCCACTGTTACCTGGCGCTCGGCGCCCTGCACACGCTGTACAAGCCCGTACCTGGCAAGTTCAAGGACTATATTGCCCTGCCCAAAGCCAATGGCTACCAATCGCTGCACACCACGCTCGTCGGCCCCTACGGTACGCCGGTCGAAGTACAGATCCGCACCCGCGAAATGCATCAAGTGGCGCAGGAAGGCATCGCCGCCCACTGGCTATACAAGGAGAGCGAGGCAGGCGGGGACGGCGAGCTGGAAATCAAAACGCACAAATGGCTGCAATCGCTCCTGGAAACCCAGAGCGGCGATTCCGCCGAGTTTTTCGAAAACGTCAAAATCGACCTGTTCCCGGACGAGGTCTATGTCTTCACGCCCAAGGGCAAGATCCTGACCCTGCCCAGCGGCGCCAATGCCATCGATTTTGCCTATGCCGTACACACCGATGTTGGCAATCACTGCACCGCCGCGCACATCAACCACGTCCTGTCGCCCCTGGGCGCCAAATTGCGCAACGGCGATGTGGTGGAAATCGTCACCGACCCTCAAGCACAACCGCACCCCTCCTGGCTGGGCATGGTCAAGACCGGCCGGGCGCGCGGCAAGATCCGTCACTATCTACGCACCATCCAGCACGAAGAGCTGGCGGCGCTGGGCAAGCGCATGCTGTACAAGGAACTCATGTCCATGGGTGTCTTGCCGGTGTCCGTCGCCGATCTGAACTGGCAGCAACTGGCGCAAAACAGCGGCAGCCCCTCGCTGCATGACCTGTTTGCCGATATCGGTCTGGGCAAACGTCTTCCGGCCGTGGTGGCGCGCATCCTGCTGGCGCGCGAGGCGCTGCCCCCCGCACCCACCGGAAGTACCCTGACCATCCACGGCACCGAAGGCATGGCCATCCAGTTGGCGGGCTGCTGCCAGCCGATTCCGGGCGACCCCATCGTCGGCGCCATCAGCAAAGGGCATGGTCTTGTCGTGCATACCCTCGATTGCCCCAACATCAGCCGTTCGCGCCTCAACGATCCCGGCAAATGGATGGAAATCGAATGGGAGCCGGAAGAAGGCAAACTCTTCGAAGTCGATATCCAGGTCGGGGTCAAAGACAAACGCGGCGTTCTCGCCCAAGTCGCCGCAACCATTGCCAAAGCCGGGTCGAACATCGTCGATATCAGCATGAACGACGCCACCGAGCACATCTTTTCCGTCCTCAATTTCACCGTCGAAGTCAGCGATCGCGCCCACCTCGAACAGATCATGCGGACGCTGCGCCGGATTCCCGAAGTCATCCAAGTCAGCCGCGCCCGCGGCGAGGAATAGCCCGTGCCAGCCGCTTTTTTCTTCATCTCCGGGCATATTCCGGCAAGGAGTATCTTTTGACCGAGTGGATCGATACCCACTGCCACCTTGATGCTGCCGAATTCGACACCGACCGGGATACGGTACACGCAGCCGCCTACGCCGCCGGAGTGCATGAGATGGTCATTCCGGCAGTTGACACCGCCAATTTCGAGGCAGTGCGTGCCTGCTGCCAAAACCATATCGGCTGTCTGCCTGCTTACGGGCTCCACCCGCTGTGGGTCACACGCGCAAAAGATCAGGACATTGACACCCTGCACACCTGGCTCTCCAGCAACAAGGCTGTCGCGGTCGGCGAGATCGGGCTGGATTTCTTCGTCCCCGGAATCGACCCGGTTCGGCAGAAACGCTTCTTCGCCGCCCAACTCGACATTGCCCGCAGTCTGAATCTGCCCGTCCTGCTGCACCTGCGCCGGGCTGCCGATGAGGGACTCAAATACTTGCGCCGGGCACGTCTGTGTGGCGGCATTGCCCACGCCTTCAATGGCAGTCGACAGCAAGCCGATGAACTCATCCGTCTCGGTTTCAAACTCGGTTTTGGCGGCCGCATCCGGGAACTTGCGACCAGCTTGCCACTCGAAGCCATCGTCCTCGAAACCGACGCCCCCGACATCCCGCCGGTCTGGCTCAACCGGGGCCGCAACACCCCAGCCGAATTGCCGCGCATTGCAGCAGTTCTCGCCGAGTTGCGCGGTCTGACCCCGGAGGAAGTCGCTGTTTCCAGCCGAGCCGCCGCTCATTCGGTGCTCCGCATCCCAGACAGAACAACAAAGGAAAAACATGATTGAACGACACTTGGTCGACGGACTGGAAGTCTACGACGCCAAACCCGAACAGCCCCGCAGCCAGACCCCGCTCCTGTTCGTTCACGGCGCCCACGCCGGCGCCTGGACCTGGGTTGATCATTTCCTCCCATGGTTCGCCGAGCAGGGCTACCGTGCCTACGCCCTTTCGCTGCGCAGCCACGGCGGCAGCCACCAGTATGAACTACTGCATTGGCAAAGTATTGCCGACTATGTTGACGATGTCCTGCATATCATCGACTGGCTGGGAGAGTCGCCTGTGCTTATCGGCCATTCCCTGGGCGGATTTGTCGTCCAGAAGGCGCTCGAGCGGCGGCATGCCAAAGGTGCGGTTCTCATGTGCTCGGCGCCGCCGCAGGGCATGCTGGCCGGCCAGTTCCATCTCATGTTCAACAACCCTGCCGGGCTCATGGACCTGAATACGCTCCTCGAAAACAGTCAGAACGACCCGCACCTCTTGCGCGATTCCCTTTTTGCCGAACCGATCGATGACGATACCCTGAACCGTTATCTGCTCCGATTGCAGCCGGAATCACATCGCGCCATCTGGGACATCTCCATTTTTCACCAGGCCGGGCTGGCCACATTGCAACGGCCACCGATGCTCATTCTCGGGGCCGAAAAAGACAAAATTCTCTCTCCCTTCCTGGTGCAATCGACGGCGCACACTTACGGTTTGCCCTGCAAAATTTTTCGCGGCATGGGACACGCCCTCACACACGAAAAAAGCTGGCCGCGCGTCGCCGAAACCATCCGCAATTGGCTGGAAAAGGAAGTGGATGGCTCAGTAGTCAACGCAGGCGCCTAAATGCGCGCCGCATTGCTTGCGCTGGCATTTGCGCTCCTGTTCCTGGCCACGCTCGCCGCCCACGCCATTTGGCCGCACGACCCGCTGCCGCAGGGAACCCGGGCCGACCGCATCATTGTTCACAAATCGAAGCGCAAGCTCGTGCTGATGGACAAGGGCACTGTTTTACGGGAATACCGGATCGCACTCGGTTCCAATCCGGTCGGCGCGAAAGAAATCGAAGGCGACGGAAAAACGCCAGAAGGACGCTACCTCATCGACTACCGCAACCCCAGGAGCAAGTTTCACCTGTCGCTGCATCTCTCCTACCCCAAACCTGAACAGATCGCCCGCGCCAAGCGGCAAGGCGTTTCTCCCGGCGGCATGATCATGATCCACGGCCTGGCCAACGGAACCGGCTGGCTGGGCAAATTCCATTGGCTCGCCGACTGGACCAACGGCTGCATCGCAGTCAGCAATGCCGAAATTGAGGAAATTTGGCGCGTCGTTCCAGACGGGACGCCCATTGAAATACATCCGTAAGCCCCCTGTCAGGGAGACGCCAGCGCTACCAGCAAAAAACCCAACCGATAAGGGTTGGGTTTTTGGTAAATGGTGGAGGCGGCGGGTTTCGAACCCGCGTCCAGAAGCACGCCACAAGCAGTTCTACATACTTAGTCCGGTCTATTGAATTTAGCCCTGATGCGCCGGCCGAACAGGCTCACGTCAGGCGATTCGCTAAGTTTTCGAGCTATGCCTCGCGACGCGGCACAACCTTATCTCGTGTCTATGACTCCGATGCAGCTTGCGCTGCCTGACCCAGGAGCAAATCAGGTCGGAGGCCAGCCGCTTAAGCGGCTAGAGCGAAACGCTCGTCGTTGGCAGTTATAGCATTCCAGATGGATTTACGAGGTGACTGGTCCTCGGTATGCCCCACTTGCTTTGTTACCCCTGTCGAATCCAAGTCGCCCCCAGGGTTGAGACATGAACACCAAAACACGGCGCCACGAGCACATTATAGGACATCTGCCGCGCCAAGGACGGAAATGATTGGCAATACCGGGAACACAAAACCTGTGGCACGGTCAACAGTGACTCGCAGCCCTGTTCGAAACGCGCCAGCGGCCGCGATACGTTAGAATCCGCTTTTTGAATCTTGACTTGAACGGCCCTTTGCCATGACCGCACGCCTACGCGAAATCCCGTATAACTACACTTCCTTTTCCGACCGCGAGATTGTCATTCGCCTGCTGGGAGAGGAGAACTGGCAGCTCCTCGACAGCCTGCGCAGCGAGCGCGTCACCGGACGCTCCGCCCGTATGCTCTACGAGGTCTTGGGCGACATCTGGGTGGTTCGACGCAATCCCTTCCTGGAAGATGATCTGCTGACCAACCGCGAGCGGCGTCGGGCGCTGGTCGATGCTTTGCTGCATCGCCTGAATGAGGTTGAAAAACGCCGCCAGTCCTCGGAAGCCGATGATTGGGAACGGGCTGCCAAGGTCGGTCGCCTGATTGAGGCTGCCAGGAAGGCGGTCACTCTTTTTGAGGCGTGGTTCGAGGAAACGGCCAACTTGCGCAAGCGCGCCCTGCGGAAATTTGGTCACCACACGCGGCGCGATAACATCTGTTTCGACGGTCTGGCGCGCGTATCACATGTCACCGACGCGACGGACTGGCGGGTGGAATATCCCTTCGCCGTCCTCTATCCGGACAACGAAGAGGAAGTCGGACCTTTGGTACGCGACTGCATCGAGCTGGGACTGACCATCATCCCGCGCGGCGGCGGCACCGGCTATACCGGCGGCGCCATACCGCTGACACCTCATTCCGTGGTGATCAGTACCGAAAAACTGAACACCATCGGTGCAGTTGAGGAGATGACCCTCCCAGGTTGCGACAAGCCTTATGCCACGCTGCGCACCGGGGTCGGCGTCGTCACCAAGCGCGTTGCCGATGCCGCAGAAGCGGCCGGATTGGTGTTCGCCGTTGACCCCACTTCGATCGAAGCCTCCTGCGTCGGCGGCAACATTGCGGTCAACGCGGGCGGTAAAAAAGCCGTGCTGTGGGGGTGCGCGCTTGACAATCTGGCCTGGTGGAAGATGGTGACACCGGACGGCAACTGGCTGGAAGTGGAACGCCTCAACCACAATTTCGGCAAGATTCACGATCAACCGACCGCCAGTTTCCGCTTGCGCCGATTCGACGCCAGCGGCAAGAACCTATTGTCCGAAGAACAGCTTGACATCCCCGGCTGCAGCTTCCGCAAATCCGGGCTGGGCAAGGACGTCACCAACAAATTCCTGGGCGGGCTGCCCGGAATCCAGAAGGAAGGCACCGACGGCATCATCGTTGCCGCCCGCTGGGTGCTGCACAAAATGCCGCCAGCGGCCCGCACGGTTTGCCTGGAATTTTTTGGCCAGGTACGCGAGGCCGTGCCCTGCATCATCGAAATCACCAATTATTTCAAACCAAGCGGTGCCGCAGCCGGATCAGGCGTTTTCCTGGCCGGACTCGAACACATGGACGAGCGCTACACCAAGGCGGTCGGCTACGCCACCAAGGCCAAACGGGCAGCGGGCACTTCCGGCAGGCCCAAGATGGTGCTGATCGGCGACATTGTCGGCCACGACGAAGATACCGTCATGGCGGCTGCCTCGGAAGTCGTGCGCATGGCCAACCAGCGCGGTGGCGAGGGGTTTATTGCCGTTTCGCCGGAAATGCGCAAGAAGTTCTGGCTGGAACGCTCACGCACCGCCGCTATTTCGCGCCACACCAACGCCTTCAAGCTGAACGAGGACGTGGTCATCCCGCTGCCGCGCATGGGGGATTATTGCGACGGCATCGACCGCATCAATATCGAACTGTCCATCACCAACAAAATCGCCTTGTGCGATGCCCTGACCCGCTTCCTGGAGGGAGAACTCCCCTTGCGTTCTGGCGATGCCGACATCGACAAGGCGACACTGATCGGCGACCGCCAACAGAACGCCCTGGAACTGATCGCCACGGTCAAAAAGCGTTGGCAATGGTTACTCGACCATCTCGACCTGCCCCTGCCCGAAGCGGAAAAACACTTCACCGAACTAGGCGTCCAGGCACAACCGCTGACCAACCGCGCCGAGCAGCCCAGACTCTTCCATCGCCTGCAGGACTATTCAGTGCGCGCCTCCTGGAAACGCGAAATCCGGCCGCAACTGCACGCCATTTTCGACGGCATCATCTACCGGCCTGTCATCGAACGCATCGACGCCCTGCACAAGGAGGTGCTGAGCGGGCGGGTCTTTGTCGCCCTGCACATGCACGCCGGCGACGGCAATGTGCACACCAACATTCCGGTCAATTCCGACAATTACGAAATGCTCAAAGCCGGAAACCAGGCGGTGGAGCGCATCATGGGTCTGGCGCGGGCGCTGGATGGCGTCATCACCGGCGAGCACGGTATCGGCATCACCAAGCTGGAATTCCTGCACGAGGACGAAATTCGCCCCTTCTGGGAGTACAAGCAAAGAATTGACCCGGAGGGCCGGTTCAACAAGGGCAAACTGATGCCCGGCAGCTATCTGCAAAACGCCTACACCCCATCTTTCAGCCTGCTCGGCACTGAATCGCTCATCATGGAGCAGTCGGAAATCGGACGCATTTCGGGCATGATCAAGGACTGCCTGCGCTGCGGCAAGTGCAAACCGGTGTGCACCACGCATGTGCCACGCGCCAACATGTTCTACAGCCCGCGCAATAAGATCCTCGCCACTTCCTTGCTGATCGAGGCCTTCCTGTATGAAGAGCAGACGCGGCGTGGCGTCTCGCTACAGCACTTCGATGAATTCAACGATGTCGCCGACCATTGCACCGTCTGCCACAAGTGTCTGACGCCGTGCCCCGTCGATATCGACTTCGGCGAGGTTACCGTCGCCATGCGCAATTTCCTGCGCCAGCAAGGCAAGAAGAAATTTGTCCCGGGCAAAGCCATGGCGCTGACCTTCCTGACCCTGAAGGACCCTGCCACCATCAAGCTGATGCGCACCTTGATGCTGCGCCTGGGATACAAGGCGCAGCGCCTGGCGCACCGCTTCGGCAAGCTCTTCGGCCTCATCCAGAAACAGACCCGCCAGCCGCCTACCAGCCTGGGCCGCCCCCCTATCCGCGAGCAGGTCATTCACATGATCAACAAGCCGATGCCCGGAAAACTGCCCAAGCGGACGGCGCGGGCGCTGCTCGATATCGAGGACGCGCATGTCATTCCAATACTGCGCGATCCCGCCAAAACCACGGTCGAATCCGAAGCTGTCTTTTACTTCCCAGGCTGCGGTTCCGAGCGCCTTTTCTCACAGATCAGCCTGGCCGCGCAGGCCATGCTGTACGAACTCGGCATCACCACCGTCCTGCCACCCGGCTATCTGTGCTGCGGTTTTCCGCACACTTCCGGCGGCGACGCTGATGTCGGCGAAAAAATTTCGACCGAAAACCGGGTGCTCTTCCACCGCGTCGCCAATACCCTCAATTACCTCGACATCAAAACCATCCTGGTCAGCTGCGGAACGTGCATGGATCAACTGCTGACCTATGAATTCGAGAAAATCATGCCCGGCTGCCGCCTGCTCGACATCCACGAATACCTGATGGAAAAGGGCGTGAAACTCGAAGGCATCGAAGACACGCGCTACCTCTACCACGATCCCTGTCATACCCCAATGAAAGTGCATACGCCGCTCAAGGTGGCGAGCGAACTGATGGGCAGCAAAGTCATTTTGAGCGACCGCTGCTGCGGCGAGGCCGGAACGCTGGCGGTCAACCGGCCGGATGTTTCGACCCAGGTCCGTTTCCGCAAGGAGGAAGAAATCAAAAAGGGAGCCGCCTCCCTGCGTGCGGACGGTTTCTCCGGAGAACTCAAACTGCTCACCGCCTGCCCCTCCTGCCTGCAAGGCCTGTGCCGCTTTGAACCGGACGCCAACCTCAAGGCCGATTACATCGTCGTCGAAATGGCACGCCGCCTGTACGGCGAAGACTGGATGGCCGATTTCGTCGCCAAAGCCAACCACGGCGGCATCGAGCGGGTATTGTTGTGATTTTGTATTTCAACGCGGAGACGCAGAGGACACAGAGGGCCGCAGAGAACGGATAATTCATTTCCCTCTGCGGTACTCTGCGCTCTCCTTTTCTCTGCGTTGAAGGTTTTCTGAGGTTTTTGCATGAACACCGCCTTGCCCGACTGCGAACTGTGCACTGCCCCCGGCGGGGTGATGTTGTGGCAATCGGCGCTTTGCCGCGTCGTGCGGGTGGAACATCCGGATTACCCGGGCTACTGCCGGGTCATCTGGAACCAGCATGTGCGCGAAATGACCGACCTTAGCGCCGACGAGCGCGCCACTTTGATGGAAATTGTCTTTGCCGTCGAAAGTGTGGTGCGCGCGCTCTTTTCGCCGGACAAAATCAACCTGGCCAGCCTGGGCAACATGACGCCGCATGTGCATTGGCATATCATTCCGCGTTGGGAGACGGACACGCATTTTCCCGAGCCGATCTGGGGCAAGGCGCAGCGTGCCGGAAATGCCGCCCGCCCCACGATCAGCGACAGGCAACTGGCCGACCGGCTGGGACAGGCACTCGCCACACTGGGAGGGAACCCCATTGAACACTAAGGCACTGATGATTTCCGACCTCGAATCCGGGACTAGCTTCATCAACCGTTTGCCGCTTGCCAACCCGGCAGCGGCCGAGCAGCAACTGATGCAGTTCCTCGAGGCGCTGCTCGAGACCCCGCCCGACCCCCGTGACCTCTTCGCTCTGCTCGAACAGGTCCGCGTGCCGCTTTCCTTCGTCGAAGAAGAAATGGCCGCGCGCTACCACAACAAGCCCCTCCCTTTGCCCAACCAGGAGGAAGAGGGTTTTCAGCGCGTTATCGAAATCTGGCGCCGCATGGCTCGAGCCTACGCCAGTTGCGCCGAGCAGGAGGAGGTGGATGCCGACAGCCCGGAATACGCCGCCCATATCGCCACCATTCTGCATCGCTGCATTTTTTACAGCGGCATGGTGATCCTCGAACATTACCGGGCACGGCGCGAACTGTCGGCCGGTCTGTGGATTGATTTACATGGCTATTACGCCAGCGCCGAAGAATGGGGCGTCGCCACCGTACCGGTGGTCAATGCGCTGGAACACGTCCAGCAGACCACCCATTGCGCCGCCGCCTACGTCACCCTGTTGCTCATCGATGTTGCCAGCCCTTACAGCCAGAGCGTGCGCGACCTCAATTTGATCCGGCGCTGGGCCGCGATGTGGGCACCCCTGGTTTCGCTGACGCCAGTCAGGGACGAAATCGAGATTCCCGGCTTCGTTGTCGAACTGATGCGCGATGTCGGCATGCACCCGACCCCCTACCACGAGGAGCTGTCGCCCGATACGCGCCGCCTGGACACGACCCGTTTGGCGATGCAACTCAATCAGACGCTTAACCAGTTGCGCCAGCGTATTCCGCCCTCGCAGCTCAATCTGGGCGAGGAAACCGGTTCGCATGTGACCAAGCTGCTCACCATGCTCTCCCGCCCCTGGACCCAATCGACGGTGCCGCGCAAATTCAGGCGCTTTCCGACCAGCGGTCAGACCCGCGTCGCCGTCGGATTCGAGGCCATGCATTTTTTCATCTCTGGCAAGGAATTTATCCAGCCCGACACGGCCGAGACCTATTCGCGCGACCAGTTCAACCAACTGTTCACCTTCCGCCACATGGCCGATCCGGCGCAGCAACTGGTCATCGAAAAACCGAAGACCGATTTTCCCTTCGATCGTTGGGAAGTCATCAACCACTCGGCAAGCGGGTTCCGCCTCAGCCGCTCCTCGGTGGGGCAAAGAATGGGGCATAGCCAACTGCTGGCCATCTGCCCGCACGACGGCGGGCAATTCATTCTGGCCCAGATCAGTTGGCTGATGCAGGAACAGGACGGCGGCCTCATCATCGGCGTTGCTACGCTGCCCGGAATGCCGACCGCCGTCGGCGTCCGCCATTCGGTCATCCCGCGCGGCGGCAGCGACCGCTTCCTGCGCGCCTTCCTGATGTCGGGCGTTCCCGCCATTGGCGAGGAAAGCTCCCTGGTCCTGCCCATTGGCGTGTACCATGCCAGTCAGTTGCTCGATGTCGCCAGCGACACCATCTGGCAGGTCAAGATGAAGAACATTCTGCAACGGGGTGTCGATTTCGAGCGCATCAGTTACGAGCGTGTCTGAACGCCGCGCCCTTCCCGGAATGAACGACAAGACCGCACACTTCGGCTTTGAATCCGTTTCCGAACAGGAAAAACCGCAGCGTGTCGCGCAGGTCTTTGATTCGGTCGCCAATCGTTACGACCTGATGAACGACCTGATGTCGGTCGGTTTGCACCGTTACTGGAAATGGTTTGCCGCTGGCAAAAGTGGCGTCCGTCCCGGCGGCCGCGTCCTCGATATCGCTGGCGGCACTGGTGACTTGGCGCTCGCCTTGGCCAAGCGCGTCGGCGCTCAAGGCCAGGTCTGGCTGACCGACATCAACAGCAGCATGCTGGCGCGCGGCCGCAATCGTCTCCTCAAGGCCGGCTATTTGGTGCACGCCGTGCAATGCGACGGCGAAAGCCTCCCATTCCCGGACGACTGCTTTGATTGCGTCTCAGTGGCGTTCGGCCTCAGAAACATGACCCACCAAGGGGAGGCGCTGGCCGAAATGCGGCGCGTTCTGAAACCCGGTGGCCACCTCCTCATCCTTGAGTTTTCCCGAGTTTGGAAGCCGCTGGCGCCGCTCTACGACTTGTACTCCTTCCAAGTCATTCCCCGCCTGGGCAAACTGGTCACCGGCGACGCCGACAGTTACCGCTATCTCGCCGAGTCGATCCGCGTCCATCCCAATCAGGAAGCACTGAAACGCCTGATGGAAGCCGCCGGGCTGGAACGGGTCGAGTACTTCAACCTGTCCTTCGGCGTGGTGGCACTGCATTGCGGTCTTAAGTTTTAAACGATGTCACACTCCCAGGTAAATCTTGTCCCCTACACATGCTTTGCATGCAGAAGCACTTTCAAGCGTCCTTTCGAGAAGAATGCAAGGCAGCGGAAGTGCCCAAGCTGTGGTAGCCAGGCACTCCAAATGGATGTCAGATTTCGGCCCCCAAAGAAATCCGACGAGAAACAATGGGCGAAAGTCAGATTTCTTGCCGAACATGGATTCTTTTTCCAGAAGGTTTACATCAAGAAAGGGTCTGTGTGGCAGCGCGAGCGCTACCCCGAAAATCTGGAGCAAGCCAAAGAGTTTGTGGTGCAATTCAGGGATCAGGCCTTGCCGGAATACAAACTTTTCCAGCCCCGTGAGAATGTTGGATGATCTACGACCCCCGTCCCAATCAGTCGGTCGAACTCTTAAAAGAACTGCATATCCTGACCCGCGACGGGCGGATGAACCAGGACAGCCGCCGCAAGCAGAAACAGATCGCCCTCCTCTTCCAGTTCATCGAACCCGTATTGGAGGAAGTCCGCCAGCAACAGGGCGAAATTCACCTGGTCGATCACGGCGCCGGAAAATCCTACCTCGGCTTCATCCTGTACGACCTCTATTTCAAGAAATATCCTGGCTGCGGGCAGGTTTATGGTATCGAAAGCCGGCCGGAACTGGTGGTCAAGTCATCAGATCTGGCGCGACGCCTCGGTTTTCCCGGCATGTCCTTCTGCAATCTGACGGTGGCCGAGTCCATCGGCTCGCCATCGATTCCCGAGCGTGTCGACATCGTTACCGCCTTGCATGCCTGCGATACAGCCACCGACGACGCTATCCGCTTTGCACTGGACAAACGGGTGCCGCACATTTTTTTGGTGCCCTGCTGCCAAGCCGAAGTCGCCGCGGCACTCAACCGCAACAAACAGAGCATGCTCGCCAGTCCGCTCGCCGAATTGTGGCGGCATCCGCTCCACACCCGCGAATTCGGCAGCCACGTCACCAATGTCCTGCGCTGTCTGCAACTGGAAGCACACGGCTATCAGGTGCGGGTGACCGAACTGGTCGGCTGGGAACATTCGATGAAAAATGAGCTCATCATCGCCCGCCAGCAGAACCGCCCTGGGCAGAAAGCAGCAGAACGCCTGCGCAGCCTTCTGGAGACGCTCGGCCTGCTGGAGCTGGAGGAGCGCTTTTTTACGCCATGAACGTAATCAGGAAACTGCCAACATCCGCTCCAGCGCTACTCTGGCCAGCTCCGCCTCATGTGGCGGCACCTGGATAGCATTGACAACGCAACCCTCGGCCAGATTTTCCAGCACCCAGGCCAGATGCTGCGGATCAATGCGCTGCATGGTCGAACACATGCAGGTAATGTGGGACATGAACTGAATGATTTTGCCCTGCGGCAACATTTCCCTGGCCAGACGGTCAACCAGGTTCAATTCGGTGCCGACCAGCCAGCGCGTTCCGCTCGGCGCTTCCTTGATGACTTTGACAATGTATTCGGTCGAGCCCACATCATCCGAATTGAGGCAGACCTCGAAATTGCACTCGGGATGCGCAATCACTTTGCCTTCCGGGTATTGCTGGCGAAAGGCATCGATCTGGCTTTTCTGGAACATCTGGTGCACCGAGCAGTGGCCTTTCCATAGCAGCAATTTGGCCTTTCTGATCTGCTCGACCGTCAAGCCGCCGTTTTCCAGATCGGGATCCCACACCATCATTTCATCCAAGGGAATGCCCATTTTGTGCCCCGTCCACCGCCCCAGATGCTGATCCGGGAAAAAGAGGATTTTGGGGCGGCGGGCAAAAGCCCATTCGGCAATGGTGCGGGCGTTGGAAGAGGTGCAGACGATGCCGCCATGCTCGCCACAAAAGGCTTTCAAATCGGCGGCCGAGTTGATGTAGGTGACCGGCATCACCTCCTCTTCCGCATTGAGTACGGCGGATAACTCACACCAGCAGCGCTCGACCTTGGCCAGATTGGCCATATCCGCCATCGAACAACCTGCCGCCAGATCGGGCAGGATCGCCGTCTGTTCTGGTTTGGAAAGAATGTCCGCCACTTCGGCCATGAAGTGCACGCCGCAAAAGACGATGTATTGGGCATCGCTTTGCGAAGCCAGGCGCGCCAGCTTGAGCGAATCTCCGGTCAGGTCGGCGTGCTGATAAATGTCGGCGCGCTGGTAATGGTGGCACAGCAAAACGACCTTCCTGCCCAGACGGGCTTTGGCCGCGCGAATGCGCTCCTGGCACTCAACATCGGGGAGCGCGTTGAACAGGTCAAACGATAACTTCTCTGCGTGCAAAACAGGTTCCTTTCATTGCGCCCAGGGCAACCCGGCCAAGCGCCAGCCACCGATGGTATTGCGCTGCCCGTTGGCGTCCTTGTCGCCCTCGAAGCCTTCCAGCACATTGTAGCAATTCGTCAAACCGGCTTCAGTGGCCGCCCGTGCCGCCAGATCGGAGCGGCGCCCACTCCGGCTGAGGAAAAACAGGAGGGCTTCCCGGTCCACCTGCTGCCTGAGTTGCGCGATAAAGTGGGGATTTTCGGCCATGCCGGGATAAAACGCCCACTCGATCTCGACCGCCTGCGGAATGCGCCCCACCCAGTCCAGTTCAGCCCGACTACGCACATCGACCAACCGCGCACCTGGCGCCAACTTCAGGATTTCCGCCGTTTCCCGCGGCGTCAGCGCGCCTGCATACGGCAACCCAAGCGCCTTGGCGCGTTCCCCGGCCAGTTCCAGCAATTGAGAGAGTTTGGGCATGGTGTCCACCTGCTACAATCGGGTACGATATCTTCCAGTATAAAGCAGCCTTGCACTACAACCATCATTCCCTGCACCCCACCTCAGATCTTCTGGGCGAGACACAGCGCGCCCCCTGGATCAGCGGTTGGCTGGGCAACCCGATTGCCGTTCCATCGCTTTAATCTGCCAAAACGCACCAAAATAGTGCAAGCACGAAACCAAAGCGCTCACTTGTGGTGCATCAAATCAAAATTTCTCGGGGAACCGCTGTGGCAAAATAGGCGCTCTTGGCGCATCGGGGTTGGCACGCTACCTGCTAACTAATCGCACGATGTTTTTTGATTCCAGCCGGCGCTGCCGGCACCTGCTTAGGAGACGTTGGCAATGACCACCCCGAAAGAAGTACTGAGTATGATTCAGGAAAACGATGTCAAGTTCATCGACTTCCGCTTTACCGATACCCGTGGCAAAGAACAACACGTTGGCGTGCCGGTCAAGGCCTTCAGCGAAGACAAGTTCGAGAACGGCCATGCCATCGATGGTTCCTCGATTGCTGGCTGGAAGGGCATCCAAGCCTCCGACATGCTGCTCATGCCGGATGCGTCGACCGCCTTTCTCGATCCCTTCTTTGACGAACCCACCCTGGTGTTAACCTGCGATGTCGTCGACCCCGCCGACGGCCGTGGTTACGACCGCGACCCGCGCTCGATTGCGCGTCGCGCTGAAGCCTATCTGAAATCTTCCGGCACCGGCGACACTGCCTATTTCGGCCCCGAACCCGAGTTTTTCATTTTCGATTCGGTCGAATGGAAAGTGGACATGTCCGGTTCCTATTGCAAAATCTTCTCCGAGGAAGCCGCCTGGACTTCCGGCGAAAAAGTCGAAGGGGGCAATATCGGCCACCGCCCCGGCGTCAAGGGCGGCTATTTCCCGGTTCCGCCAGTCGATTCGCTGAACGACATCCGCGCCGCCATGTGCCTGGCGCTGGAATCCTGCGGCGTCGAAGTCGAAGTACATCATCACGAAGTCGCCACCGCCGGGCAATGCGAGATCGGCACCCTGTTCAATTCGCTGGTGCGCCGCGCCGACTGGACGCAGGTGCTGAAATACGTCGTGCATAACGTGGCGCATCAGTACGGCAAGACCGCCACCTTCATGCCCAAGCCGATCGTCGGTGACAACGGCTCGGGAATGCATGTGCACCAGTCGATCTGGAAAGACGGCCAGAACCTGTTCGCCGGCAACGGCTACGCTGGGCTATCCGAATTCGCCCTGTACTACATCGGCGGCATCATCAAGCACGCCCGCACCCTAAACGCCATCACCAATCCTGGAACCAATTCCTACAAGCGTCTGGTGCCCGGTTTCGAGGCCCCGGTCAAACTGGCCTATTCCGCCAAGAACCGTTCGGCCTCCATCCGCGTGCCGCACGTCGCTTCATCGAAAGCCCGCCGTATCGAAGTGCGCTTCCCCGATCCCATCGCCAACCCCTATCTGGCCTTCTCTGCCATGATGATGGCGGGTCTGGACGGCGTGCAGAACAAGATCCATCCGGGCGATCCGGCCGACAAGAATTTGTATGATCTGCCACCGGAAGAAGATGCCAAAATTCCGACCGTATGCTCCAGCCTGGAGCAAGCACTGGATTACCTCGACAAGGATCGCGAATTTTTGACCCGAGGCGGCGTCTTTTCGAACGATTGGATCAACGCCTACCTCGAGTTGAAGATGGAAGAGGTCACCCGTTTCCGCATGACCACCCATCCAGTTGAGTACGACATGTACTATTCCTGCTAAAAAAACAGCAAAACCAGGTAAAAGGACGGGGCAACCCGTCTTTTTTTGTTCATTTTGCCTCCCTCTCGTTGTAGACTTGTCGTCTGAACAACAGAAGATGGCCATGAAGAAAATCCTCCTGACCTTGCTGTTTTCTGGCCTTGCTGCCAGCGCCCAAGCCACCGTGTTCAAGTGCGTTGTCGAGGATGGCAGCGAAGTCTTTTCGAATAGGCGCATCGGCAAAAGCTGTAAAGTCATTGTCATCGACAGCGACAATGTCCTGCCGTCACCGGCAAGCAAACAGGCTAACGCAGCAAAAACTCCATCGCCAGCCGGATTCCCCAAGGTCTCGGAAGACGAACAAAAGTCGCGCGACAAAGACCGCAAATTCACGCTGGAACAGGAACTCGCGACAGAGCAGAAGGATCTCGAACGCGCCAAAAAGGATTTGTCAGACCAAGAGGCGCTGCGCCCGAAAAGCGAAAGCGCCCAAAACACGAGCGAACGCCTGCAACCCTACAGGGAACGGGTTGCCCGACATGAACGCAACATCGCCGCCATCAACAAGGAATTGGTCAATCTGAAATAGCTTGCGTCTCCAGAAGAGAATGCTCTCGCCATCACCACGTCAGGAAGGTTGAGTCCAGTGAACACATCGACAATGCGCCGCATTTCCACTTTTATCTTCGTCGCCTTGACCCTCGCCACCACCCCTGCGCTTGCCCAAGGTGACGTCCTGCAATCCGCACGCCAGGCAATCGCCGCCAAGGAACCAGCGCGTGCCGTCGCCCTGTTGCAACCGCTCGAAGCCGAGCGCGCGGGTGATCCGGCATTCGATTTCCTGCTGGGTCTGGCGCTTCTCGATTCGGGCGATGCGCAGCGCGCCATCTTCGCCTTCGAACGCGTTCTTGCCGTTCAGCCCAACAATGCCCAAGCCCGCGCTGAAATCGCCCGCGCCTACCTGATGACCGGGGAACGCAAACTGGCGTTACAGGAGTTCGACACCGCACGCGGCATGAAAATTCCGGACGAGGCGCAGCAAACCATCGACCGCTACCTCTCCGCCTTCGGCGCCGGCCCGTCGCGGCTGGGCGGGTTCCTTGAAGCAAGCGCCGGTTACGACACCAATGTCAATTCCGCCACCTCGGCAAGCAGTATCTACATCAACCTGTTTAATCTGACCTTTAACCTGGATCCGCAAGCGCGCCGCCACGGCGCACCGTTTATCGGTCTCGCCGGTGGTATCAATTTCAACAAGCCAATCAGCGAGAACACCGCCATTGTCGGCGACGCGTCGATTTTCAACAACGCGATCACCGATTCGAGCCCGTTCGATACCCGCTCGATCAACGCCAACCTGGGCCTGCGCTGGAAGGAGGGGCAGAACGCCCTGTCGATCGGTCTGATGGGACAGGCCTTCTCGGTCGATCAAAAGCGCAACCGCAATACGGTGGGGATCACCGGTCAATGGCAGTACTATCTCGACGGTCGCCGCCAGATCACCGTTTATGGCCAGTACCTTGATTTCGATTATCCGGGCCAGGGCGTGCGCGACGCCCGGCGCACCATCGTCGGCGTTGCCTACGGCGAGCAGTTCACGGGACCGTATTCGCCAAGCCTGTTCGTCGCCGCCTATGGCGGCAGCGAGCATGAACAGCGCGCTGGATTCCCACATTTCGGGCACCGACCTTGGGGTATCCGCGCTGGCGGCCAGTTGAACCTCAATTCCAACCTGCAACTCTTCGCCAATGCCGCGCTTGAGCGCCGACGCTACGGCGGCCCCGACCCGTTCTTCCTGAGCACGCGGCGCGACACCCAGTTCGACCTGCGCGTCGGGCTCAAGTACGAACCCTACCGCTACTGGTCGATCGTGCCGTCGCTGTCCTACACCGACAACGATTCGAACATCCGTCTGTACGATTACCGGCGCACCATGCTGTCGGTCAGCGTGCGCCGTGATTTTTGATGAGCCGCAAATTTTCCGGAAAGCGGTAATTCTTCGCATCCATTACGGCGCAATGAAGCTACCATCAATCCGTTGTCTACAAAGACGCCGAAGCTGAAACCGAAACTGAGGTCCCCATGAAACCAAGATCGCGCTTGCAGCCCAAGCACATTGCTCTGCTCATCGCAGCCCTGTACGTACCAACCTCCTTTGCGGCCATCGCCGCCCGGGTCGAATTTTCCACTGGGGACCCTGTACTGCTCGGCAGCGACGGCAAAGAGCGCCCGATCAAGAAAGGTGATGTGCTCGCTCCCGGCGAGCGGATCCGGACACGCAGTGGCCGGGTACAACTCTCCTTTACCGATGGAGCTTTTGTTTCACTGCACCCGGAAACCGAATTCGGGGTGGAACAGTACACCTACCAGGGCAAACTCGACGGCAGCGAGAAGGGCTTCTTCAAGATGCTGAAGGGGACGCTCCGCACCATCACGGGAATGATCGGGCGCGGACGCAAGGACGTCTACCGGATCGAGACACCAACGGCGACGATCGGCATCCGCGGCACGGGCGGGCTCATCCAGGTCAATGATGACGGAACGTCGGTCTTCGGCACCAGCGGCACGTGGACGCTGAGCAATGCGGCAGGAACAACCAACGTCCCGGCTGGGACGTCCGGATTTGCCGGCAAGGGTGGCGATCAGCCACCACAAACCGGCACCACCTCCCGGAACAGACGGCAGCACTGATGGCGGCTTCGTGTCCGGCGACCAGACCACCGGCAGCGGCACCCCCGGCGCGATCGGCGGCGGCACGGGCGGAATGGCTGGCGGTCCAGGCTATGCAGTTGGCCATGCCTCTTCGATCGATGGCAGTGACAATCTCGCGCCTAGTTCGACTACCTCTTTTGTCTCGGGGACGACGTTGGCCAGCTTCACCGATGCCATGGGTTACACGGCCGCCCAGGGCAGCACTTCCGTGGTTGATTACGGCAATGACGGTATTGTTGGCTGGGGACGCTGGACCAACGGTTCATACACCATCGATGGCGTTTCTCAGGCGCCGTTGAGCGACAGCCAGGGGCTGCATTACGTCGTTGGTATCCCGACGGCCGTCATGCCGACGAACGGTTTGGCCAGCTACGGCTTTGTCGGCGCCACCAAGCCAACATTTAACGATGGCAGCACACCCAGCGGTACTTTTTCGTTTAGCTACTTTTCCGTGGATTTCAGCTCCGCGCTACTCTCCCTCGGTTTTACGGTTAATATCGGAGGCAAAGCCTACAACGCAACGGGAAACAATATCTCTTTTACCAATCAATTCAGCGGCTCGTTGGCGGTAACTTGTTGGTCCGCCTGTAACGGGCATGTACAAGGACTATTTTTTGGATCGGCGGCTGATCGGGCCGGAATTGTCTACAGCATCAATAACCTGAATGACGGCAATACCATCAACGGTGCCGCTGCATTCAACCGGCTCGCTGGAATGCCCTAAGCCGTGCACGATGCCCTGTTCCAACAAGGCATCGCCGCACTGCAGGCAGGCGATCATCGCACCGCGATCCGGTGCTTTTCTGAACTGACCCGACGGTTTCCGGAGCGGGGCCATAATTGGTTCCTGCTCGGTGCCGCCTGGCACGGCGCTGCGAATCTCCAGAGGGCCAAAAATGCCTTTGCGCAGGCAATTGCGCTCGACGCCCACCACTTCGACGCGCACTTCGCTCTGGCTGCCGTCAGCCTCGCCTTAGGCGATACCCACACCGCACTGCAGGCCAGCCTGAAAGGTGTGCAGCTGGCACCACTAGATCCGCAGGCACAAACTAACCTGGCCATTGCACAAGAAGCTTGCAAACAGTGGCCACAAGCCTTGGCAAGCTATGACCGGGCCTTGCAACTTGACCCGGCGTTTGCAGATGCGCTGAAAAACCGGGGCGCCCTGCTGGCATCGACCGGACGGATTGAGGACGCCATCGCCAACAGCCGTCGCTACGCCTCCATTTACCCCTCGCACTTCGACGCCCACTTTAACCTGGGCGACACCTGCCTGACCGGAGGCTTGTTCGAGGAATCAGCCCATGCCTTTGCCAAGGCCATCGAACTGCGGCCCGACCATGCGCGCGCGCACCTGCATTGCGGTTGCGCACTCGCCATGGCCGAACAGTTCGACACCGCTCAGCGTCACCTCGATCGCGCCGCACAGCTTAATGCCAAAGAAGTTCTGCGCTACCGGGAAATTATTTTCGGACGCGACCGAACCGCCCAAGCACGGCTCGATGCGCGCACCCTCTATCTGCTGCGCCATTTCGAACACATGGAACAGTGTAACTGGGCTTCCCGCCAGCACTTTCTGCAGGGTTTCGCCGATTTAATTGAGGCGGACGCACCGCTGACCGACATGGCGCTCGCCTTCCGTGCTATGGCCATGGGATTGCCGGGCAATACCCAATTGGCGCTGGCGCGTCAGGTTGCTCAAGGTGTTGCCGGCCGGATCCAGGATGGCGCGACTGCAAGCCCGGCCGAAAAACATCATCGCCCGCCGCGAAAGATCCGCATTGCCTACCTTTCGCCCGACTTCCGCGTCCACGCCATGGGCATGCTGGCGCGTTCTTTGTATTCTAGGCACAACCGCGCCGAGTTCGAAGTGTTCGGCTACGCCCTAGGCGGCAATGACAATAGCGCGTTGCGTCGACACATCATCGACAGCCTTGATCGTTTTACCGATCTCGATACCCTTAATGACGCCGCAGCGGCCCAAACCATTGCCGCCGACCGGATCGACATCCTGATCGACCTGGCCGGCTACCTCAACCAGGCGCGTCCCGGCATCCTCGCCCGGCGGCCGGCGCCACTCCAGATTTCCTGGGCCGGATACATCGCCACCTCGGGCGCGCCTTGGATCGACTACCTCATTGGTGACCCGATTGCCTTTCCGGCAGGCTGCGACGCCGGATTCAGCGAAACCCTCGTCCGCCTCGACCATTGTCTTCTTTTCTGCAGCTATGCGGCCGATCCAATCAAAGCAGCCCCCTCACGTGCTGCCGCCGGGCTGCCCAGAACCGGCCTGGTTCTGGCCGCCATGCACAATCCGTACAAGATCAACCCCGACATCTTC
>JAKJFA010000002.1:69862-76577 GCA_022705135.1 Pseudomonadota bacterium | reverse complement strand
GTGCTTTGGCTCGTCCACATCAACGCAAGCGCCTGCGACAACCTCAGGAAGTCAGCAAAGGCACATGGAATTGATCCCGATCGTCTCGTCTTTGCACCTTTTGCCGCACACGAGGATCACCTGGCGCGCTTGCAACTCGCCGATCTGGCGCTAGACACCCCGCAGTGCAATGGCGTCACTACCACCGCCGATGCCCTGACCGCCGGAATTCCCGTCCTCACCTGTCCGGGCAGCACCCCCATCCAGCGCATGGCAGCGAGCATGCTTTATTTTACAGGGCTTGATGAACTGATCGTTTCCGACCTGCCCTCTTACGAAACCTTGGCCTTGGACTTGCTGAAAAACCCAGGGAAACTCAGACAACTCAAGCAAAAATTACAAGCCGCCCGCGCCAACGCCCCGTTTTTCCAATTGCAGGACTGGATATGCGCATTTGAAGCCGCACTTCAAGAAATCTGGACGCGCCATTGCGCCGGCCAGGCGCCAACGCCCTTGAACATCAAAGCCCCTTGAAGGCGAAAAACAAAGCCATTCCCGGTTTTAACAGGCTATTGACACGCCCACGAAAGTCCGGCGCCTGCCTTTGCATCCGCATAAAGAAGACCATTCTGGAATTTGCCCCTACAATTCCGCTCATGCCGCATTCACTTCCTCAATTTTCGGGTCTCGACCTCCTCTCTTCAGCCGTCCTTCTGGTTGATGGCGCGGGGCGCATGGTGTATGTCAATCCGGCTGCCGAACACCTATTTGCCACCGGCGCCAGGACTCTGATCGGGCAGCCCCTGTCTGCCGCCTTCGATTTTGGCCGCAGCCTACAGACGGCGGTCGACAACGCCATGTCCAACGATTGGAGCTACACCGGCCAGAATATCGAGATCATCGCTTGCAGCGGCCAGGTGCTGCACCTGAACTGCACGGTCACCCCGCTCATGCCTTCTTCGGGCGCTCGGCTGATTATCGAATTCCAGCCCATTTCGCAACAACTGGCCGCCAGCCGTGAAGAGCGCCAAATCGAGCAGCAGAAGGCCAACCGCGAACTCATCCGCAATCTGGCGCACGAAATCAAAAATCCTCTGGGCGGCATCCGCGGCGCAGCGCAACTGCTCGAGCACGAACTGGCGGATTCAGGCAAATCGGCTGGGTTGCGCGAATACACCCAGGTCATCATCAAGGAATCGGACCGCCTGCAAGACCTCATGCAAAGGCTGTTGACGCCGCAGCGTGCGATGCAGCCGGATACCGTCAACATCCACGAAATCCTCGAGCGGGTACGCAGCCTGATGACTGCGGAATACCCGGGGACGCTGGTGGTGCGGCGCGATTACGACACCAGCTTGCCCGAACTGATCGGCGACCGAGAACAACTCATCCAGTCCATGCTCAATATCGCCCGCAACGCGGCGCAAGCCATGCAAGGGGTAGGCGAGATTCGCTTCCGAACGCGCGCCTTGCGCCAGGTCACGCTGGCCAAGCGCAATTACCGCCTGGCGCTGGAAGTCCAGATCATCGACAACGGACCCGGCATCCCGGAAGAGATCCGCGAACGCATCTTCTATCCGTTGGTCTCGGGCCGGGAAGGCGGAAGCGGCCTGGGCCTGACCATCGCCCAAAATTTTATCCAGCATCATCAGGGCAGCATCGAATGCGCCAGCCGCCCCGGATACACCTGCTTCACGATACGCCTGCCCCTGCCACCCTACGGGCAGCCTGCCGGGGATTCCTAAACCGCCTTATCACATCCCGGCAGGCGCGCTCTTTGCTAGACCTTGTCAACGCCGAACGTACAGGAGTAACACCGCATGAAACCTGTCTGGATTGTGGATGATGACCGCTCGATCCGCTGGGTGCTGGAAAAAACACTGGCGCGCGAAGGCATTCCGTTCGAAAGCCATTCCTCGGCGACGGAAGCGCTCTCCCTGCTCGATCACGGCTGCGAACCGCCGCAAGTCCTGCTCTCCGACATCCGCATGCCCGGCCAGTCCGGCCTGAAGCTCCTGGAAGCGGTCAAAGCCCGTTTCCCAGATTTACCGGTCATCATTATGACCGCCTATTCCGATCTCGATTCGGCGGTTTCGGCTTTTCAGGGCGGTGCCTTCGAGTACCTGCCCAAACCCTTTGATGTCGATCAGGCCGTCGAACTCATCCGCCGCGCCATCGACGAATCCACGCACCAAAACAGTGCGCCTGAAGAAAGCGTTCTGACACCGGAAATTCTCGGACAGGCCCCGGCCATGCAGGAAGTCTTCCGCACCATCGGCCGCTTGGCGCAATCACACGCCACCGTGCTCATCACCGGCGAATCCGGTAGCGGCAAGGAACTGGTGGCCCGCGCCCTGCACCGCCACAGCCAATACGCCGACAAGCCCTTTGTCGCCATCAACACCGCCGCCATTCCCAAAGATTTGCTCGAATCCGAATTGTTCGGCCACGAACGCGGTGCCTTCACGGGCGCGCAAAACCAGAGACGCGGACGGTTTGAACAGGCCGAGGGCGGCACCCTCTTCCTCGACGAAATCGGCGACATGCCCCCCGAACTGCAAACCCGCCTGCTACGGGTCCTTTCTGACGGCCACTTTTACCGGGTGGGCGGGCACGCCCCCATCCGGGCCAATGTCCGCGTCATCGCCGCCACACACCAGGATCTCGAAGCACGCGTCAAGGAGGGCCTGTTCCGCGAGGATTTGTTCCACCGCCTCAACGTCATCCGGATTCGCCTGCCTGCCCTCAGCGAGCGCCGCGAGGACATCCCGCTCCTCGCCCGTCATTTCATGAACAAGAGCGCACACGAGTTGGGCGTTGAGCCCAAGCGGCTCTCGGAAGCCGCCGTCCTCTATCTGTCGCGCCTGGATTTCCCGGGCAATGTACGGCAGCTGGAAAATCTCTGCCACTGGCTGACCGTCATGGCACCGGGACAACTGGTCGAAATCAGCGACCTGCCCCCGGAATTGCGGCAAAACAACGTCAACGCCCCGGTAAGCTGGGAAGAAGCATTGGATCAGGAGGCAGCACGTTTGCTGGCACGTGGCGTGCCGGGTGTGTATGAGGTGCTCATTCAGAATTTCGAGCGCATTCTGATCTCCCGGGCGCTCGCCCACACCGGCGGCCGCCGCATCGAAGCAGCGCAAGCGTTGGGCATCGGCCGCAACACCATTACCCGCAAAATTCACGAACTCGGGATGGACAACGGCAGCTAAACATCGAAGCAGCGGGCCATTCCCGCTTATTCATTAATGCACCAACATGGTGCGCATATCTATAGCTACCGCACATTATTGGTGCACCTACGCTCAAACGAGGGGCCACTCCCTTTATTTCCATAATTCGAGTAATATAGAACTATGGATGAAACCCAGATCATTTCCGCCCTTGCCGCGCTGGCGCAGGAAACCCGCCTGCGTATTTTTCGCCTGCTGATTCGGGCCGGACACGACGGCTTGGTCGTGCATGCCATTGCCGAGCAAATCGCGGCAGCGCCGGCGACGCTGTCCTTTCACCTCAAAACCTTGACGCAATCTGGACTCGTAGTTGCCAGGAACGAAGGGCGCTTCATCCGTTACAGCGCCCATTATGAGGCGATGACCGCACTGCTGCGCTACCTCACCGATCATTGCTGTGGCGGGCTTGATTGCCAGCACATCGTCGATGGCGTCGACCCCGCCCGTCTGTGCCCACCTCCAGAAACAAACCAGACATGAGTGCACGCTTCCCTAATATCCTCGTTCTATGCACCGGCAATTCCGCCCGTTCGATCCTCGGCGAAGCCTTGTTCAATCATTTAAGCAAAGGCCGGGTGCGCGCTTTCTCCGCCGGCAGCCGGCCGGCCGGGCAGGTCAACACGTTGGCGTTGGAAACCCTGGCAAAACATGGCATCTCCTTTCCTGGAGCGCGCAGCAAATCGTGGGACGAGTTTGCCAAGCCCGATGCCCCCAAAATCGATTACCTCTTCACCGTCTGCGCCAGCGCGGCCGGCGAGACCTGCCCGATCTGGCCTGGACATCCGACCACGGCCCATTGGGGCATAGACGATCCTGCCCCTATCGAGCCGCTGGAAGCTCGGCGTGCCGCTTTCGAAGCCGACTATCAAGCGCTCTACAAAAGAATCGAAGCCTTCCTGAAATTGCCGCTCGAAACAATGACCGCCCAGGAAATCAAGTCTGCAGCCCACCACATTCACGAGGAACACAAATTATGAACAATCCATGCGAAGTTGCCGCCAAACAGGTCAGCGGCAGTCCGATTGGGGTGTTCGAGCGCTATCTCAGCATCTGGGTCGTGCTGTGCATCATTGCCGGCATTGCACTCGGGCAGTGGTTCCCGGCACTTTTTCAGTGGATCGGCCGCATGGAAGTGGCGCAAGTCAACTTGCCGGTCGGCGTCCTGATCTGGGTGATGATCATCCCGATGCTGATGAAAATCGACTTTGGCGCGCTGCACGAAGTGAAGAAACAAGGCCGCAGCATCGGCATCACCCTCTTCGTCAATTGGGCCATCAAACCCTTCACGATGGCAGCGCTGGGCTGGCTGTTCATCCGCCACATCTTTGCACCCTGGCTGCCAGCCGAGCAACTCGACAGCTATATGGCCGGACTGATCCTGCTGGGCGCAGCACCGTGCACCGCCATGGTTTTTGTCTGGAGCAACCTATGCCGCGGCAACGCCAATTTCACCCTCTCGCAGGTCGCCTTGAACGACCTGGTCATGGTCTTCGCCTTCGCGCCTATCGTCGCCTTCCTGCTCGGCGTATCGTCCATTCCTGTGCCCTGGGGAACGCTGCTGCTGTCGGTGGTCATGTACATCGTCATTCCACTGGCCATTGCACAGACGCTGCGCGCCCACTTCCTGAGGCAGGGTCCAGAAGCTTTCCGGAAAGCCCTTGATCGTATCGGCCCCTTCACTATCGTGGCGCTACTCGCCACGCTCGTTCTGCTCTTTGCTTTCCAGGGCAAGGCTATTGCCGCCCAGCCCTTGATCATTGTGATGCTGGCTGTACCCATCCTGCTACAAGGCCTGTTCATTGCCGCCATTGGCTACGGACTGAACCGCAAGGCAGGCGTCACGCACGACATTGCCGGACCATCAACCATGATCGGCGCTTCCAATTTTTTTGAGTTGGCGGTCGCTGTCGCCATCGTACTGTACGGCTTTGACAGCGGCGCGGCGCTGGCCACCGTCGTCGGGGTCCTGATTGAAGTCCCCGTCATGCTCTGGCTGGTGCGAATAGTCAACACGACCAAGACCTGGTACGAAAAAGGAATGGCCTGAAGCCATGAGCCTGCCTTGCCTGATGAAAGCCTGGGCGGCGCACGAAGCCGAGTTGCTCGGTTATTTGCGCCATCATTGCGGCCACCCTGCCGACGCCGAGGAGTTGCTGCAGGAAATTTTCATCAAGGCGCTGCGCCAGGGCAAGCAATTCTGTTCGGTCGATAACCCGCGTGCCTGGCTCTTTCAGGTAGCGCGTAATGCATTGACCGACCACCATCGCCAGAATCGGGAATCCTTGCCGCTGAACGAAGAAATTCCACAACCAGAAACAGCTCCGATTCCCGCCATCGACACCCTCAGCCAATGCTTGCCGCGCGTTCTTGAAGAATTGCCGGAACTTGACCGAAAAGCCCTCCTCCTCTGCGACATCGAAGGAAAACCGCAGCAGGAACTGGCCGAGCAACTGGGCATTTCGCTTTCCGGCGCCAAGTCGCGCCTGCAACGTGCCCGTCTGCGCTTGCGCCAGCAATTGGAAGTGCGATGCAAGGTACGCTTTGACGAGCGCGGCTCCGTCTGCTGCTTTACGCCTCGTCAACCCCAAAAATAAAAGTGCGTCTTTTTTCTCCTGCCTTCGTCTTCAGCTTTGTCGAAATCGTCGACTTTCTTAACAGGCTGTTAAACGAGCAAAGGGAGATTGAAATGGCTACAGACTGCTGCAATTCCGAAGACAAACTGATTTTTGCCTGTTCCGGCGCCGCTGATGTGGGCGCTATTGCCGACCGTGCCGCGCGGAAGTTGAGCAAAGATGGCGACGGCAAGATGTTCTGTCTGGCGGGCGTGGGCGGGCGTGTGCCACCCATCATGGAGAGAACCGCTGAGGCTTCCGATATTCTGGCCATTGACGGCTGCTCGGCTGCCTGCGTCAGAAACTGCCTGGAGCAGGCTGGTTTCAAGAAATTCAAGCATCTGCTGGTTGAGCAGGAAGGCTTTCGCAAGGGACACGCTCCGGCTAGTGACGAGGCCATCGCCAAGATTGCCGCTAAGGGCCGTGAATTGCTGGCCAGCTGATCAATATCTTGGCCGGATCGCCTGATCCGGTCACAATCCGCACTGAATGATAACCATGAATATTCTAGAAAACCGTAAAAACCGTCTTTGGGTCTGGCTTATCGTCATCCCCATCGCTGCTTCGCTCTGGCTGGCGCTCTATTGGCATCTTGATGTCTTTGCCGATTTCGGTATCGGCCTGCTGTCGCTGCAACGCAAGACCGCCTTGGGCGAAGCCGTCCATTTCTTCATTTACGATACGCCGAAAGTACTATTGCTGCTGACTGGCATCGTCTTCTTCATCGGCATCGTGCAAAGCTTTTTTTCACCGGAGCGTACCCGTGCCTTGCTTGCCGGCAAGCGAAAAGGCATCGGCAATGTGCTGGCGGCTCATCTCGGCATCGTCACACCGTTCTGTTCCTGTTCGGCGGTGCCGCTTTTTATCGGCTTTCTGTCGGCGGGTATT
>JAKJFA010000002.1:66221-69852 GCA_022705135.1 Pseudomonadota bacterium | reverse complement strand
GGGGTCACTTTCTCATTTCTCATTGCCGCACCGATGATCAATGAAGTCGCCGTCATCCTGCTTTTCGGCATGTTCGGCTGGAAGGTCGCGCTGCTCTACATGGGCATGGGATTGCTGGTCGCCATTGTTTCGGGTCTGGTCATCGGTCAATTGAAGATGGAACGCCATCTTGAAGATTGGGTGCAGCAAATCCAGGCCGGTTCGTGTGCCTGCACCAGCACCTCCGAACCTCTGGATTGGGTAGGCCGTTTCGAAGCCGGCTGGTCACATGTCAGGAACATCGTCGGCAAGGTCTGGCCCTATGTTGTGGCGGGCATTGCGCTTGGCGCCTTCATCCATGGTTATGTGCCGCAGGAATTCATGGCCTCTTTCATGGGCAAGCAAGCCTGGTGGGCAGTTCCGGCGGCCGTCATTCTCGGTGTGCCGATGTATTCCAACGCCGCTGGGATGATCCCTGTGGTCCAGGCGCTAATGGCCAAAGGCGCCGCGCTCGGCACAGCACTGGCGTTTATGATGAGCGTCATCGGCCTGTCAGCACCGGAGTTGATCATTCTGCGCAAAGTCCTGAAACCGCGCCTGATCGCTACTTTCGTCGGCGTGGTGGCAGCAGGAATCATATTGGTCGGCTACGTCTTCAACCTGCTTTTCTAACATTTATAACTCCGGCGAGCTATCCTCTGAAATGAACGTCATGCCCGATTTCCTCTCCCTCGCCCCATCTCACGCAAGCGACCTCTTGATATAACTTTTTCCGGGAGAAAAATGAGCGAACACTGCCAACACCACGGCCATGCCCATACCCATGCGCCTGCAACGTATAACCGCGCCTTTGCGCTGGGCATCGGCCTCAATCTGGCCTTTGTCCTGATCGAGGCTGGCTATGGCTGGAAGGTTGATTCTCTGGCCTTGCTGGCCGATGCCGGCCACAACCTGTCGGATGTCGCCGGGCTGGTACTGGCCTGGGGTGCGACACTGGCCGAACGCTTGCAGCCGGACACCCGCCACACCTACGGCTGGAAACGCGCTTCAATTCTGGCCGCCTTTGCCAACGCGATATTGTTACTGATGGCAATGGGTGCGCTGGCCTGGGAAGCCGCGCAGCGCCTGCAAGCACCAGGTGCGACCGAAGGGATGACCATCATGGTAATTGCCGGGATCGGCGTCGTTATCAATGGCGTCACGGCCGCCCTGTTCATGCACGGCAGCAAAACCGACCTCAACCTGCGCGGCGCTTTTTTGCATATGGCTGCTGATGCTCTGGTTTCGCTTGGTGTCGTCGTATCCGGAGCGCTCTATCTTTGGCAGGGCTGGAACTGGCTCGATCCAGTGGTCAGCCTGTTGGTCGCCCTGCTGATCGTCGCCGGCACCTGGAAGCTGTTCCGCCAGTCGCTGCATCTGCTCTTCGATGGCGTGCCGGCTTCGATCGAACTGAACGAAGTACGGAACTATCTGTGTAGACTGCCTGGCGTCGCGGAAGTACATGATTTGCATGTCTGGGCCATGAGCAGTCAGGAAACGGCTCTGACAGCGCATCTGGTGATGCCGGACGGCCATCCCGGAGACCATTTTTACCAGCAGACGGCCGCCACACTGCACACGCGGTTTGGCATTGCCCACCCGACTCTTCAAATCGAATTGACGCGCATTGACGACGGCTGCCTGCCACCCGCCACAAGCGCGAAAAGGAATCCCCATGAATAACGCGTCGTTCTTGCACAACAAATGCTGTCTGGCATAGTCTTGGAGTAATCTGACCCGCACGACGAGGCCTGAATCCGGCGGACCTCATTCGCATGTTGCGCTGCTTCTTTTGGAGAGTCGTGATGATAAAGGTGCTACGCCTCATCCTCCTGCCTTTTTTCTTCCTCTGGGCACCGGCAGCGCAAGCGGAACAAGTCACCACCGCCGATCTGCACATTTTCTGGTCGAAGGGCTGCCCGCATTGCGAGCATGCCTTGGCGTTCCTCGCCCCGCTGGAACGTACTACGCCGGGATTGCGCGTCATCCGCTACGAAGTCGGTAGCCGCCACCCTGAAAACCTGCGCCTCCTGACTGAACTTGCCCAAAAACACGGCATTGAGCAACCCGGAGTCCCGTTCATCGTCCTGGGGGACGAAGTCTTTGTCGGCTACCAGGATGACACCACTACCGGACAAATGCTGAAAACCCGCATTCAGGCCTGCTTGCTGGCCGGATGCGCGACCCATCTGAACGCCACGGCACCGACGCCCGCCCCGATTGCAGCCGACCGCTTGCCCACTTCCGTCGAATTGCCGCTGTTTGGCAAGGTTGATTTACGCCAGCTTTCCTTCCCGGTGCTGACCATCGTGCTGGCCGCAGCGGACGGCTTCAATCCCTGCGCCATGTGGGTGCTGGTTTTCCTCGTCGGCCTGTCGCTTGGAATCAAAAACCGGCTCAGGCGTTGGCTGCTGGGGGGCACCTTCATCGCCGCCTCAGCGCTGGTCTATTACCTGATCATGGCGGCCTGGCTCAACACCCTTTTTTTGCTTGGCGCCATCTTCTGGCTGCGGACCGGCATTGCCCTGCTGGCGCTGGTTATGGGCGGACTTTCCTTGCGCGATTTTTTCCGCAACGACCCAACCTGCAAAGTCACAGCAGCGCCGGCACGCCGCGCCATCCTGGACAAACTGAAGCAACTTGCCCTGTCGGCCAGCCTGCCGTTGGCGCTGATTGGAATCACCTTGCTGGCCTTTGCCGTCAATATCGTCGAATTGTTGTGCTCGGCCGGAATCCCGGCCGTCTATACGCAATATCTGGCCCTCAGCCGGCTTTCGGCCTGGCAGCACTACGGCTATCTTGGCCTTTATGTCCTGGTCTTCATGGCCAACGAACTGATCATTTATTTTCTCGCCATGCTGACCCTCGAAATCAAGGACATCGGCCAGCGCTTTACGCGCTGGAGCAAACTGGCGGGCGGAATCGTATTGTTGGTCCTGGGCGCATTGATGCTGTTGAAGCCGGAATGGATCATGTAAACGCCGGCCCAGGCGCCACGATCCGGGGCAAATTCACGGCAACTTCCAGCCCTCCCGACGGCCGGTTCTGAAGCGTGATCGCGCCATTGTGGCGCTCGACGATATTGCGGGCGATACTCAGCCCCAGACCGGTTCCGCCCGTATCCCGGCTGCGCGAAGCCTCGATGCGGTAAAACGGTTCGAACACTTTTTCCCGCTCCAGCTCGGAAATACCCGGCCCCTCGTCCTGGATACGCAAGGTCAAGGATTCGGCACGGTCGTCGACGATCACTGTTGCCCGTTGGCCGTAGCGAATGGCATTGTCCACCAGATTGCCCAGGCAGCGCTTGAGCAGCGCCGCATCGCCCGGGAATGGCGCTACCGCTTTACCTTCGATTCCGACCGGATGCCCCATTTCAGCATGATCGGCTTGCAGGCTTTCCAGCAAGGCCATAATATCCACAGGCTGCCGGTTCAGCTTGCCCTCCAGGCCACGCATGAACTCGAGGGATTCGCTCACCATCGCTTCCATTTCTTTCAGGTCTTTTTCGAAACGTCGGCGTTGCTCTTCGTCTTCCAGCATCTCAGCGCGCAACCGGAGACGGGTGATGGGCGTCTTCAGGTCATGCGACATGGCGGAAAAAATGCGGCCGCGG
>JAKJFA010000002.1:63184-66194 GCA_022705135.1 Pseudomonadota bacterium | reverse complement strand
TGCACCACTTCGGCCGGACCGGTTTCGGGCAAAGGCGGGCGATGGATGTCTTTGCCCAGCCCTTCCGCAGCCGAAGACAGCAGTTGAAGGGGGCGCGTCAGCCAGCGCACCGCAAAAAAGGAAAGCGCCAATACCACAAGGAGGAGGATGCCCAGGGTCAACAACAGGCGCAGCGGCGGATTGACGGATTGCCTTGGAATCTCGGTCTCAAAAAGGACTGTCTGACCATCTGAAAGGCGCACTTCGATGACAAAAAAAGCCCAGCCGGGCAACCTCCCCTTGCCTTGCCGGTATTGCCGATACCCATCCTGAACCGCCCCACGGTGCTCCATCATGGGTCGCCACGCTCCGTATCTGGGATCGTGATCGCCCATCAGAGAAACCGGGCGGAGTTTCTCAAATACGCGCAACTGCAGCTCCATTCCCAGCAAATCACGCAACTGGAGCGCAAATTGCGCCGCCCGGGCGCTTTCAGCAAGCCCCCCGGCAAGCGGTCTGGCCATGCCCTCCAGACGCACCTTCTGCGGCGGTACGTTCAGAATGGAGACAATCCGCGCCCTTTCATCTCGGCTGAGCGAATCGAGAAGCAATACCGTGTCGGCAATCCGCTGCGCGGTCTGCGCCCCTCCCGACCGGAACAACAAGCGGTCGCGCTCTTCAAAATTGACCCAGGCGCTCAGCAGTTGGGCCACCAGAAGCCCCAGCAGCAACACCCACATCAGCCGGCCAAAGAGGGACTGCGGCAACAGGCGCATCATGGCACCTGTTCAACCGGCATGGCCAGCACATAACCTTCGCCGCGCACGGTCTTGATGATGCGCGGCTCGCGCGAATCGTCCTCCAGCCTATGGCGCAGACGGCTGACCTGCACATCGATGCTGCGATCGAGCGCATCGGCCTCGCGTCCTTGCGTCAAATCGACCAGTTGATCACGGTTCAGAACCCTGTTGGGGTGATCAAGGAAAATGCGCAATAGGCGGTACTCAGCACCGCCCAACGGTATGATCACGCCATCGGCGGAAACAAGGTGGCGATGTTCCGTATCAAGCACCCAACCGGCAAACCGGAATTGCCGGGCTGCATCAGGCTGCAGATTGCCGGGCAGACTGCGCGCGCGGCGCAACACTCCCTTGATGCGCGCCAGCAACTCGCGCGCGCTGAACGGCTTGGCCAAATAATCGTCAGCGCCCATTTCCAGTCCGACAATACGATCGGTTTCCTCGCCGCGCGCCGTCAGCATGATGACCGGAATTTCCGATTTGGCCCGCAAGTTGCGGCACAGGGTTAACCCATCGTCCCCGGGCAACATCAGGTCAAGGACGATGAGATCAATGCGGGCGCCAGCCAGCGCCTGCGCCATGGCACGCCCGTCGCCCACAGCCGTGACCCGCAGTCCGTTCCTGACCAGATATTCGGCAAGGAGCTTTCGGATCTCAGCATCGTCGTCGACAATCAGGATGTGATCCAGTTCTTCCATGCCGTCATTTAACCCCACGATCCGCGCGCACGAGGAAAAGGAATGTATCGCAGTGTGTCAAACCCTCTTCCCGAATCAGTTTGCGACAAATTGACGCCCGCCCGACATTGCCGCCTTACATTTATCGGCTCTAATGAAATTGCTGAAAGGCAACACAGGCTAACTGACCGGAATGCTCCGGCAGTTTCTGCAAACCGTAATCGGAGATATACCATGAACACTATTGTACGTAACAGCATCCTTGCCGCGACTCTCTTTTTCTCTGCCACTGCCTTTGCGCAAATGGGGCCAGGACATGGAAGAGGAATGCGCGACCCACAGATCCCGAACCTGACGGCAGAGCAATCGACCAAGCTCCAGGCCCTTAGAAAAGCGCATTGGGATCAGAATGCGCCCATCCGGCAACAACTGATGGCCAAGAAAAGCGAAATGCACTCCCTGTGGCTGAGTCCAAAACCAGATCGGGCCGCCATCGTCGCCAAGCAGAAGGAAATTTCCGACCTGCAAGCCAAACTGGCCGAGAAAGCGATCGATCATCGCTTTGAAATGCGCCAGGTGCTGACGCCGGAGCAACTGGCACAGGCCGGTGATTTTGGCCAGGGCCGCGGCAAGGGCAGAAGGGGCGGCCAGCGGTATTGGTGATGCCTGAAGACGCTGGCAAAAAAACCTGCGGGGAGCACGCTCCCCGCTTTTTATTGCTGCCTGAAAAAACGACTGTCCCCGAAACGCCCCCCATAACCTCAAACGCCCTGTCCTGTACAATGGCACCCTGAAAAGAGGTAGCGCCCGGCGCCGTTCTAATCGCTATTGACCATCTTCCGGTAAAACCGTTGAAGGAGTTTTTCCATGCAGGAGATCATCGCCTGGCCGTTTGTGCGTCACGGCCGCGCCCTGACTTTGGTCATGGCAGCCGGTTCACTGCTGCTGGTCGTGTTGTCCGTGCTGATGACTCAGTTGTGGAACCTCCATGGCTGCTATCTATGCATGTTCCAACGCCTCCTTTTTCTCGGCATCATGCTGGCGCTGCTCATCGCCTGCTGGGGTTGGCCGCATCGCGGCGCAACGCTGGCCATGCTCGCACTTGCGCTGCTGATTTCGTTGTGGGGCGTTGGCGTCGCCGTCTACCAAAGCTGGCTACAGTGGTTCCCGCAACTGGAACTGAGCTGCGGCACCGGCAACCAGAATTTCATGGAAGTCACCGTCGAATGGCTGGGGCGGCTTTCGCCCAACCTGTTCATGGCGACCGGCCTGTGCGAGGACGACGACTTCAAAATTTTCTGGTTGTCGCTGGCCAACTGGGCGGCGCTTTCTTATCTGGCGGTTTCAGCCGGGTGCGTCGGACTGTTGTGGGCGCGCGCCAAAAGCAAGCAGAGCACCTCAACCCAAGGAGAAGGCACGTGAAAGAAGTCAAAGTGCTTGGCACCGGCTGCGCCAACTGCCGCGACACCATCGCGCTCATTGAAACCATCGCCCGGGAAATGGGGATCGACATCACACTGGAAAAAGTCGATCAACTGCAGGACATCCTGAATT
>JAKJFA010000002.1:16094-63174 GCA_022705135.1 Pseudomonadota bacterium | reverse complement strand
CCCGCCGTGGTGGTCGATGGCACCGTCGTGCATGCCGGCGGCGTGCCCCAGCGCAACAAGATCGTAGCCTGGCTTACCTAACCAAAGGGAACCAGAAATGGCCGAGTATCTGCACTGGGACCCGGGAATCCGGGTCGGCATCGAGGAAATCGACCTCGAACACCAGACTTTCGTCCTGTTGATCAACCAGCTGGATCGGCAGCGCAACAACCCGCAAATGGCGCCACGTCTGTTGCAGGCCCTGGCCAAATACGCCACTTTTCATTTCCAGAGCGAAGAGAACCTCATGTACGCCAACGGCTACCCGCTGTTCGAAGAACACTGGAAACTGCATCTCGAATTGCTGGAGCACCTGAACAACATCCTGCTGCGCTTTCATGGCGGCAAGATCGACAGCACGTCGTGCATGCTGGCGGCGTGCCACAGCGCAACAAAATCGAGGGCTGGCTGACCTGAACATCAGGAGCGGGCGTGCGCCCACTCATGCGCTTACCTTATTTCACCCGCTTTTTCAAACGGTTACGCGCAATATCGGCAAACTGGCCCTCCGGATATTTCCTGAGGTAGGCTTCAAAATCAGCGGCGTCATTGCTGTCCTTGATGGATTGCCAAAACAGCAATTCGGCCTCGCCGACCCTGCTTTCCCCTCTCGGAGCCGTGGCGACAAAATAGAATTCTCCGGTCAGGGAAGAGGATTCCCAGGGAATCTGCTGATCTCCAGTTACTTTAGCCACTTCGCTACGCACGCGCTTGAACACACTTTCAACATTAAGGCCCGGCTCGGCCAGGGTTCTGAGCAGGGCTGTCGTATAGGTGCCATTTTTCCCTTCTCCGTCCATAGCAACCTTGCCCGGCGCCGTAGCAAAAGCGATCAGTGTTCCCTTCGGCGCATCGACCTGGGCCAAACCGCCGGTACTGCCCCGGAAACGCCGCTCAAAGGGATTGTTGCGGCAAGCGTCAAGAATCACCAGATTGAACTGGCTGCCCGAGTTGCTCAGCTGGTCAAGCACCTGCTCGAGATCGACCGATTCGCTGCGTGCCGAGGCTTCGCTGCTGATGCGCGCGTCCACCGGCAGCAGGTAATTGCGTCCCTTCACCTGCATTCCATGCCCGGCGTAGTAGAACATCCCGACGCCTTTTCCGGCCAGTTTCTCGCCAAAGCTGGTGATGAGACGCGTCATCTCCCGCTGCTGCAAATTTTCGCCCAGCATGACCTCGAACCCGAGTTGGCGAAGTTTTGCGGCCAGGGCGCGTGCATCGTTGACCGGATTCTTGAGCGGCGCCTCACGATAATTGGCGTTGCCGATCACCAAAGCCAGGCGGCCTTCCCCGGTGCTCATAGCAGCAGTCACCCGCGGAACAGCCGCCTCGGGCTGCGCCGTCGCGGGGGAAACCGCCTGAGGGGCGGCAAGCGTGGCCGTCGGCCGCCCCTTGGCGCCCTGCAATAAATCCGCGCTCAGGCCGCGTCTGTTCACTTCGTCGCGGGTTTTGGCCAAATCGTCCTCGTAGGCGTCCTCATTGGTATAAAAAGCGAAGGTTCCCTTGTTGCCGTAGGAATCGACCCCAGTGCCGCTGCCGTGGCTCATGGACAGCGCGACCGATTCAATCTGAATCGTACGTCCGTCGTCACAGGTCAGCTCGCCGCGCGCCCGCCCGCCGACAATTCCGAAAGGCGGCTTGTAGTAATCCCGGAAACTGCCGGTGCATTTGACCCGGATCTTCTGAAACTCAATCGTCGCCACGCCGCCGCCGGCCAAGGGATCGATATTCGATTCGCCAAACATGTAATCCACCCAGTCGTCGGTGTGGCCGATCACATAAGCCTTGATGCAGCCGCTGAGCAACAGGACCGCCAACAGCAGCAACAAACCCCGGGCAATTTTCATGGACCACCTCACGCGCTTGCGAACCATCCACGAACGATATCAAATTTAGCCTTACTCTTTCTGTTGTAGCATTCAGGCTTACGCTTTTCTGCCAGAAAATGTGGTCTGCCGCCATGCGCGATCAAATACGCCCCCTGCTCGACGGTGAGCATATCAGCAACGAAATCGCGCTGCTGGCGGAAATCGGCAGGGATTTCGCGGCGGAAAGCGCCGACCTCGGCCAGACCCTGAATCAGGCCATCCGGCGCATCCTCGACTATCTCGATGCCGAAGCCGGTTCCATTTTCCTGCTCGACCCTGAAACCCACCAGTTGTCTTGCCAAGCCTGCGCCGGCCCGCTCGATATCACCGGCTTGAAACTTGAAGTCGATCACGGCATCGTCGGCCGCACCATTACCAGCAACTGCTTGCAAAGCGTGCGGGACGTGGCGCAAGACCCTTCATTTACCGGCTTTGTCGATGCGCAAACCGGCTTCACCACCCGTTCCATCCTGTGCGCCCCATTGCAGATCCGGGGCCAAGCGCTGGGCGCCATTGAAGTCATCAACAAAAAATCGGCCGACGGCCTGTTTTCCCGTGCTGACGAGCAGCTCCTGGTAGCCTTGGCGAGTCTGGCGGCGCTGGCCATCCACAACGCCCGCATGGCAGCAGCGCTGGTGGAACAAGAGCGCATGAAAAAGGAACTGGAACTCGCCGGGGAAATTCAGAGGAGTCTTCTGCCTCCTCCGCGCGGCGATGATTTTCCGATCCATGGCCTCAATGTACCGGCTCTGGAAGTCTCCGGCGATTTTTACCATTTCTTCGAACTGCCCGATGGCCGGATCTGTTTTTGCCTTGGCGACGTTTCGGGCAAGGGCATGAACGCTTCCCTGTTGATGGCCAAGACCATCAGCCTCTTTCATTGCCTGGCCAAAACCCTGCGCCAGCCCGGCACGCTCCTCTCCGCCATCAACGGTGAAGTCGCCGAAACCGCGACGCGCGGCATGTTCGTCACCTTGGTGTCCGGAATATACACGCCACAGACGCAAAACGTCGTGTTTGCCAACGCCGGCCATCAGCCGCCGCTCTATCGTGATTGCTGCGGCAACTTCCGGGAATTCGAGGCGCAGGCCCCCCCCATCGGCATTTTCGAGGCGGCCGAATATCCGGAACAATCCGTCTTGCTTGAGGGGGGCAGTTTCTACCTCTTTACCGACGGATTGACGGAAGGCAAGCTGCAGGACGGCGCCATGCTCGGAGAAGAGGGCGTGCGGCGCCTCATCGAACAGATTTCGCACCTACCGCCCGCACAGCGGCTGCAGGAAATCGCGGCGCACCTGCAATTCCCCGGCGCCGCCCTGCACGACGACCTCACCCTTCTGGTGGTAGACAGTTATCCCGCCGCGCTGCTGGCCAGTCTCAGGCTGCCGGCCGTGCCCGACAGTCTGCCCGAAGTGCGTTCCGCCACACGCGCTGCCGGCCAGGCCGCCGGATTCGACAACGTGACCGTGGACAACCTAGCCCTCGCGCTCAATGAGGCCGCCATGAATGTCATCCAACACGGGTATCATCTCACCCGCGGCAAGGAACTGTGGCTCGAAATCCGTCTCAGCCATGAGGCCCTGATCTTTGACCTCATCGACCAGGCTCCGCCCGTGCTGCCCGAGACGGTGCGATCGCGCCCGCTCGACGAAATCCGGCCGGGCGGGCTGGGCGTGCATTTGATCCGCAGTATCATGGACACCATGGAGTTTGCGGCGCCGCCCGCCGGGTTTGGCAACCGGCTGCGCATGATGAAATACAGGAGGACGTCCGGACATGCAACATGAAGTCAGAAACGAAGGCCGATTCACCGTCGTAGCACTCAAGGGCGAAGTCGATATGCGGCATTCGCCGCAGGCGCGCAAGATCATTCTCGCAAGCCTTGAGCATGCCCGCCCCGTTCTGGTGGAGTTGTCCGGCGTCACCTATATCGACAGTTCCGGCGTCGCCAGCTTGATCGAGGGGCTGCAGCTTGCCAAAAAACGCCAGGTCGATTTCTGCCTGGCAGGCGTCAGCACTCCAGTGATGAACGTCTTGAAACTCGCCCGCCTCGACCGTGTCTTTCTCATCCATGCCTCGCTGGAGGCAGCGCTTGGCTGACCGAATCACCGGATTCATCACGGTAGTCGGCCGGCGCTGCGTCGCCGTCGTCGACGAGGCCGGCTATCTCTTCGCCCTCTTCGTCGAAGGCGTCTACTGGCTGCTGTTCGGTGCTTTCCTCAAGCAGCCGGTACGGCTGCGGGCCATTTTTGCCGAGTGCATGGCGGTTGGCGTCCGTGCCATTCCCATCGTCACCATCGCCTGTTTCGCCACAGGCGCCATGCTCGCCATTCAGGGCATCGCCACCCTCAAACTGTTTGGCGCCGAATCCCAGGTCGTGCTCGGAATCACCCTCTCCGTCACCCGTGAATTTGCCCCACTCATCGCCGGCATTTTCGTCGCCGGCCGTACCGCTTCGGCCGTCGCGGCACGGATCGGCACCATGCAGGTTTCGCAGGAAATCGATGCCTTGCGCGTCCTGGGCATCAACCCGGTGCGCTATCTGGTTTCACCGCTGCTTGCCGCCCTGCTGCTGACCTTGCCCGCGCTGACCGTGCTTGCCAATTTCACCGCCCTGCTAGGGGGCGCTCTCTATTGCGCCCTCAGCCTCAATTTGCCGGTGGTCATTTTTTTCGAACGCGCCGCCGCCATCCTTGAGGTCAGCGATGTCCTGGAGGGTTTGTCGAAAAGCCTGGTGTTCGCGGTCAATATCGCTTTGGTCGGCGCCTGCAACGGCTTCAAAGTCACTGCCGGCGCTGAGGGCGTCGGCCGCGCCACCACCCGCTCGGTCGTCCTGTCGATTGTCTATATCATCATTATCGACGCCGTCTTCACCTACTTCCTGAATCGCTGAGATGAAACAACCCCCTTACTCGCTGCGCTCGTTTCCCCCCGAGGGGGAGGTCAGTTCCTTCGGAACTGCCGTGCGGAACTGACATGGCAGAGTACGCTCCCGGAAAGCCCGTCATCGAGGTCGAAAACCTGGTGGTCCGCTATGGCGACCGCGAGATCCTGCACCACATCAATTTCGAGGTCGAATCCGGTGAAATCATGGTCATCATGGGCGGCAGCGGCTCCGGCAAAAGCACTCTGTTGCGCCACATGCTTGGACTCAACCGGCCCGCTTCGGGTAGCATCCGCCTACTCGGACAGGACATCACGCAACTCTCGTCACGGCAAATGCTGGAACTGCGCAAAAATATCGGCGTTTCCTTCCAGGGGGGTGCACTGTTCAACTCGATGAGCGTCGGCGAGAACGTCGAATTGCCCCTGCTCGAACATACCCAACTCGATCCGCACACCATCCGCATCATGGCGCGCATGAAACTGGAAGTGGTCAATCTGGCCGGATTCGAGAACCTGATGCCGAGTGAACTGTCCGGAGGTATGATTAAACGGGCGGCGCTGGCCCGCGCCATCATCATGGACCCCAAGCTTCTGTTCTTCGACGAACCTTCGGCCGGTCTCGACCCCGTCGTTTCGGCCGAGCTCGATGAATTGATCTTACGGCTGCGCGACGCCATGAAAATGAGCATTGTCGTCGTCACGCACGAACTCGAGAGCGCCTTCAAGATCGCCGACCGCATCACTGTGCTTGACCAGGGCCATGTGTTGATGAGCGACACGACCGAAGCCGTGCGCCAAGCCGACCACGAACGCATCCAAAACCTGCTGCATCGACGCCCGCGCCAGGAGCAGATCGACCCCGAGGAATATCTGGCCCGACTCACCGGCTAGAGGAGAACTTATGAAACGCGACCACATCAATTATTTTGCCGTAGGGCTCTTCGTTCTGCTGATGCTCGCCCTGCTCATCTTCGCTCTGCTCAAAATCAGCGGCGACAGCCAGAAGAACGACGTCTATTTCACTTATCTCAAAAACGTCTCCGGCATCAAACGCGGGGCACCGGTGACCTATCAGGGATTCGAGCTGGGCCATGTCGAGAAGATCGAACCGGCGCAAAAGGACGGCCAGAACTATTACCGCCTGGTTCTGGCAGTCAAGCACGGCTGGAAAATCCCGTCCGACAGCCAGGCCATGATCAGCGCTTCCGGTCTGCTTTCGGGCATGCTGGTCGATATCCGCGAAGGCAAAAAAGAAACCGTTTTGCCACCAGGCAGCGAAATCTCCGGGCTCGACGTCGCCAACCTGTTTCAATCCATGACCGCCCTGAGTGAGAATCTCAATCAACGCGTCGCGCGCATCGGCGACAAGGTGGAAGAATCGCTGCCCGAAATTCAGGCGCTGCTGCGCAAGCTCAATCAATCCGCAACCCTGCTCGAAGCGACGCTCAGCGGCGAAAACCAGGCGCATCTGGCGTCCCTGCTCAAAAACGCCAATGCTTCCTCAACCCATTTTTTGCGTTTGAGCACCGATCTGCATGAAACGCGCAAACGCCTCGACCAGATGTTGGAGGAGACGCACGCCACCATCAAAACCAGCCGGCCGGAACTCGAAGCCAGCGCAACCGAGTTGCACCAGGCCTTGCAACGCGTTGGCACGATCCTGCACCATCTCGAAGGCACCAGCCTGAACACGCGCGAGCTGACCCGGGAATTGCGCCTCAATCCGTCGCTGCTCCTCCAGAGCAAGCCACCCGCTGACGCCGCCACCGCCGAGGAAAACCGATGAAATGCCTAGCTGCCCCCCTGATTGCCCTTTCTGCCTTCCTGTTCTCCGCCTGCCAGAGCGCCCCGCCGGTACCTGAAAACCGCTACTACCGCGTGCACGCTTCGTCGGCAACCGCGTCGGCCACCCCTGTGTTGAAGGCCGAAGTCGTCGTCCTGCCGCTGCGCGCCGAGGGACTCTACAGCGAACGCGCCCTGCTGTTTTCCGACGGCGCACGCACCGTGCAGCAGTACCACTACCACCACTGGCTGTATGCGCCCAACCGTCTGCTGCAGGGCTTCCTGGCCGACCAGTTCAGGCAGGCCGGGCTCGCCACCAAGGTGCATGGCGCAGAACACAGAAATGAGGCGTCCTATGTCGTGTCCGGTCGCATCGTCAACCTTGAGCGCATCGTCCCTCAGAACAAGGCGCAAGTCACGCTGGAATTGCGCCTCGACAAAAACGGCAAGCGCCTCTGGCAACAGACCTACAGCAGCGAAGAACCTATGACGGAAAACAGCATTCCGGCCTATGTCCTGGCAACTGAACACGCCCTGCAGAGGATCGTGGCCGATTTCGTTGGCGATATGCGTCGCGCCCGGATCGACTAATCCGACTGCACGCCTGACTAGAGGAGAAATCTCGAATGCGTATCGAAGAAGACCTGAAGCTCGATTTCAAGGATGTCCTCATTCGCCCCAAGCGTTCGACGCTGACTTCACGCTCGGAAGTCGATATTTCGCGCGAGTTTGTTTTCCTGCACTCCAAGCAGACTTATCACGGCATCCCCATCATCGCCGCCAACATGGACACCGTCGGCACGTTCGAGATGGCGCAGGCGCTCGCCAAACACCGGCTTTCCGTCGCACTGCACAAACATTACGCCGAAGGCGACCTGGTTCGTTTTTTCGGTGCTTACGCCGCTGTAGTTCCAGTCTTCTACTCGATGGGCATCACCGGCGCGGATTACGAGAAATTCCGGCGCGTACGTGCGCAAACCGGAGATGCCATCCAGCATGTCTGCGTCGATGTGGCTAACGGCTACACCAAGGCGTTCATCGACGCCATTCATCGGCTGCGCAACGCCGAACCGTCCCTTACCATCATGGCGGGCAATGTCGTCACCGGCGAGATGACCGAGGAGCTCATTCTGGATGGCGTCGATATCGTCAAGGTCGGCATCGGCCCCGGATCGGTCTGCACGACACGTAAAATGTCCGGGGTTGGTTATCCGCAGCTTTCCGCCATCATCGAATGCGCCGATGCGGCGCATGGCCTGGGCGGGCTGATTTGCGCCGACGGCGGCTGCGCCTCACCCGGCGATCTGGCCAAGGCCTTTGGCGGCGGCGCCGATTTCATCATGCTGGGCGGCATGCTGGCCGGACATGCCGAATGCTGCGGCGAACTCATCGAGCAGGAGGGCGTCCAGAAGGTCCGCTTCTACGGCATGAGCTCGCGTCAGGCGATGGATAAATACGCCGGCGGCGTCGCGCCTTACCGGGCTTCGGAAGGCAAGGAGGTGCTCCTGGATTTCCGTGGCCCCGTGGAAAATACCTTGCAGGATATCCTGGGCGGAGTCCGCTCGGCCTGCACCTACGTCGGCGCCCGCAAGCTCAAGGAACTGTCCAAGCGCACCACCTTCGTCCGCGTCAGCCAGCAGCTCAACGAGGTCTTCGGCCCCGGCTGACCCAAGCGCGCGGGCCAAGCCAGGGCACAAACCAACCTTGCTGTTTACTTCTGTTCGCCCCAGGCGACGATAACGGCCCCCCAAACATAGCCAATGCCGGCGGCCGTGATGACCATCAACGTGCCGTCTTTCAGCTTGCCTTGCTGGATGCCTTCGTGGATGGTAATCATCTGGTCGATCTGGCCGACGTGGCCATATTGATCGAGGTAAACCGATTGTTCGCGGGTCATGCCGAGATCGGCCAGCATCACGTCGAACATCGAGGGCTTGAAGTGCTGGATGTTGAAAAATCCGAGATCCTTGCGCGTCTTGCCGGACTTCTCCAGAGCCTTGTCGATGCACAAATACCAGTTCGGCACCGAGACCTCGTTCAAACGGTTCTTCATGTGCTCGCCATCAAACACCTTCAGCGACAGATTGCCGCGTGCCCGCACGTCCGCCAGTTCGGCTTCCGGCAGTTTTTCGATCGGGTACAAGGTGCCACCGTACTTAACGCCGGCGTCGCGCGAGAGAGAGCCGTCCGTCATAATGTGCGCGCCGAGCACGACATTCCGGTTGTAACCGCGCTGCAGGATCAGCGCGCCGCCGCCCGCCCCCAGATTGAACATGAAGGAAACACCCGGATCCATATAGTCGAGGAAATCGCAGTTACGATACCCGCCAACGATCATCACCGTCTTGATTTCGGGGTCGGACAGCATCATGTCTTTGGCGATCTTGATGGCCGCAACCGTCGTATTGCAGCGCTGCTGCAGATCGATGGACCAGGCGCGCTTGGCGCCGATCTTTTCCTGGATGTAGATGGCGGAAGTGGTCAAAGGATACTCTTTCCACTCCTCGCCGACGCAGAGCACCAAGTCGATGTCCATCGGGTCCATACCGGTGCGCTTCAAAGCATCCAGACCGGCGCGCACCCCCATTTCCTGCGTCCCATCGTCGGGGCCGGGAATCGATTTCTTGACCACGCCCAGTTTTTCGATCACCGCCTGGGCGCTCCACTTGCCACCAGAGGCCGCTGCGATGTCCGCAGCCGTCATCACGGTTTCCGGGATATAAAGGCCATACCCGACAATGCCTACCGGTTCGCTCATCATTACTCTCCTTTCAACGCTCTTTCAAGATAATCGCCCGCCGAAAGCGGCCTTGTTCCAGCCGTCCGGACTGGCGTTGGTCAACTCAAATCCGGAACTCCCCGTCACCACCAAGCGCAACAGGTAGTATTTTGAATCCATTGCGCAGCAATTCCATAAGCATGATCGAAAAAAAAGCGCCGGCAGAGCGGCGCTTTTTTATTCCAACCCCGGTTACTCGATGCCCAGGGCGCGCATGCGCAACTTCCCGACAATCCCCCACGGGAAGTTGTACACGACGATGATGAAGAGGATGCCCATCCACAGCAGCCAGCGATCCGGATGCAGCAAGCCGGAGACGAAGGGAATCCCCGACACGTCGGACTGAACAATTTTCATCAAATCCTGCAGATAGTTCTGCGCGATCAGCATCAGCGTCGCCCCGATCACGGCACCATAAATGGTCGCCATACCGCCGATCACCACCATGAACAGGATGTCCATCATAATGCCGAAGCCCATGGTGGCTTCCGGCCCCTGATAACGCAGGAACAACGCGTACATGCAACCGGCCAGAGTCGCAATGATGGCGCCCAGAACCGAAGAAGCGGCACGGTAGAGGACCACCCGGTAGCCAATCGCCGCCGCCCGGAACTCATTGTCCCGAATCGCCTGCAGCACCCGCCCAAACGGCGAATTGACGATGCGCAGAACGAACAGGAAGAGCACCAGGGCGACAATAAACACCACGTAATACATGATAAAAGCACCGGTAAACTCGACCTTCTGGCCAAAGAGTTCAATGGAATCAGCAAACGTATACAATGGAGAAAGCAGGTCGGGCACGGTGAAATTGATGCCGTCCTCACCGCCGGTGATCTCCGTCGAGCGCATGGCCAAGGTCTGCACTGCCGCCGACACCGACAGGGTAATCATGGCAAAGTACATGGTGCGTACCCGTAAACTGAACGCGCTGATAAACAGCGCAATCAGCGTCGACAACACCACCGCCACGATGATTCCCAAGAAGATGCTGCCCCAACCCGGTCCCAAAGCCCACCAATGCTCGCCTGGCTCGACGCTGATCATTGCAACACCATAAGCGCCAATACCAAAGAACATGGTGTGCGCAAAGGACAGGATGCCGGTATATCCCAGCAACAGGTCGAAACTCGCCACCAGGATGATGAAGATGCAGATCTTGGCTCCAGCACCCATCGCCTTGTCGCCCGCCAGCGGGGTCAGCAGCAGACCCAAAAAGATGACGAGGAGGATCGCTGCCAGCACTTTACTGCGGGGAAGATCCCACGATAACAGTTTGTTCAACATGAATCAGCTCCTTAACGCTTAGCGACTGGATAGAGGCCCTGTGGTCTCCACAGAATGACCGCGCACATCACGGCAATGCTGGTAAAGGCCGCAAAATTGGGAAAGAGCAAGCCCGCGTAATTATTGGCAATACCCACCAGGATCGCCGCAATCAACGCGCCGCCCACCGAGCCCATCCCCGCAATGATAATGACAATGAAGATATTGATCATCATCGCCGGCCCAATTCCGTTGTTGGCCCCGTTAATGAACATGCCGTAGAAGGTGCCGCCCAGGGAGGCCAGCGCCGCGCCAACGGCAAAGACGGTGATGAACAGGAACTTGACCTTGTAGCCGAGCGCTTCGACCATCTCGCGGTCCTGCACGCTGGCGCGAATCAGCAAGCCGAGCTTGGTGCGATTGAGCAGTAACACCATGACCAGGAACAGGATCATCCCGACGATCAGCGTCATCAGGCGGAACTTTTCCATGGCAAAGGTTCCGATGACCAGCGCGCCGGTCAGTGAGGTCGGGGGCAGCAACGGCAAGGTTTCCGGGCCCCAGAAGACGACGCATAACTCTCCGGCCACGATCATGCCGCCCGAGGTCACCAGGATCTGACTCAGGTGATTTCCATAGACCGGGCGCACGATGATGCGTTCGAAAATGAGGCCGACCACCGCCGTCACCAACATGCCCAAACCAGCCGCTGCAAACAGCGCCAGCAGATTGAGCGCAATGCTTTCCGGATCGTCATACCAGGTCTGGAAAGGCGCCAGGAAGGCCACGCCGAAATAGGCGCCCAAGGTCACGAAAATGCCATGACCGAAATTGAGCACGTCCATCAAGCCGAAGACCAGAGAGAAGCCGGAAGCCACCAGGAAAATGATCAATCCCATGCCAATCCCGGCAATCGTCGCTGTCAGCCAGTCCGAGGCCGACCCCATCCCCATCGCGTAGTAGAGCGGCAGGGCAATCAGCGCCACGACCGGGATCAGGAAGACCGGAATTAAATCGAGTTTTTTCTTGGGCAGCGATTCGTCTGCAGCAATCACTTGCGTCGTTGACATTTCGCTTCCTCCTATTGATGTGAATCAAGGGAAAGCCCCAGCAGCTTGTGCTGAAGCGCTTCATTGGCGGCCAAATCGGCCATGGTGCCGCGATGCGCCACCTTGCCGTTGTCCATCACCACCACGGTATCTCCCAGACTCTTGGCAAAATTGAAATTCTGCTCAACCACCAGGATCGTCGTCCCCGCTTGCTTCATCGCCTTGAACGCCTCCACCAGATTCTGGACGATGGCCGGTGCCAGGCCCTTGGAAGGCTCATCGACCAAAAGCAGGCGGCGCGGTTCGACCATGGCGCGCGCAATCGACAACATCTGTTTTTGCCCGCCCGAGAGCAGTCCAGAAGGCTGTTCCCAGAACTTCTTCAGCGCCGGCATATAGGTGAAGATCCAGTCGAGACGCGCTGAATCCGGGGCGCCATTGCGCGCCGCCAACACCATGTTCTCGCGCACGGTCAGGTCGGTGAAAATCCCCTTGTTTTCGGGAACGTAAGCAATTCCAAGATTGCCAATCTGTGGGGTCGTCATTTCCGAGAGGATTTTGCCTTCAAAAATGACCTTCCCGGCAGAAGCCTTCCACATGCCCATAATCGTGCGCAATGTCGTCGTCTTGCCGGCGCCATTGCGACCGAGCAACATGGTCAGCTCGCCCTCGGGAACCTCGAAGTCGATCCCGTACAGAATGTGGTAGGGCCCAATATGGGTATTAACCCCTTCTAGTTTAAGGAGTGGCAGTTTCATTTCTTTGCCTCCTTCGATTTATCCGGTGCCGCGCCCAGGTAGGCTTCCTGAACGATATCGGAGGCAATCACGGTTTCCGGATCACCGTCTGCCACCAAGCATCCATTGTGCAGCACGATGATGCGGTCAGCCAGTTCGCGCACCACATCCATCTTGTGTTCCACCAGCAATAGCGTTCTATTGCCCTGGTCCTTGATCTTCTTGATGAGATCCAGAATCACCGGAACCTCATCCACACTCATACCGGCCGTCGGTTCATCGAACATGAACACTTCCGGTTCCAACGCCAGCATCAGACCCACTTCCAATTTACGCTGGTCGCCATGCGGCAAGGCACGGGCCTGGGTATAGGCTTGGCTCGTCAAAGCGACTTGCTCGAGGATCATGTTGGCTTTATCGATCAGTTCGACATGCTTGTTCCACATGCCGATAATATCGGCGCCAATGCCAGCGCGGGCCTGCACCGCAATGCGGACATTTTCCTGAACCGTCAGGAACGGGAAAAGATTGGTCAACTGGAAGGCTCTGCCAAGACCCCGGCGAGAACGCATGGCAACGCTGAGTCCTGAAATGTTCTCACCATGCAGGAACACTTCGCCGGAAGTAGCGGGGATCTGGCCTGAAATCAGGTTGAAATAGGTGGTCTTGCCGGCGCCATTGGGACCCACAATCGCAGTCAGGCTGCCGGAGCTAAACGCACAGCTCACCGAGTTGACCGCCACATGACCACCAAAGCGCACCGTCAGACCACGCGTTTCCAAAACAGGATGTTTCGAAGCAGTGGACTGTTTCATAGGGATAGGCTCTTAAATTTAAGGGAAACGGGGTGACGCACTCTCTTGGAAGAAGCGCCACCCCTGTGTGTCAGATCAAGCTCCGGTATTAATTCTTCAGTACCGTCGTCGGGACGTTCATGTCCTCGATCGAGATCTCGCCTTTGCACTTGACATCAACACCCTTCCACTTCGTGTCTTTCCACTCGGGATTTTCGATGTACTCGTAGTGATACATCGGCTGCATGAGCTGGTTGTTCTTGAAGAACACCTTACCCTTCGGGCTGTCAAACGCAATGCTGTTCAACGTCTTGATCATCAGCTCGGTGTCGTCGGTCTTGCCGTTGGTCTTCTTCACCAGTTCGACAATCGCCTGGGCCGTCATAAAGCCGTTCGGAACAAAGAAATCAGGCGGCTCGTTGAAGCGCTTCTGATGTTCCTTGACCATCCAGTCGTTGATGGCATTCTTCGGGCAGCGGAAGTAGTAGGACGTTGCCGCTTCGTTACCAATCAGCGGACGCGCACCTGCATTGAGCATCAGCAGCGTTCCGCCGATGGTCATCATTTCAATACCGTAACGTTGCGGGTTCAGGTCAAAGACCTTCATCGGGTTGCCGGCACCGGCCCAGATGAACAGAATGACCTTGCGGCCCGGCTTGTCCTTCAATGCATTGAAGAGCTTGGTGGCATACGGCGTGAAGTCGGCCGTTCCCGCCGGAGCGTACACTTCTTCAACGAATGTAGCCGGTTTGCCCTTCATGGCTGCCTTGAAGGAAGCCATACCCTCACGCCCGAAGGCATAATCCGGCGCCAAAGTGGCGATGAAGGTACCGGGCTTGCCATAGACGAAGGCGTTCGAATATGCGTCATGATCGGAATTGCGGCCGATACGGAAGGCATACTTGCTGCCCTTTGTACTCGTCAGGTTTTCGGCAGCGGCCATGTCGATGATGAGGAGCTTCTTGTTTTCGCGCGCCACCTGAATCATGGCCAAAGCGACTGCGGAGCTGGCTGGGCCGACGGCGATATCAACGCCTTCGTCCTTGTAAGCGGACTGCAGCAGGGTTTTGCCCACATCAGCCTTCATCTGGTCGTCCTTGTCCAGAAGGACGATCTTGCGGCCAGCCACTTCCATCGTACCGTTGGTGGCATACTCGAAACCAAGTTTCATGCCACGGCTCGACTGAGTGGAGAAGGGCTCCAGCGGACCGGCCCGGCTGGAGATATGGGCAATCTTCAACTCTTTGGTCTGGGCGACCGCAAGGCCTGAAGCACAGGCAATGGCCGCTAGGGCCAAGACTAAACGATGAATACGCATTTTGCCTCCTCTAAGGGATTGTTAATCAAACTTAATCAAAGAACACCGAACCCCCAAACAAAGCCATTTTCGGAATTGAGCGCCCGGAACCGCCTTTTGATGTCAGCTTCGCCGACACGGTGCGGTTTGATTCTAATCCTATTTCATACAACAACACCAAATTTTTGAATCGTTCTACTCCCCAGCCATAGCCTGTCGTGCTTTTCCGACCGCAAACCACCTCCGTAACGTCCTGGTAAATCACGCCCTGCGGCCTGCAAGCGTCGAAACGGCACAGCTAAAGAGCGTCTGGCTCATAAAACCCGTGCGACTCTGAGACAACCGTGCGCACAAATCACTCACAAATTAAAAATTCGGTGCAGACACGGGCCGAAAAAGCCAGTCTCGTTCCGCAAAAAACAAAGCCCGCCGGGCAAGGCAGGCTTTGAAAAGCTGGCGGCGTACAGTTTGCTACCGGACCACTCGCTATTGGGGCTTATGAGTCTTGGAGAGTAATCCTGCGGGTTTGTGAGGGCAGGTCAGCGACTCAGCAATTCAACATAGGCTTGGTAGCTGTAGCTGCGGTTCTTTTTCTGCCCGGTCATTTCCTTCACGATACCCAGGTCGACCAACTGATTCACTGCCGCGCTGGCCGTGGGAAAACTCGTGTCTAGAATCTGCCTTACCCGCTCGATATTGAAACGCGGCATCATCGGCAGCCTCTCGAACAAGCGATAGGCCGCCGGGCCAGATTTTGGCGATTCGAGCAGACGGCGACGATCCGCCGCCACCAAACTGGCGATGGCCACGATGCCAAGTTCGGCCTCGCTGGCCGCATTGGCCACGCCTTCCAGGAAAAAGGCCACCCAACCCTCCCAATCACCCTCTGTGCGGATGTCGGAGAGTCGTCGGTAATACGCGCTCTGATGCTGCTTGAGATAGGCACTAAGGTAAAGCAAGGGCTCGGGCAGCAGATGCCAATGTTCGAGCAGTGCGGCAATCAGCAGGCGCCCGATGCGGCCGTTGCCATCCAGGAAGGGATGGATGGTTTCGAATTGGGCATGGATCAGGGCAATGCGCACCAGCGGCGGCAGCGTGGGCGCAGCCTCGTGGATGAACCGCTCCATATCGGCCAGCAGCGTGGGAACGTTTTCCGGCGGCGGTGGTACGAAAACTGCATTGCCCGGCCGGGTGCCGCCGATCCAGTTCTGCGACCGGCGCAACTCACCCGGTTGCTTGCCTGCGCCGCGTGCCCCGTCAAGCAGGCGTCGGTGCGCCTCGCACAATAGCCGCACGCTGATGGGCAGCCCTTTGGGATCGCGCAGTTGCTCTTGAGTCCAGCGGAAAGCACGCAGGTAGTTGGTGACCTCCTCCACATCATCGGTGTTGCTGACCTTGAAGCCTGCTTCTTCGTCGAACAGGTCAGTCAGTGTGGCCTGCGTGCCCTCGATCTGGGAGGTGAGCAGGGCTTCTTTGCGGATAGCGCTGTATAGCAACCAATCCACCGACGGCACCAGCCCCGATACACCGGACAGTCGCGCCAGCGCCAGTTCCGCCGCGCGATTGGCCCCCACAAACGACTCCGGCGCCAACGGGGGATTGCTCGGTGGCAGCGGATTCGGCACGAAGGCTTGGACGGCTTCGCCTGATGTTGCGGAAGTGATGTAAGACCCGGCGGCGCGGTTCACGTTAAAGATTTCTTAAATTTCCAATGGCTGTATTAAAGCATGCTTTAATACACGTGGCAATATTAAAGATGTCTTCAATGCTGTCTGCCTCTTGCGCCAAACTATCGTGCGACGAATTCCCGCATCCTCGTCCAACTTGCTGAAAGCAATGAGACTATTTGCCGTACACCGTAAGTAAGTCAGCAGCATCCTGCGGGTGCTCCACAACCCGGTAGCCCATTGCCCGGTAGCCACGGGTCAAATGGAGAAAAGAGAGGATTGCGGCGTGGAAACTGGCGGAAAATGCGGTTTCCGCCAGCAGGGCAGGCACGGGCACTCCAGGATGCCGCGCCAATACTGGCGTTTCCGGCGGGCATGAAAAAGGCCAGAGCGCGTCTGGCCTTGGTGTTCTGGTGGTGATGGGCAGAATTGAACTGCCGACCTGTGGGTTATGAATCCACCGCTCTAACCAACTGAGCTACATCACCATTCCTTGAGGGCGCGGATTATAACAGCAATTCGGTCTGCCGCGAATGGCGGCAGAGGGCCTTTTAGAGGCCACAATCGTAGTCGATGATCAGTGGCGCGTGATCGGAGAAACGCTGTTCCTTGTAGATACTCGCTTGCCGTGCAGTTGCGGCCAGGTCCGGGGTGGCGATCTGGTAATCGATGCGCCAACCGACATTCTTGGCCCAAGCCTGGCCGCGATTCGACCACCAGGTGTAGGACGCTTCAGTTGCTTCCGGATGGAGTTGGCGATAGACATCGACCCAGCCCAGTTCATCGAAAACGCGCGAAATCCAGTCACGCTCCTCGGGCAAGAAGCCGGAATTTTTTTGATTGGATTTCCAGTTTTTCAGGTCGATTTCGCGGTGGGCGATATTCCAGTCGCCGCAAAGGGCGATTTCGCGTCCTTCTTGTCTGAGCGCTGCCAGCATGGGAAAAAAGACCTGCATGAAACGAAATTTGGCCTCCTGCCGTTCCGGCGCCGAGGAACCGGAGGGCAGATAGAGCGAAATCACGGAAAGATTGGCGAAATCTGCGCGTAGAAAACGGCCCTCAGCGTCAAATTCGGGATTGCCGATGCCGGCAACGACACGATCCGGTATGGTACGGCTCCAGATGCCAACGCCGCTGTAACCACGCTTTTCGGCATAGTGGTAGCGGGCGTGGAAACCGGGTGGGGCCAGCATTTCGCTCGTGAGGTCAGCGCCTTGTGCCTTGAGCTCCTGAAGACATACAAAGTCCGGTTGCTGGTTCTCGATCCAGGGCAACAAGTTCTTGCCCCAAGCCGAACGGATGCCGTTGAGATTCAATGAGATGATGCGTAACATGTCGGGAGTGCGCGGAACCGGATCGCCGCGAAAAAAGTGTTATTGGAAACCATGAACTTTCGTCAGGAATTTATCGAGTTTGCCGTAGCGCAGGACGTGCTGCGTTTTGGCGAATTTAAAACCAAGGCCGGGCGTAATTCGCCTTACTTTTTCAATGCTGGCCTCTTCAACGATGGCGATTCGCTGGGGCGACTGGCGCAATTTTACGCCAGCGCCGCGATTACCGGGAGTGTCGCCTTCGACATGCTGTTTGGCCCGGCGTACAAGGGCATCCCTTTGGTGGCTACGGTTGCTGTGGCTTTGGCTGGACTGGGCAAAAATTGTCCTTTTGCCTTCAACCGCAAGGAAGCCAAGGACCACGGCGAGGGCGGGCTGATGATCGGCGCCCCGCTCAAGGGCCGCGTCCTGATTGTCGATGACGTCATCTCGGCGGGCACGTCGGTGCGTGAGTCGGTTGAGCTCATCCGCGCCGCCGGCGCTGAACCTGCCGGCGTATTGATTGCACTCGACCGGATGGAACGTGGACAGGGCGAACTTTCGGCAGTGCAGGAAGTTGAGCGTGATTATGGTCTCCCGGTCATCGCCGTGGCCAACCTGGTCGATCTTCTCCTCTATCTGGAACAGCGGCCTGAATTTGAGGAACATCGCAAGGCCGTGACTGCTTATCGGGAGCGCTATGGTGTTGCATAAGTGGATTGCCTTGTCCGGTCTTTCCGTACTGCTCGCGGCCAGTGCTCATGCCCAGAGCCTCTACTGCTGTCAGGATGCAGCGACGGGCCGACGAAACTGCGGCGACACTCTGCCCCATGAGTGCAAGGGACTGGCCTACAAGATTCTGGACCGTGCCGGCAATGTCATCCGCGAGGTCGGGCCACCGCTGACTGCGGAACAAAAGGCGGCGCTGCAAGCCGAGGAAGAACAGAAACGGGAACATGAGGCCGCAATGCGCGAGCAGCGGCGCAAGGACGCCGCATTGCTTGAAACCTACAGCAGCGTCCAGGATATCGATATTTCCCTGGCGCGCGCCGAGACCGAACTGGTCAAGGCCATGGACCTGGCCGAAGGCCGCATCAAGGCGGCCTGGGATAAGCGCAAGAAACTCGAGAGCGAAGCCGAATTCTACAAGAAAGGGACGCTTCCGCCGGAGATTGCGCGCGGCCTGCGCGACGCCGACGACGAAATCAGGGCCTACAGCGATGTGTTGAAGTCCAAAAAAGCGGATCTGGAAAAAATCCGCGCCAAATACGCCGCCGACAAACAGCGCTACCTCGAAATCCTCTCTGGCGGCGGCCTGCTCAGCCACCCCGATGCCAAGCGGCCGGCAACCCCGCAGAAATAGGACTCTGATCTACTGGAGCTTTTGGCGCAGCAGCTCATTGACCTGCTGCGGGTTGGCCTTGCCCTTGGCGGCTTTCATCACCTGACCGACCAGCGCGTTAAAGGCTTTTTCCTTTCCCGCCTTGAACTCGGACACCATCGCGACATTGGCGGCCAGCACCGCGTCAATCAAGGCTTCGATGGCGCCGCTGTCGGTAATCTGCTTCAAACCTTGCACCTCGATGATGTCGTCCACCGAAGTGCCTTCACCATTCCACAAAGCCTCGAACACCTTCTTGGCGATATTGTTGGAAAGGGTTTGATCCGCAATACGGGCAACCAGACTGCCGAGTTGCGCCGGGTTGACCGGAGAAGCCCCAATTTCCCGGTCTTCCTTGTTCAAGCGCGCAGCCAGATCGACCATGACCCAGTTGGCACAGGGCTTGGCCTGGGCCTTGCCAGCGACTGCGACCACGGCTTCGTAGAAATCAGCCATTTCCAGGCCTGCGGTCAAAGTAGCGGCGTCGTAAGCAGACAGTCCGTACTCGGACATGAAGCGCGCTTTTTTGGCGCCCGGCAATTCCGGCAAAGCGGCCTGCACCTGCGCAATCCAGTCTTCACCGATCACCAACGGCAGCAGATCGGGGTCGGGGAAATAGCGGTAGTCGTGCGCGTCCTCCTTGGTCCGCATGGTACGCGTGACGCCACTGCCGGGATCGAAGAGCACGGTCGCCTGAACGATGGGACGCCCTTCCTCCAGTTCGTTGATCTGCCAGCGCACCTCATAATCGATCGCCTCCTTCAAGAAGCGGAAGGAATTGAGGTTTTTGATTTCGCGGCGTGTACCCAGCGGCTGGCCGGGGCGGCGCATGGAAACATTGGCGTCGCAGCGGAACGAACCTTCCTGCATGTTGCCGTCGCAAATGCCAATCCAGCGCACCAGCGCATGCAGCGCCTTGGCATAGGCCACCGCCTCGTCGGATGAGCGCATATCCGGTTCGGAAACGATTTCGAGCAGTGGCGTTCCGGCCCGATTGAGGTCAATGCCGGACTTGCCATGAAAATCCTCATGCAGTGACTTGCCGGCATCCTCTTCCAGATGGGCACGCGTCAGACGTACCGTTTTTTCATAGGCTTGATCCCCTTGGCCGACGGCGATGGCCAGCTGTCCGCCGCTGACCACCGGTAGCTCGAACTGACTGATCTGGTAGCCCTTGGGCAGATCGGGGTAAAAATAATTCTTGCGGGCAAAGACTGACCTGCGCGCCACGTCAGCGCCAATCGCCAAGCCAAAGCGGATGGCACATTCGACCGCCTTCTTGTTGAGTACGGGCAAAACGCCAGGCAGCGCCAGATCGACTGCGCAGGCCTGGGTGTTCGGTTCGGCGCCAAACATAGTGGGAGCGCCGGAAAAAATTTTGGAAACCGTCGCCAGTTGCACGTGGGTTTCGATGCCAATAATGATTTCCCATGAGTTCATCTTGCGTCTCTCAACAACAGCGGCCGGTTTTGGCATCCACCAGGATCGGCCAGAGATAATCGAAGGTATCGCCATCACACGCGGCGCGGCAAGCATTGAACGCGATGGTGACCTGCCTCTGTTTGCCGGAGTCCTGCTCCCACATGCGCACGGTACAACCTGACTTGTCCTTGGCAGCCAGTACGACCTGAGGCAACTTTTCCTTCTGTGTGAAGTTCTTCAAGTCAAAGCGGCAAGTTCCCCGCTTGGGGATGGTGACCTCGGCACTAAAATTTTTGACTTCGGCGTCCTTGACCTGCATGTCGAGACGGGTGCGCGTTCCGACCGCATCACGATGGGCGCAGCGCGAACGGACATTCAAAGGCCGCGTCGGCTGCGGCTTCAATGTGCGTCCCTCGAGGTACTTGAGCTTTTGCGATTTGATTTCAGGCGCAGCCTTGGCCGGAGGGGGCTCCTGCGGAGGCGCTTCAGCGCAGGCGGCCAGCAAGAGGGTGAATAAAACCAGTAGGAAAAAACGTGTCTTCACAATTCGGGCGCCCTGGTATGCCAGTCGGTGTTCAGCTGGTAGCGATGCGCCCAATTGAGCAATCTGGCCTCGGAAAAATAATCGCCAATCAATTGCAGACCGACCGGCAACCCCCCCGCAAAACCACACGGATGCGACAGTGCGGGCAATCCGGCCAAATTGACGGCGATCGTGTAAATGTCGGAAAGGTACATCTGTACCGGGTCGGCTGCCTTTTCGCCCAGCCTGAAGGCAGTACATGGGCTGGTCGGCCCGAGAATCACGTCGCACTGCCGGAAGGCTTCGGCAAAATCGCGGGCAATCAGCCGCCGAATACGCTGCGCCTGCAAATAGTAGGCATCGTAATAGCCATGCGACAGCACATAGGTTCCGATCAGAATACGGCGCTTGACCTCGGCACCAAACCCTTCGGCACGAGTCTTGCAGTACAGGTCGTTGAGGTCGGCGTAGTCGGAAGCGCGATAGCCATAACGCACGCCATCGAAGCGCGACAGGTTCGAGCTGGCTTCGGCGGGTGCAATCACATAATAAGCTGGGACCGAAAGTTTCGAGTTGGGCAGCGAAACCTCGACCACATCGGCGCCCAGCGCACGGTACTCGGCGATGGCGGCCTGTACGACCTGCATGACCCCAGGGTCACAACCGGATTGTTCGTCATCGCCGAAAAATTCCCTGGGCAGGCCGATACGAACCCCGGCCAGCGGCGCATCGCCCGACTCCACTGCCAACTCCCGGGTGTACTCCTCAGCCGGGTGCTCAAGACTGGTCGAATCGCGCGCATCAAAACCGGCCATATGATTGAGCAGAAGTGCGCAATCCTCAGCGCTGTGCGCCATCGGCCCGCCCTGGTCGAGGGACGATGCGAAAGCAATCATGCCATAACGTGACACCACACCATAGGTTGGTTTCAGCCCGGTGATGCCGCACAGTGCCGCCGGCTGACGGATGGAGCCTCCAGTGTCAGTCCCCGTAGCTGCTGCCGCCAGGCGCGCCGCCACAGCGGCAGCGGAGCCTCCGGAAGAACCGCCGGGGACGCGACTGGCATCCCAGGGATTTTTGACGGGGCCGAAATGCGAAGTTTCGTTGGAAGAACCCATGGCAAACTCGTCCATGTTCGTCTTGCCAATATTGACCGCGCCCGCAGCGTCCAAGCGCTCGATCACGGTGGCGTCGTAGGGCGAGACAAAGTTGGACAGCATTTTCGAGCCACAGGTGGTCCGCCAACCTTTGGTGCAGAAAATATCCTTCTGGGCCAATGGAATCCCGGTGAGCGGACCGGCTTCGCCGCGGGCAATGCGTTCGTCGGCAGCACGCGCCTGAGCCAGGCTGCGGTAGGGGTCCACCGTGATGAAGGCGTTCAGTTCCGGATTCAGCCGACTAATCCGTTCGAGATACCATTGCGTCAGTTCAACACTGGAGACCGACTTGGCGGCAAGCGCCGCTGCGAGTTGTTTCAGGCTGGATTTAATCATGACATTCTGGGGCGAAGGGCACGAAGCACTCCCCCGCGCTCCTTGCTATTCGATCACCTTGGGAACCAGATACAGGCCGTCTTCAACCTCCGGTGCAATCGCCTGGAACAGGTCACGCTGGTCAGTTTCGCTCACCAAATCGGCGCGCAGGCGCTGGCGAACCTCCTGAGCGTGCGCCATCGGTTCGACACCGGTCGTGTCGACCGCCTGCATTTCCTCGATCAATCCAAAGATGCCCTCAAGCTGGTCACGGGTTGCCATTGCCTCTTCATCGCTCAAGGCAATTCGGGCCAGATGGGCAATACGCTGGATTTGTTCCTGGGTCAGAGACATATCGGACGGTTGTGCAACGCACAATACCTTAAAATTGAAAGCGATATAAGGTATCATAAAAACTTTTCTTGCCGCACCCCTATCGCCCCTAACGCGGAGAGTGTTTACGATGTTCGGTTTTTTAAGCAGTTACTTTTCCAACGATCTCGCCATTGACCTTGGTACCGCCAACACCCTGATTTATGTCCGGGGCCGGGGCATTGTTCTCGACGAACCCTCGGTCGTCTCCATTCGCCAGGAAGGCGGGCCCAATGCCAAGAAAAGCATACAGGCGGTTGGCAAAGAAGCCAAGGAGATGCTGGGCAAAGCCCCAGGCGCCATCACCGTGATCCGGCCCATGAAGGACGGCGTCATCGCTGACTTCACCGTCACCGAGCAGATGCTCAAACAATTCATCAAGAAGGTGCATGATTCACGCTTGTTCTCCCCCAGCCCGCGCATCATCATTTGCGTGCCTTCCGGCTCCACCCAAGTCGAACGCCGGGCCATCCGCGAATCCGCCATTGGCGCCGGGGCGCGGCATGTGTATCTGATTGAAGAGCCGATGGCCGCCGCCATCGGCGCCGGACTTCCGGTCGCCGACGCTACCGGCTCGATGGTCGTTGACATCGGCGGCGGCACGACCGAAGTCGGCGTCATTTCGCTGGGCGGCATGGTCTATGCTGGCTCTGTCCGCGTCGGCGGTGACAAGCTCGACGAAGCCATCATCAATTACATCAGCCGCAATTACGGCATGATGATCGGTGAAAACACGGCCGAGAACGTCAAGAAAAGCATCGGCTCCGCCTTTCCCGGCGCCGAAGTGCGCGAGATGGAAGTCTCCGGCATCAACAAGGCCGAAGGCATCCCGCGCAAATTCACCATCTCCTCCAACGAAATCCTCGAGGCCCTGACCGATCCGCTCAATCAGATCGTCTCCGCCGTCAAATCGGCGCTGGAAAAGACACCACCCGAACTGGGTGCCGACATCGCCGAAAAGGGCATGGTGCTGACCGGCGGCGGTGCGCTGTTGCGCGATCTGGACCGCCTGTTGATGGAAGAAACGGGACTACCGGTCATCGTCGCCGACGAGCCACTGACCTGCGTGGCGCACGGCTGCGGCCTGGCACTGGAGAAAATGGACAAGCTCGCCAGCATTTTCGCTTCAGAGTAATCCGGTCCAAAACCGGCGGCACGCGCTTATGCCCGGCATCGATCAAGCTCCACCGCCATTCTTCAAGCGAGGTCCTGCCCCCCTGGCCTTGTTGAGCTTCTACGTTGCCGCCTCCATCGCGCTGTTCGTCGTCGACCTCAAATATCATTCGGTCGATCTACTGCGTCAAGCCATCGCCATCGTCGTCGATCCCTTACAACGCCTGGCGCAAACCCCGGCCGCTTCCATCGGCGCCCTGGCTGAATACGCCCGTGGCATGGACCAGCTCCAGCAGGAAAATGCCCAGCTACGCCGGGCGCGGCTGGATATCGCACCCAGCCTCGCCCGTCTCCTTCATCTGGAAGCTGAGAACGACCGCCTGCGCCGGCTGCTGGATATGAAGGAGCGAGAAAAAGCCTCTGGCCAGATAGCCCGCATTCTATTCGCAACCCGCGATCCCTTCTCGCGCCGCATCGTCGCCGACAAGGGCGGGCAGGTCGGCATTGTCGCCGGGCAACCCGTCATCGATGGCTCGGGCGTGGTCGGCCAAGTCACCCGTGTTTCGCTGCTGCATTCGGAAATTACCCTGATTACCGACAAAAACCAGATCGTCCCTGTGCAAGTTGTGCGAAACGGACTGCGTTCTGTGGTCTACGGCCTGGGGGGCGGGCAGCTCGAGTTGCGCTACTTACCGGCTAATGCGGATATCAAGGAGGGCGATCTCCTCGTCACCTCGGGACTGGACGGAATTTTTCTTTCCGGTTTTCCGGTGGCGCGCGTCAAACGGGTCGAACGCGACAGCGCCTACGCCTTTGCGCGCATTGTTTGCGAGCCGGTGGCAGCCGTCGAAAATTTCACCGATGTTTTCATTCTTAGCCCTGCAACGCAAACCACACCCCTCCCAAAAGAGCTGACCGACCAGATCGAGCGCAAGGCTGAAAAGCGCGAAGATCCGGGCCCATCCGCTCCAGACAAGCCAATAAAGAAGTCCAAGGGCCGCTGATCCCATGCAACCCACTTTCACCTCATCGCGCATCCTGCTTCCGGTCAAGCCATGGTTTGTCTATACCACCCTGTTTCTCGGTTTGATGCTGAATTTTCTCGTACCCGCTTCATGGGCCGCGGTTCCCGACTGGATCGCACTGGTCCTGTGTTTCTGGAGTGTGCGTGAATTCCGCCGCATCGGTATGGGCTGGGCCTTCATGCTCGGTCTGGTCATGGACGTCGCCAACAGCGCCGCGCTCGGCCAGCACGCCTTGGCCTACGTCGTGCTGGCTTATCTGGCATCGACGCTGTCGCGGCGCATCCTCTGGTTTCCGCTGGCGCAACAGGCCCTCCACATCCTGCCCCTGCTCCTGATCGCCCAAATCATTCAGGCACTCATCCGTCTGGCGGCCGGAAGCGGCATGCCCGGATGGACCTATTTTGCCGGCCCGTTCATCGCTGCCGTACTCTGGGTGCCCTTCACCTATCTCCTGCTTCTGCCCCAATACCGACCGGCCGAACAGGACCCGAACCGGCCCATCTAATCAATCGCCATGGGTGATTTTCACGATCCGGAACGCCATACCGAACGCTTCCGTTTCCGCCTCGTCTTCAGCACCATCGTCGTGCTGCTCGCGTTCTCTGCGCTATTGGCGCGCTTCATCTGGCTACAGGTCGTCCAGCACGATTACTACCGTACCCGCGCCGAAGACAACCGCATTTCCATCGTGCCGATTCCGCCCAATCGCGGCATCATTGTCGACAGCAAGGGCGTCGTCATGGCGCGCAACTACTCCGCCTTCACTCTGGAGATCACGCCCTCCCGGGTAGACCATCTGGAGACAACGATTGACGCGCTGTCCGCGCTGGTCGACATCCACCCCAAAGATCGCAAGCGGTTCAAGCGCCTGATGGACGAAGCCAGGAACTTCGAGTCCATCCCCATCCGGACCCGGCTTTCCGATGAGGAGGTCGCACGTTTTGCCGCCCATCGTTACCGTTTTCCGGGTGTAGAAGTCAAAGCGCGCCTGTTCCGCCAGTATCCGCTCGGCGGTATCGCATCGCACGCCCTCGGCTATATCGGCCGCGTTGCCGACCGGGATGTCGAATGGATCCAGGAGGAGGGACGCGAGGCCAACTACCGCGGCACCGAACATATTGGCAAAACAGGGCTTGAGCAGCACTATGAGTTCGAACTGCACGGAGAAACCGGTTACGAGGAAGTCGAAATCGATGCCGGCGGGCGCGCAGTCCGCAGTCTGAAGCGCACCCCGCCCGTCACGGGCAACAACCTGACCCTCACCCTGGACACCAAGTTACAGGAAATCGCCGAACAGGCGTTTGGCAACCGGCGCGGCGCCCTGGTCGCCATCGAACCTTCCACCGGCGGCATCCTTGCCCTCGTCTCGACGCCAAACTACGACCCTAATCTCTTTGTGGACGGCATCACGACTGAGAGCTGGAAGGAACTGAACGATCACCCGGACAAACCCATGGTCAATCGCGCGCTCAACGGCGCCTATCCTCCAGGCTCGACCTTCAAGCCCTTCATGGCACTGGCCGCACTGGAAACTGGCAAGCGCCGTCCCCACCAGGCCATTTCCGACCCTGGCTATTTCAATTTCGGTGGCCACACCTTCCGCGACGACAAAAAGGGCGGTCACGGCATGGTTGACATGTACAAGTCCATCGTCGTTTCCTGCGACACCTATTACTACGTTTTGGCCAACGACATGGGGATCGACAACATTGCGCGTTTCATGGAGACGCTTGGTTTCGGACAGAAAACCGGCATCGACATCGGCATCAAGGGCATGGGAGAATCGGAAGGCGTGCTCCCATCGACCGCCTGGAAGAAAAAACGCTTCAAGAAGCCGGAACAACAAAAATGGTACGCCGGCGAGACCATTTCGGTCGGCATCGGCCAGGGCTACAACGCTTACACGGTCATCCAGCTGGCGCAGGCAACCGCCACCGTTGCCAATAACGGTGTGGTGTTCCGCCCCCATTTAGTACGCCACATTACCGATGCCCGCACCGGCGAAAAACGCCACATCGAACCCCAACCGCTCAAGAACCTCAACTGGAACCCCGAGCACGTCGAATTCATCAAAAATGCCATGCAAGGGGTCAACACATCCGGAACCGGAGCGCGCGCTTTTGCTGGTGCGCCCTACACCTCGGCCGGCAAAACCGGAACGGCGCAGGTGTTCTCGCTCAAAGGAGGCGCTTACAAGGCAAGCGCCTTGAAGGAACACTTGCGCGACCACGCCCTGTTCATCGCTTTTGCTCCCGTCGACAAGCCCAAAATCGCATTGGCTGTTCTGGTTGAAAATGGTGGTTTTGGCGCTCAATCGGCCGCGCCCATTGCGCGCATGGTGCTCGACTACTATATCGCCGGAAAACTCCCGGGGGGCGCCGCCAAAGAGGACGAGGAGGCGAAAGAAAGCGATGCCGAAGAAGAGGGGGATGCGCAATGAACCCCTGGTTTGGAAAAATCCAGCACTACGCCCGTCAGTCGATCGCACATATCGACTTCCCGCTGTTTGCCATTGCCCTGGCCATTCTCGGCATCGGTATGCTGACCATCAATTCGGCAACCCATGGCGGCGTCGACCGGACGCTTTCCAATGCAATGCATGCCGGCTTTGCCATTGCCCTGATGTGGCTGATCGCGCGCTTGCCGCCGCCGAAATTGATGCGCACCGCAGTCCCGCTCTATCTGCTCGGAATCGTTCTGCTCGTGGCTGTCTTCATTTTTGGTATCAAGATCAATGGCGCGCGCCGCTGGCTCCCGCTGGGCTTCACCCGCGTCCAGCCGGCCGAAATGATGAAAATCGCCATGCCGCTCATGCTTGCCTGGTATTTTCAACAGTACGAAGCCGTCCTCAAGCTCAGGCATTACGCCTTTGCCGCCCTGCTGTTGCTGGTCCCCTTCGCGCTCATCGCCAAGCAACCCGATCTGGGAACGGCCATTCTGGTGGGCGCCGCCGGGTTTTACGTCATTTTCCTTGCCGGATTGCCGTGGAAAATCATCGTTGCGCTGCTCGTGGCCTGCGGCTCGGCAGCGCCTTTTCTCTGGAACCTGCTGCACGACTACCAGCGCAAGCGCATCCTCACCCTAATTGACCCCACCAGCGACCCGCTCGGCGCCGGCTATCACATCATCCAGGCCACCATTGCCATCGGCTCGGGCGGCATTTTCGGCAAGGGCTACCTGAACGGCACCCAAACCCACCTCGAATTCATTCCAGAGAAACACACGGACTTCATTTTTGCCGTCTTTTCCGAGGAATGGGGCCTGCTGGGCAATTCCGTCCTGCTCGCCCTCTATTTCCTGCTCATCCTGCGCAGCCTGATGATTGCCGCCGCCGCGCCAACCCTTTTTTCCCGTCTACTGGCCGGCACCATCGGGCTGGTGTTCTTTACCTACGCCTTTGTCAACATAGGCATGGTCAGCGGCATCCTGCCGGTAGTGGGTGTGCCGCTGCCCCTGGTCAGCTACGGTGGAACCGCGCTGGTGACCATTTTTGTCTGCATCGGCATCCTGATGTCGATTCATAGCCACCGCATGATGCTGAAGAAATAAGGAGTTTAGGTTGAATCGTCTTGCCCTCATTTTTTTATCTGCCCTGCTCTTTGCCGGATGCGGCAGCATTCCGAAGAGCGGTTCACCGGAGCCCGGCGAACCGGCGCCGAGCTCAAAACCATCGCCGAAAAAAGGCGGCGGATATTACCAGGATGACGGCCCAGCGGATGAAATCCCCGCCAACCTAGAGGACATCCCCGATGCCCAGCCTGTCTGGGAACCACTGCACAAGCCGGCGACGCGCCCCTATGAAGTGCTTGGACGGCAGTATGCCCCGCACACCAGTGTCAGGCCCTACAAGGCGCGCGGCATCGCCAGCTGGTATGGCAAAAAGTTCCACGGTAAAAAAACCTCCACCGGCGAAACCTACGACATGTTTGCCATGACGGCAGCCCACACCATTCTGGCACTGCCTTCCTACGTCCGGGTCACCCATTTGCGCAACGGTAAATCGGTGGTGGTGCGCGTCAACGATCGCGGGCCCTTCCACGCCGGACGCATCATTGATCTGTCCTACGTGGCCGCGCACAAGCTCGGCATCATCCATAGCGGCAGCAGCGAGGTTGAGGTCGAAGCCATCATCCCGTCAGGCAGCGCCCAAGCCACCCCCTCTCGGCAACAGGCCCCGGTCCAAACGGCCACACCCGAAGGGCGCGACGGTCTTGCCGAACTGATGAGCCGCCTGGAAAAAGAAGAAAGACAGACCGCTGCGCTCAAAGGCGTTTTCCTGCAAATCGGCGCCTTCGCCAATGCCGACAACGCCGAAAATCTCAGGAATCGCCTCGCCAGCGAACTCGATTGGCTGACGGAACCCTTGCACATTTTCGCCGGTGGCGGGATGCACCGCTTGCAACTCGGCCCGTACGCCAGCCGCGACGAAGCGCAGCGCGTCGCCGAACGTATCCAGCAGTCTCTCGGCACCAAACCCGCCGTGGTCATCCGCTAAATGAAACGCTGAATTCCTTCGACGCCGCCGGTTTGGTTGCGCCCGGAGCGCAACGACGAGACAGCGCAAGAGAGTACGGCGAGGAGTGAGCACCGCGCAATACCAAACGGGCAAGCGCAATCATCTTGAGACTGCTTTTCAGGCCGGGACCGTCGCCACCACCACATTACCCGGGCCAAGGAACTTCAGGTCGGAGAAACTCGTTTTGCGCGCCAGCGCAATGCCCCGGCCGTTCGGATCAAAAACCCGGCTCGAGTCAAACTCGAGGTAGTCGCGCCAGTCAAAGCCCTTACCCTGGTCGGCAATGGTATATTCGACACGGCCGGGAAAGCGCTTGACCTTTGCCGTGGCAAATCGTGCCCGAAATGGCGCCATACCCAAACGGCGTTCAATCTCGGATTCCCATTTTCCTTCCAGCTTGAGCTGCGCTTTTTCGTAATAGGTAATCCCCAGATTGCCATGCTCAATAGCATTGAGCATCAAATCAGCCAGTCCGGGTGCCGCCAGGCGCGGCTGCGGCGCAAACCCGGCCAAGACTGGTACCAGCCGGCGGATATCTTTGAGGGTCCTGAAGTGATACTCGGCGGAAACGGGCAATTTCACCGGGGCCCCGCCCTGTCCGGAAAAATCCCGGATCATCCGCAAGCCGTGGTAATCCTCAAGAGCGCCGCGGACGATCGGAATCAGCGCTTCCGGCTGGAAGGGTTTGAGCAGGTAGTAATAAGCTCCGGCCTTCAGGCCCTCGTTCACCTTCTCCTGCGAATAGGCCGAGGTCAGGATGATGACCGGGGTTTCACCAAAGCGTGTATCTGCCCGCATGCGCCGCAGAAAACTCAGGCCATCGAGTCCAGGCAAACGGGCATCCAGAAGCACCAAGGCATACGTCTCGTCCGCCGAGCACAACCTCTCCCACGCCTTCAGGCCATCGATCTCCAGATCAAGCACCAGCGGTTCCGACGCCAAGGCGCTGGCGATCAAGTCCAGACTGTTCCGCTCGCCATCGGCGACCAATACCAGATTATTGGCCATATTCCTCGCTCCGCCCCCTCATTCGGGCATATTAGCACGCCATGAACCTCCCGCACCCAGATGCCTCGCTCAAAACAGACGCTGGCCTTTCGCCACTACTCGAGGTAACGTGCACGCCACGCACCGACTCCGGCCTCCTCGCTATGGGACTCTTACTGACCTTCAAAGACTGGTTCAAACCAGCGCCCCCGCCCAGCCCGATTCTTCAAGGTGCCATGGATCGGGTCTGTGCCGTGGTCGAACCCACCCTCAATACCCTCCCTTATCTCGGTAAGAAACTAGGGCCCGTACTCGAACCAACACTCAAGTATTGCCGGCACCTGGTCGCCGACCTGCCCGGCCCCTTTGTCGTCGATCGCCCGGCCTTCTCTTCTTCACCGCTGATTCACGCTCTTTTCCCCAGCACCGACGACATCATCGTCATGCTTGGGAAAAGCCAGTCCGTGCATGAGTACCTTGAAACACCCGAGTCAAAGGAGTCCGAGACCTTCTACGCCATGCTGGCAGCGCGTCCGCAGCGCAGGCGGAATCTGGGAATGGCCTATGACGGCAAAGTTCTGCAGTCCGACGCCATCATCGAATACCTCTACTTTGCCGACCACGTCCTAGTCGAACTGGCCAACAGCCTGGAAGCCACGCAGGAAAAACTCCGGCAACGCGCTTTTGACAGCCTCTTAAAAACCTTCCGATCCGGCCTCAAGGCCAAACGCGAAGAACGGCAACGCCTGCAGGAAGCGCGGGACCAGGAACGCGACCAGATCAACGTCATGCGGAGCATGGGCAATGCGGCCAAGCTGGAGGAACATCAACAGCGCTTGAAGGAAATCGAAACGCAATTGCTACAGAACATCGAATCCCTCCGCCCGGAACGCATCATCGATCCGCTCGTCGAATTTCTTGCTGCTCCGGAGAATGCGCTGCATTTCGAAAAGATGACGCTCATGCTCGATCGCTGCGGCGTCATCACCAGTAATGACAAGGGCGTCACCCCCGGCGGGGCTGAGGCCATCGATTTCCAGCAGATCATCGGCCGTGACCGGCGCCGCTACGTCGGCCTTTTGGTCCAGATCCGGCGCAGCGACGTTTTGGAGGCGGTCGCCCAGATGAAGGGCGCGCAGCAGCGCTATCTGGTGATATAGCGGCTTATCCCCCAGCACCGATGCCCGGCTCGAAAATCACCAGGCCGCCACGGTGCTTCTCCTTGGCCTGGCGCAATGCGGTCTCCGCTGCCCGATAGAGCGCCTCGGCATCCTCTCCTGAAGCGGGGAAAAGCGCCATGCCAATCGTGGCGCCAAGATGCAGCGCCTCGCCAGCAAGACTGATCGGCGAGGCAAGCGCACCCCTGAGTTTTTGCACCACCGGCTCGACATCATCACCAAACATCAAGCCCTCGGCGATCGCAGCAAAGACATCACCGCCCATACGCGCCAAGCTGTCCGTCGACCTGAGTGCGGCCGCAAAGCGTTCGGCAACGATGCGCAAGACCCGATCACCAGCATCCTGCCCCCATCGTTCATTCACCTCCTTGAAGCGGTCGAGATCGATGATGAGGAGCACGAACAATTCATCGTTGCGGCGCGCATGGGCAATGGTACGGTGCAAACGGTCAAACAAAAGCATGCGGCCGGGTAGCCCGGTCAGCGCGTCGCAAAGACCCAGGGATTCCGTCTGGGCGTTTTCGCCCCACGGCCCATGCGCAAGCGCAAGCGCAAGCGTCTCGGCGAAATGACGGCGCAAGCCGGGCGGGCAGTCCGGTGGCAGTTCCAGCGCCAGAACCTGATCTGTAAGGCCCTGTAGCCGGCAAAACGAAAGCAAGTCGGGCTTCGCCTTTTCCGTCAACTCGATTTCGACATAACCATCAGACAGCGCTTTTACGCACGCCGCGCCAAGCGCCCCCGCCCCAACCAATCTCAATCGGGAAGACAGAATGGGGCTGCCTTTGACCAGAGCGCCGTCCACGGCCAGCAAGGCGCACTCGACCGGAGGGTGCTCATCAAAAAAATCGCGGGACATACGGGCTCGATCGGCTTTAGATGTCTTCATTCAAGCACATTTTCATCAGCGGTTCCATTGCGCTACGGTGCAGCCGCGTCATCCGGAGCCAGGAGGCTGCGCACCAATTCGACCCAGTAACTCACTCCCAGGGCCAAAATGTCGTCATTGAAATCGTAACGCGGGTGATGCAGCGCACAACCGGATTGCTCCTCTCCCCCGGACTTCCCATTGCCCAGCCAGACGTAACACCCGGGTTTCTTCTGCAACAGATAGGCAAAATCCTCAGCGCCCATCGAAGGCGGCAGGTCGGCGCGCACCTGCTCTGCGCCCAAGACCCTGCGTGCCGCTTGGCGGCACACATCACTTGCCTTTTCATCATTCACCGTTGGTGGATAGCGCTGGCTGATGCGCACCGAGATTTCGGTTCCACTGGCGAGGGCAATCCCCTGGCACACCCGGTTCATGGCATGCTCCAGCACGTTCTGCACGTCGGGCCGGAAACAACGCATCGTTCCGCGCAGTATCGCTTCCTCCGGCAAGATGTTCCAGGCCTCGCCAGCGTGAAACTGGGTCACGCTGACCACTGCCGCATCGGCGGGATCAAGCGCGCGGCTCACGATGTGGTTCAAGACGCCAACCAATTGACTGGCCGCCAGAATGGCATCGCTTCCCTGATGCGGCATGGCCGCATGGCATCCCTGTCCGCGCACCCGGATCTCGAAACTACAGGTTCCCGCCATGATCGGGCCGGCCATCACCGCCATCTGGCCCACGGGCAGACCAGGCCAGTTATGCAGCCCATAAATCGAATCCACCGGAAAAAGCTCGAACAGGCCATCACGGATCATAACGGCGGCCCCGCCTTCGGATTCCTCGGCGGGTTGAAAAATAAATGCCACGCTGCCCTCAAGAACCGGCATTTCAGCCAGATAGCGCGCGGCGCCCAGCAGCATGGCCGTATGACCATCATGGCCGCAGGCATGCATGCATCCCGAATGCTGCGAACGATGGGCAAAATCGTTGTTCTCCTGCAGCGGCAGGGCGTCCATGTCGGCGCGCAGGCCGATCATCCGCCCGCTGCGACCGGCACGCAAAACGCCGACCACCCCGGTGCCGGCCAAACCCCGGTGCACTTCGAGTCCATAACGTTCCAACTCTCGCGCCACCAGGTCGGAAGTGCGCTTTTCCTGAAAGGCCAATTCCGGATGGGCGTGTATCTCGCGCCGCAGCGCCTTCAGTTCTTCAAGAAAGGTGAGATTCAGGGCGGGCATTTCGGCCTCGTCGTCAAATGTGCGGACGGCGCTATTATGCCCGGCTTGCAGACGCACGTCGCCTTCATTATCCTGCACCCATGGATTTCATTCTGATCAGCGGACTTTCCGGCTCAGGAAAATCGGTCGCCCTCAACGTGCTTGAGGACGAGGACTACTACTGCGTCGACAACCTGCCCTCTTCAATGTTGGAGCGCTTGGTTGAGGAATTGCAACACTCCGGCTACGGCAAGGCAGCCGTCGCCGTCGACATCCGTAGCGGCAAGAGCGTCGAACGTCTGCCGACGGAAATCGAGCGGCTCAAGCAAAGCAACCCGAGCCTGCGCCTCATTTTCCTCGACGCCCGAGACGATACCCTCATCCGGCGATTTTCCGAAACCCGGCGCCGCCATCCGCTGTCAGCGCCAAACCGCACCCTGGAACAAGCCATCAGCGAGGAACGGCGGCGCCTGGAGGCCATTGCTGCGCTCGGACACCGCATCGACACCAGCGACCTCAAGGCCAACGCCCTGCGCCAATGGATCCGGCAATTTGCCGGGGCCGGTTCGGCCCGCGAACATCTCATCATTTTCCAGTCCTTCGGGTTTAAGCACGGCATTCCCCTCGATGCCGACCTAGTGTTTGATGTGCGCTGTCTGCCCAACCCGCATTACGAATCCGACCTCCAAGCCCTCACCGGACTGGACGCCCCAGTCGCCACCTTCCTCGAAGCGCATGATGAAGTCGGGCAAATGGGCAACGACATCCGGCAGTTCGTATCGACCTGGCTACCCGCCTATCTCAGCGACGGACGAAGCGTGCTCAACGTCGCGGTCGGCTGCACTGGCGGCCAGCACCGTTCAGTCTATCTGGTGGAGTGGCTGCGTCGGGAATTTGGCCGGCAAGGCCAGGTGCTGGTGCGGCACCGTTCACTCGCGTGAACTGCTGGCTCAAACTGATCAAACCCGGCGACGCGCTGCTGGCGCTGACAGTCGGCATCGCCTGCGGACTGGCCTTTCCCACGCTCTGGCAGGGCGGCCTGGGTGAGCGCGTCGTCATCCGGCAGGGCGGCCGCCTGCTCACTGAACTCAATTTACAAACCCGGCACACCCTCCAAGTCGAAGGTCCCCTGGGAATCACTGTCATCGTCGTTGAGCCTGGGCGGGCGCGCGTGCTCTCCGATCCCGGGCCGCGCCAATACTGCGTCCTTCAGGGCTGGTTATACCGCCCTGGCGAAATTGCCATCTGCGCCCCCAATCAGGTCAGTCTTGCCATTACCGGCCGCGCCCGCACTTATGACTCACTCAGTTATTGAGATTCGCATCAGCGAGGAAGATCGCCGCATCGCCCGACTGGCGGCGGCAGCAGTCGGATTGTCGCTGGTCGACGCCGCCATCCCGACACCTTTGCCCGGAGTCAAACCGGGATTGGCCAATATCATCACCCTCTACGTCCTGGCTTGCCATGGCTGGCAGACAGCAGCCTGGGTCAGTGGCCTGCGCGTCGTGGTGGGCGCACTGTTGCTCGGCCATTTTCTTGCCCCGGCTTTTTTTCTATCGCTGGCAGGAGCGGTCGTCAGCCTGGCTGTTCTGGCCCTGGCCATTCACCTCCCGAAAACTTGGTTCGGCCCGGTCAGTTGGAGTATCCTGGCAGCACTATCCCACATTGGTGGACAGCTTTTCCTGGCGCGCTTGTGGCTCATACCGCACAACGGTATCTTTTTGCTGGCACCCATCCTCGCGGCAACCGCGCTTTTTTTCGGTACCATGAACGGCCTCATCACCGCCCGTCTTCTTTATGAACGCGAACCCTGATCGCCCGAGCCGCACGTTCTCCTGCATTCTTTTCGGCGTCTAGGCAGGGCTATCCCATGGGCTTTTTCAGCTTCCTGCACCGGCCGCAAACGCCGCAAGAACAAGTGATCCCGCTTTTTCCGCTCAATACGGTGCTTTTCCCCGGGAGCGTGCTCGGTCTCCAGGTGTTTGAAGCGCGCTATCTCGACATGGCCACCCGCTGCCTGCGCGAACAAAAACCCTTCGGCGTTTGCCTCGTCTCCGGCAGACAGGAAGACGACATCCTGGCGACCCACCCAGTCGGCACGCTCGCCCGGATCAGCCAGGCCGATGTCGAACAGGCCGGCATCCTTTTGCTGACGGTTCATGGCGGCGCGCGTTTCCGCATTCTCGAAACCACGCACCAGGACGACAAGCTCATGCTCGCCCGGGTCCAGCTGTTTCCAACACGGGAAAAGGTAGCGCCGCCGCCCGAACGTAGGCGCCTGCTTCCCTTCCTGAAACGCATTGTGAATGACCTGGGGCCGGGAAAGATGGCCGAGCCATACGACTTTGACGACGCGGAGTGGATCGGTTTTCGCCTGACCGAAGTTCTACCCGTGCAAAATCTTGCCAAACAGAAATTGCTCGAATTGAGCGACCCGCTGGAGCGCCTCGAAATTCTGGAAAGATACCTGGAACAACGCAAATTGCTGGGCTGACGGACCAAAGGGCAAATACGCTGCACCGTGCACCCAGCGCAGTCCGAAAATGCTTGAGCCCCTAGCGACTCGATACGAAGGATGGGATAATAACCGCGATGAATGATCCACAACCCGTTTCCCCACGCCGCCGCCTACAGGAATTGCTGGACATCCCCGATAGCCAGCGCAGCGAAGAAGAGTGGGACGAACTCAATGAGCTCGAAATCCAGCTTGCCCCGGTGAACCGCGAGGGAGGCCCTGAACCGCGTGGTCAGCGCTCCAACCCGGGCGGGCGTAACAAACGTCCAATGTCGCCAGCGCCCTTCCACAACGCGCCGGGCAATCCGGCGACCCCACAGCAGCCGAAACGGACCGTCAAGCGCTTCCGCAAACGACCGCCCAAACCTAGCCAGCCGTCGTAAGCCGCCGTGGGCGAACATCACATGCCGCACATCCCGAAAGCCGTCGAGGACGCACGCGCCTTGCTCAAGGAATGGCGTGAACAACACGCCGCGTTCCGCGATTGCCTGCCGCTCGCCATCGGCATCGACAAGCAACTACAAGCGCTTCATCCTGAGATTGAGCGCAAAGTCCTGCGCATGGCCTTGCGCTACCACACCCAATCCGTGCGCTATCTGAAGGCCATGATGGAAGCGGCAGCACGCTGCAACCTGGATGGAAGCCCAGCAGCCGAAGTCGAGCAGGAACACCGCGATCACGCCTCGGAACAACTGCGCGAACGCTTCCGCAAGGACGCGGAACGCCGCAAAAGCCAGCGCGAGGCCGAAGCTGCGGCAGCCGCCGCGCAGCAGCATGCCAAGAAACTGGAAGCGCTGGCTGCCAAGTTTTCCAGAAAGTAGTTACAGCCTGTTAAAGCACCACTTTGACCAGAGGATTCCCGGTCAATTCAAGATAAAGCGCATCGAGCTGGGCACGCGACGTGGCCGTGATCGTGCAGGTCAGACTCAGGTATTTGCCGGTCGCGCTGCTGCGCCTTTCCATGCTGCCAGCGTCAAATAGCGGGTCGTGGCAGCATACGATGGCCAGCACCGTCTCGACCAAGGCCCCATCCGCAATGCCCATAACCTTAATCGGGAAGGCGCAAGGGTATTCGATCAGGGATTCACTCTGCGCCATGGCGCATCACCGTGTTTTTATACTTCTGGTACCAGTCCTGCATCTGGCGGCAAAGCGGTCCGGGTTCGCCCTTTCCGACCAAGCGGCCATCCAGCTCGGTGACAGCAAGCACTTCCTTGGTCGATGAAGTAATCCAGATTTCCTCGGCTTCGCGCAACGCGCCCTCGGCAATCGGACGGATACTGGTGGCCAGACCATTGCGGCGGGCGAGTTCGAGTACGACCTCGCAGGTCACCCCGGGCAGGATGAATTGGCTGGCTGGGGGTGCCACCAGCGTCCCCTGCTGCACAATCAGAACGCTCGACACCGTGCCTTCGGTCAGATAACCCTCACGCAACAAAATGGTCTCAGCATGGCCGGCATCCGCGCCTTCCTGACGGAGCAACACGTTGGCGAGCAGCGCGGTCGTCTTCAGATCGCAGCGTGCCCAGCGCGTGTCCGTTGCGGTCATGGCCGATACGCCACGTGCCAGGGCCTCGGCCGACGGCGTGATGAGGGGCATGGTCATGCCGAAGACTGTGGGGACAACTTCAGCCGGAAACGGATGATCGCGCTTATTGTCAACGCCGCGCGTGACTTGCAGATAGACGCCCTGATCCTGCCAGGGCGCGGCATCAATCAATCTTCTGAGTATCTCCAGCCAGCCGTCGCGCAAATGCGGATTTTGCAGGCGAATTCCGGCCATGCTGAGCGCGAAGCGTTCCAAATGCTGTTCAGCGCGAAACGGGTGGCGCGAATAGACCGGGATGACCTCATAGACCCCGTCGCCGAAGAGAAAACCGCGGTCCAGCGGCGAGATGCGCGCTTCCGGCAGAGGCAGGAAGCGCCCGTTCAGATAAACGGTTTCGCCAATCATGTCCGTTAGCTCTGAAAGGTCGGGAGGCTTTCGAGAAAAGCCTTGCCGCAGCCTTTCAGCCTGACTTGGCTTTTGTCGATGCCTACTGGAGTAAGCAGTCGGGAGAAAAGGATGGCAAAAATCAACCCAACTGGAATCAGGATGACTCCGGGAATAATCAAGAAATCAAAATGGTAGATAGCCGAAGCAATGATCAAGACTATTCCGAACAGGAAAACCAGCCAGCACGCCAAAAGCGTTTGAAACCGGCGGCGGCGATGGAATCTGCACAGACCAACGGTGACTTTGGCCTGCTTTTGCACCACCATTGCGACGATTACATAAATCAAAATATTGACCAGGACGAGAAGGTAGTAGGCCGGATGGTGCCAGCGGAAGTTGCGCTTTTTCATCGGCAGTTCTGCGGGCTGGTTGCATTTGACACAGCGCGGCGGCAAGATCGTATCGGGACGCGCGATCAGCAGTTTGTCTTCTGCCCAGCACCCTTGGTGGCTGCCAGGTTCAAGGGAGGCTTTGGGTGGTGCGAATGGGTTGTGGGATTCGGTCATGTTGGTTTGCCGGAGCCATAATTACTACTGAAACCACAGGCGCAAACTGTCGATGGCGCGGCCAAATGCGCCCGCCACTGGAACAGGGGCAAGCGCCACGGTTGGAAATTCCCCCAGCAACTTGCCGTCGAGCATCAGATGGACGGCGCCGATGGGTTGCCCGGCGCTGATCGGCGCCATCAGGGGCTGCTGCGCGACAAACTTGGCCTCGATTTTATTGGCATAGCCCTTGGGAACGGCGACGATGAAATCGCGCTCAAAGCCCACCTTGACCGTGTTCTCAACACCTTTCCACACCCGCGGCGTCCATACGGCCTGGCCCTTGCTATAAAGCTGCACCGCATCGTAGAACTGATAGCCCCAATTGAGCAGCTTGAGCGATTCGGAAGCGCGCGCTGCTTCCGAATCGGTGCCCATCACTACCGAGAGCAGGCGGCGCGGCCCGCGCTTGGCCGAGGAAATCAGGCAAAAACCGGCGGCTTTGGTAGAGCCCGTTTTAACACCATCCACCGTCGGGTCAACCCAGAGCAGCCGGTTGCGGTTCTCCTGGGTAATGTTGTTGTAGCGATAATCCTTCATCGAGTAATACTTGGCGTATTCCTCGGGGAAATCACGGATCAGGGCACTGGCCAGGACAGAGAGATCGCGCGCCGTCGTGTACAGCCCGGGATCAGGTAGGCCAGTGGCATTGGTGAAACTGGTCGACTTCATGCCCAGACGCGCCGCTTCGCGGTTCATCAAGGCGGCAAAGGCTTCTTCGCTGCCGCTGATGGCCTCAGCCAGCGCCACACATGCATCGTTGCCGGACTGGACGATCATGCCCTTGATGAGATCCTCAACCCGAACCTGATGGCCGACACGGATGAACATCTTGGAACCGCCGGTACGCCAGGCTTTTTCCGAAACCGGGACGGTCTGTTCGAGCGCCAGCGTCTTCTGGCGGAGGGCCGAAAATGTCAAATAGGCCGTCATCAGCTTGGTGAGCGAAGCGGGTTCAATGCGTTCATCCGGCGCCTGCGCGGTCAGGATCTGGCCGGAGCCGAATTCGAGCAGAAGCCAGGACTTGGCGGCGACGGTCGGCGCAACGGGAAGCTGTTGGGCCTGCGCGGTTGAAAAATGGGCCAGAAACAGAAGGGCCATCAGTGAAGAAATGAGCTTGGACATGGGGCAATCGACGGGTCGGGTCAAACGAGCCGGGATTATAACGCATGCCGCAGCGCAGCAATTTATTCCCTTGCGGCACACGTATCACCCGCAGGCAACACATGCACCGGCAAGGATTCGGCACCTACTCCGAATGACGGATCAGATAGTCAAAAGCCCCAAGCGCGGCCTTGGCACCCTCGCCGATCGCAATGACGATTTGCTTGTAGGGGACGGTCGTGACATCGCCTGCTGCAAAGACGCCCGCAACCGAAGTTTGCCCCTGCGCGTCGATCTCGATTTCGCCGAAGCGGTTGAGATTCAAGGTGTCCTTTAACCAGGTCGAGTTGGGCAGGAGTCCGATTTGGACAAAAACACCCGCGACGGCTAGGTGGTGCGCCGCGCCGCTCGCTCGCTCGCGGTAGTTGAGACCGGTGACCTTTTGGCCATCGCCGACCACCTCGGTGGTCTGGGCATGGGTCAGCACCGACACATTCGGCAGCGCTGCCAGCTTCTTCTGCAACACGGCGTCGGCACGCAGGCCTTCCTCAAATTCGATCAGGGTCACCTGTTCGACGATGCCCGCCAGGTCGATGGCCGCTTCGACGCCAGAATTGCCGCCCCCAATGACGGCAACACGCTTGCCCTTGAAGAGCGGGCCATCGCAATGCGGACAATAGGCCACCCCCTTGCCTCGGTATTCCCGCTCGCCCGGTACCTTCATTTCGCGCCAGTGCGCACCCGTGGCGATCAGAATTGCCTTGGCCACGATGTTCCCCCCGCTCTCCAGCAGGACGCGGTGCGGATGGCCCGGCTGCAGCGCAACGGCGCGCTGCAAGGGCATCACATCAACGTCGTAGGCCAGGACGTGTTCCTCCAAAGCCTCCACCAGCTTGGGGCCTTCAGTCGCCTTGACCGAAATGAAATTCTCGATCGCCAGGGTGTCGAGCACCTGCCCGCCGAAGCGTTCGGCGACGAGCCCGGTGCGGATGCCCTTGCGCGCAGCGTAAATGGCCGCCGACGCCCCGGCCGGACCGCCCCCCACCACCAGTAGATCAAAGGGTGCCTTGGCACTGATTTTTTCGGCCTCGCGGCGGCTGGCACCGGTATCGACCTTGGCCAGAATCTCGGCCAGTTCCATGCGTCCCTGTCCAAAGGGCGCGCCATTCAGATAGACAGTGGGCACTGCCATGATCTGGTGGCTGTCGACCTCATCCTGAAACAGCGCCCCGTCGATCATCACATGCTCAATTCCAGGGTTCTGCACTGCCATCAGATTAAGCGCCTGAACCACATCCGGGCAGTTGTGGCAGGAAAGCGAGATGTAGGTCTCGAAACGGAAACTGCCCGGCAAGGCGCGGATTTGCTCGAGCACCGCCGCATCGGTCTTGGGCGGATGGCCGCCGCTGTGCAGCAGCGCAAGCACCAGCGAGGTAAATTCGTGACCGAGTGGAATACCGGCAAAACGAATCCGGGGCGCTTCGCCTTGACGCGCGACAGCAAATGAAGGTACCCGCTCGTTTTTCCCCTCGCGGAAGCTCAGATTTACCTTGTCGGACAACGCAGCGATGTCCGAAAGCAAATCCCGCATCCGACCGGAGTCCTCGCGCTCGTCCACGAAGGCCGTGATGTCAATTGGCACCTGCAGACGTTCAAGATAGGCTTTGAGTTGGGTTTTCAGGCTGTCGTCCAGCATGCTGGCCTCTTCTGCTTTGGGATAAAAAACCTCCGGGAGATGATCCCGGAGGCCGAAGGTTACGAGGAGTTGAAGACGTTAAATCAGATCTTGCCAACCAGATCAAGCGAAGGCGCCAGGGTTTGTGCACCTGGGGTCCACTTGGCTGGGCAGACTTCGCCCGGATGGCTGGCCACGTACTGCGCTGCCTGTACCTTGCGCAATAATTCCTTGGCGTCGCGACCAATCCCGTTATCGTGAATTTCGCACAGCTTGATGACACCCTCTGGATTGATGACAAAGGTGCCGCGCAGTGCCAGGCCTTCTTCCTCGATCATCACGCCGAAGTTCCTGCATATGGCGCCAGTCGGGTCGCCGAGCATCGGAAACTGGATTTTCCGGATGGTTTCCGAAGCGTCGTGCCAGGCCTTGTGCGTGAAATGCGTGTCAGTTGAAACGGAGTAAATTTCAACGCCCAGTTTCTTGAACTCCGCATAGTGATCGGCAACATCGCCCAGTTCGGTCGGGCAGACAAATGTGAAGTCAGCCGGGTAGAAAAACACCACCGACCATTTGCCCTTGAGGTCGGCGCTGGAGACTGGGACAAACTTGCCCTCATGAAAGGCAGTTGTCTTGAAGGGTTTGATTTCGGTATTGATGAGTGACATGGCGTGCTCCTTATGGACAAGTTCTTTGAGTAAATTGATGGTACGCCGGCCGGGAAAGGAGAACAAATTGAATCCTCCAATTTTATCGATAGTCCTTCGCTATCAAGAACGCCATTTTTCGGCACAAGCCATACGCTGGCCGAGTGAGAACCCGATTACGCACCACCAACCGTCATCCGGCCGATCAGAAGGGAGCCGGTTTGCTTGGAGCCGCGCACAAGGACATCCCGGCCAACCGCAAGAACGCCGCCGAACATTTCACGCAAATTGCCGGCGATGGTGATCTCTTCCACCGGGTGGGCGATCTGCCCGTCTTCCACCCAAAAGCCGGCGGCGCCGCGCGAATAGTCGCCATTGACGATGTTCACGCCCTGACCCAGCAATTCCGTCACCAACAAGCCGCGCCCCATGAGTTTGAGAAGCCCCTCGAAATCCTGCTCTCCAGGTTCGAGGATCAGGTTGTGACTTCCTCCCGCATTTCCGGTGCTGCACATGCCAAGTTTACGGGCGCTGTACACACTGAGGAAATAACCTTGCAAAACGCCCCCTTCAACTACCGCACGATCATGCGTTGCCACCCCCTCGCCGTCAAAGGGCGCACTGGCCAGCCCGCGCGCAAGATGAGGCCGTTCGCTGACGCGGACAAAAGGGGGGAAAATGGACCGGCCAAGATGGTCGAGCAAAAAGGAAGACTTCCGGTAGAGCGCGCCGCCGCTCAGGGCATGCACCAAATGTCCGAGCAGGCTGGCCGCCACGGGTGCCTCGAACAGTACTGGAGCCTGACCGGTTTTGATACGCCGGCTCCGCAAGCGCGCCACGGCGCGCTGGGCCGCGCGGACACCGACGGCTTCTGGGCTTTCCAGCTCGATGGCATTACGGTGGGTACTGTACCAGTCATCGCGCTGCATGCCCTCGTTTTCGCCCGCAATGACCGCGCAGAAAAGGTCATGCCGCGAGCTGGGGTACCCCCCCATAAAACCCAGGCTATTGGCAAACACGAATTGCGACTGCTGGGTCGACACCGATGCCCCTTCCGAATTGCGAATCTCGGGGCTGGTGCCAAATGCTGCAGATTCCATGCGGCGCGCCATCTCGACCGCGTCTTCGACAGGCAAAAGCCAGGGATGATACAGATCGAGGCCGGGGAAATCCGTCGCCAGCAGTTCGGCTTCCGGCAGCCCAGCACAGCCGTCCTCAGCAGTAAAACGAGCAATATTGCGCGCCGCTTCGACGGTATCCCGAAGGGCGGCAGAAGAAAAATCAGAAGTGCTGGCCTGCCCCTTGCGCTGCCCGCAATAGACGGTGACCCCGATGCTTTTGTCACGGTTGTGCTCTATGGTCTCGATTTCACCGCAACGCACGCCGACGGAAAACCCGAACGCCTCGGAAACCTCGACCTCGCAGCCCGTGCAGCCTTTTTCGCGAGCATGGCCGAGGACTTCCTCCGCCCGTTGTTGCAGCGTAGACAAGGAGTAGGAAAAACCTGAGGGCTCTGTGGACATTAACCAACGAACATGTACGCTGCCAAAAGAGCCGACATGATAGCAGCCCCCGCAACCGCTTCGTCAGCAGGCACTTGTTTCAATCAAAATAACTGCGCGCCGCTTCAAAACGCTTGGCGTAGTAAGTGCTGTCCAGCCGGTCGATGCGAACCCGGCCGTTGCTGCTGGGCGCGTGTACGAACCGCGCTCCGCCCAAATAAATCCCGACGTGCGAGTAGGAACGGTTGGCGGTATTGAAAAAAACCAGATCACCCGGCCTGAGCTCGGAGCGGCCGACCGGACGACCGCGCCGCGCCATCTCGGCAGCGCTTCCCTGCATTTTCACGCCTGCCGCCTGATCAAACACATAGGACACCATGCCGCTGCAATCCAGACCCGCCTGGGGATTCTTGCCGCCAAAACGGTATCCGGTGTCGACCAAGGACAGGGCGAAGAGCACCACTTCACGCGCCGCAGCCCTGCTTGCCAAGCCCTCCTCCGAGCTCGGAGGCCCCTCTGAACGCTGCCATGAAGAAGCGCACCCCGCCAAAACCAGTGCCACAAGGGCCAGAACAAGGAAACGAGACTTCATTTCTCAGGTAATTTATAACAAACAATATGTAACATAATATTTTTAAGGTTGTTTTTCAATTAATTTCAACAAAAAAGAATCAACCTCTTCCAAGAAAATCGGTTCCCCGGGCGACGCGGGTCTGATAGCATGGCCTCATCTCCAACCATTTTTTTCACCATGCACGACCAAAGACGGCACCAACGCATCCGTTTCGGCAAGCCACTCGCCATCCGTATCGGCTTCAACGGCCAGCTGGGCAGCGGTTACCTGGAAAATCTGTCGATTTCGGGGTTTATGGTGCGCACCGAAATCCCTCTCGAGGTTGGAAAAAATTTCGGTTGTGAATTCTCGATTTTTGGCTCGGCGCGCATTGACACCATCGCCATTACGGTGAGTTGCCTGGGCGACCTGTTTGGCGCCCGTTTTCAGGCCGGTCCGATCAGCAGCCTGCTCGTCAAGGACGCCCTGGACCAAGCACTCGCCAGCGGCCATGCCTCCAGTGTCAGCATGCACACGATGGAGGGGAAAAAGGTCCTGTGCGTTGCCGGCGGGCTCAACGCCAGCCTGGAAAACGATTTCTCCTTCTGCCTCACCAAATCGGGCATCCACGAACTCGATCTCTCCGGTGTCACCAGAATCGATCCTGCCGGACTGGCCCTGTGCAGAAATGCCATGCGCCACCACGGAGTCAGCATCAGGGCGAGCTCCGAGTGCTTCGCCAGCGCCTGGCAAAACCAGGCGCTAAATGCTTCGGTGCTCCCACACCCGCCCCTTCGGGCCGCCGCTCAAGAGAGCGCCTAGCCAGAAGAATCAACGGGAAGAAGATCGGGGTCAGTGTTCGTTGGACAGGCTCTGCCTGATGTTTTAGAGGTCTATGTCGTGTGCCTTGCTACTGGAAGTATGGTTTTTTACCTCCAGTAGCAAGCATGATTAACGAGCCAAGGCTGCTTTGAAGTCCTTGTCTTCGAAGAGCTTTGCCGCTAAGGTTTTGTATAACAAGGAGTATTGATGAATTGCGGCAGGTAAAGCGATGGCGCCAACAAATGAGGATTCCCACTGGCTTTCGACGGATAGCACTTTGTCGAATACACGCTTTCCGTTGCGATCCACGGTGAATTTGGCTGACAGGCGTGCTGTCCCAACGCTAACTGCTGCGTCTACTTGGCTCTCCATCAATTGGCCTTCAATCTGGTTGGGTGATTTTTCATCATACAAACCAGCTGCCTTGAGTTCAGCAATGATTACTTCCTTCAGTTGCTGAGAGAAGCTACCGCTTGTGGCCTGCAATGAAGAGCCACGCAGCCCCCCTAAGGATTTGTCAACTTCAGGATTAACTCCGGGGGCCAACACGAATTTACCAGCCGTCGCCGGGACTATGTTCGCCGCTCTCAGATTCTCTACCGTGCTGGCAGTTGCAGACGGCGGTGGCATGGTCACTGACGCGCATCCGATCATGGCACTGGCGACAATAGCAAGGAACAGGACTTTAAAACTACGGACAAGAAGATTGTTGTTCATGGCTATTATTTAAATGAGGGATCATGGGAAAGATCATTGAGTACATTGCTAATTACCTGCCGGGTCATCAGTGTGACTGCTTCTTCAGCATTCTCCGCTTTAGTGGCGTTCTCAGGTGCAGAAGAAGCGCCAAGAGTCGTGTGTATAGCGTGACGTGCCTGTTTAACCAGCGCGGGATCGTTAGTTCCGTTGAGATAGCGCACGGTGCACACATAGCCATCGGTCACCTGTGAGCCAGCAAGCCCAAACGTCAATCCGGTAACGAACCCCTTGCTGAAAGCATCATCTGTTACTGGGACGTTATTCAATATCAAGCTTAGCAAGGCTCCGCCAGGGACCGGGGTTTCCGAGACATCGCTGAAGATGCCGCTATTCTTGATCTGTTCTGTAACCCTGGCCTTAAGAAATTGTGTGACGTGTGCATTGGCAACGCCTTTGGTTTGGAATTCGAACATCACCTGAACTGGATGGTTCGGATTGGACTTGCGGAAACTTGATGTGCTGATTTCACGGGTATTCCCATCTACATACATATTGGCGCAGCCTGTGAGCATTGCAATGCCAATGGCCCAAAAAGCGTGCTTGGAACAAGACATAAGTTGGCGAAAAGTTGCCACGAGTTACTCCCTAATAGAATCTGCTGATTGGAATTTTGACGTGAGAGGAGTTTCTTCATCCCACACTGAAACTGGAAAGGAAATTCAACCCGCCCCAAGTATCCCCTCATCTATCTCCCAACGTCAACCGTGCTTCCCCGCAAGATTCCGATTTCCCTTGCGTTTACCAAGCTGCAAACTACCAAGTTGATAAAGCGCGCACCCCTTCGCAATGCTGCGGCGCGGCATTTTAGCGCCGAACCGGCCATATTTATGCGCGCATTTCACTGAACAAACACTCAGATACCATTTCTTTGATTGATTTTTTACCTTTTATTTCATATTGTTATATTTGATTAACTTTTTGTATCTGTCCATATAATATGGATTTACTGCGGTGCAAAATAGTTCTTGCGCAACCCATTTGTGCAACGCATAATACGGACGTGTGAATGGATGGCTCTACGTTTGTAGGGTCAGAGCTTCAGGTTTGTCTCCTCCACCCTCCTCCTTTGGTGTGGATTTTCACGCGGCCTGCAAGGGCCGCGTTTTTTTGTCCACATTCCCGGACAAGCCACTGCACAACACGCCGGCAGCCCAGGCAAAAAACAAGCCCTCGGTGAAATCGTACAGGAAGGAATTGAACAGGCAGCCGCCCGCCATGGCCACCACCAGGGCGCGCAACAGGTGCTGATCGCGCGGCGACAACCTGGCCGCCGCCTTCCAGGCCACCACAAACAACGCACCGAGCAACAAAGGCCCCATCAATCCCAGTTGCACCGCCAGCAGCAGATATTCATTGTGCGGATTGGCCGCCGCAACGATATTGCTGCCGGCCAGGCGTTGTTTTGCGGCGG
>JAKJFA010000002.1:0-16084 GCA_022705135.1 Pseudomonadota bacterium | reverse complement strand
GGGCGCAAAACCGCCGGTGCCGTACCCGGTGAGCGGCCGCTCAGCGATCAGTTCAAGGGAAACGCGATACCAGTCAAGCCGCAGGCCTTGCGAAGTGCGCGCGCCCTCACCTGGTTTCCACTGCCGCACGTCGCTCACCACTTGGCCGACCCTTGTCGAAAAACGCGGCGACAGCGTCATCCCAACAGCGCCCGCAGCAAGAATGGCAACAAGGGCCAACGCCAATCCACGCCCACCTTTCCAAACATAGAAACCATAGACAACCAACATCGCCAGGATGGCGTAGCCGGTACGCCCCCCCACCATGAACAGAACATTCAGCGTCGCCAGGCAGGCCAAAAAGACAAGGGCATAACGCCAACTTGGCCGCGCCCGGACAGCCCACAGCGCACAGCAGAACGCGAAACAGGCCATCAACCAGCTGTGGGTAATCGACAGCTTCATCACCACGGCGCCCATGCCTGCCTCGCCAGAAAATCTTTCGGGGAGCAGCCCGATCCAGATTGACAGCGACAGGAGCAGTAAAAGAGTCATTCCAGCCGCAAAACCACGCAATGCGCGCAACCGCTGCTCGCCCGAGCACAGGGCACCAGCCATGAACCCGATCAGCAGCAGGTCGCCGTACTTTTTCAGGGTTTCGATACGCTCCTTGACCGGCGCTTCGCCCCAAAGACAGGCCAAGGCCAGCGCCAAAAAAAGCAGCAAGGCGATGCGCGCCAGCGGATTGGCCCAGAACAAACGGAGGCGCTCATGGCGCTCCGGCATCACCAGCCAGATGATGAGGAGCAGCAGCAAAAAAAGATTGGCGGCAGCGGTCGAGAAGGGCAAAACAAAACCTAAAGCCGCCGCCACCCAGGCAGCTAAAGAACCGTTTCTACAGAAAGTAAGCGCTGACATAAGCATTCCTAAGGGCGTGGCAAAGACACGCCTCGATTTCCTTCCGGGGCATCGCGCTGTTACAGTAGCGCGTGCGCGCAGGTCGCATCCTAATATGCACCGACCGTATTGCGCCATTCCATGTTGCCTTATTGTGCCCGGAATCGAGAAATTGCGTCTTTCCGTCATCATCATCGCTAAAAACGAGCGCCACAGCATTGCCGCCTGCATCGAGTCAGTGCGCTTTGCCGACGAAATCATCGTTGTCGATTCCGGCAGCAGCGACGGCACAGTTGAATTGTGCCGGCAACTGGGTGCCCGGGTGGAAGAAACCGACTGGCCCGGCTTCGGCCCGCAGAAAAACCGCGCCCTTGATCTGGCGCAAGGTGAATGGGTCTTGTCGCTCGATGCCGACGAACGGGTGACGGATAAATTGCGTCAGGAACTCCTGCAAGCGATGGAAAGCGGCGATGAGCGCCCCTGCGCCCTGCCCCGTCTGTCCACTTATCTGGGAAGACCCATGCGCCACTCAGGCTGGTGGCCCGATTACGTCGTTCGTCTGTTCAAGCGCGGCACGGCGCGCTTTTCCGACGACTTAGTGCATGAGCGCCTGCTGTTCGACGGCCAACCGAAAACCCTGCAATCGCCGTTGCTGCACGAAACCTATGTTGATTTCGAAGAGATTATCGACAAATTCAACCGCTACTCCAGCGCCGGCGCCAAGATGGCGCAAGCGCGCGGCAAGGATTCCTCGCTGTTGCTGGCAGTCGCCAAGGGGCTCTTCACCTTCTTGCGTACCTACATTCTGCGCGCCGGTTTTCTCGACGGCCGCGAGGGCTTCCTGCTGGCAGTTTCCAATGCCGAAGCGACCTACTACCGGCAAGTCAAATTGATGGTTCTAAACCATCCCTACCGCCAGCCATAGATTTATTGATGAACCCTGCTTCCATCCTGCTGGTGATTACCCGCCGCATCGGCGATGTGCTGCTGACCACGGCCCTGATCCGCTCATTGCATCAGGCTTGGCCGCAGGCGCGCATCGGTGTTCTGGTGTTTGCGGGAACCGAAGGTGTGCTGCAAGGCAACCCAGATATTGACCATGTCCTGACCATTCCCGAACGCCCGTCTCGCCGCGATCATTTTGCTTTGATCCGCAAGCTCTGGCGTCGTTACGATCTGGCCTTGTCCGCCCTTCCCGGCGACCGCCCGACCCTCTACGCTTGGGCAGCCGGCAAAACCCGCGTTGGCACCTTGCATCCCAACCGGGCTTCCTGGTGGAAAACGAGGCTACTGCATCGCTATGTTCCCTTTGACGACGAACATACGCACACGGTGGCGATGGCCTTGCAGGTCGGCCAATTGCTCGATATTCCGCTGAACACCGAGGTTGTGCCACCGATGGCGGAATTACCGCCCGAACTGCCGCCCAAATCGCCTTTCGCCGTGTTGCATCCTTACCCCAAGTTCAATTACAAGATGTGGAACGAGGCCAACTGGATCGAACTGACACAGGCGCTGCAGGACAAAGGATGGCAGGTACTGTTGACCGGCGGCCCCAATGCGGCTGAAAAGTCGTATTGTGCGCACATCGCCGAAGCCAGCGGGGCCAGCAGCCTTGCCGGACAACTTTCGCTTGGTCAGACCAGCACCCTGTTGCGGCAAGCCCGTCTCTTTGTCGGGCCGGATACGGCCGTGACGCACATGGCAGCGGCGACCGGCATTCCGACGATCGCGCTTTTCGGGCCGACCAATCCGGTCAAATGGGGTCCCTGGCCGGCTGATTGGTCAAGATTGGAAAGCCCCTGGCAACACGTGGGCAGCGCCCGCCAAGGCAATGTCTATTTGCTGCAAGGCGTCGCCGACTGCGTGCCCTGCCATCTGGAAGGCTGCGAGCAAAACGAAGCCAGTTTCAGCCGCTGCCTGCAGGAAATCCAGACGAACCGCGTGCTTGAAGCGGTCGCCTCTCTTCTCGGTGGCTAGGATGAAACAGTACCCTTACTCGCTGCGCTCGTTTCCCCCCGAGGGTGAGGTCAGTTCCTTCAGAACGGCCGTGCGGAACTGACATGGCCGCAAACTCCTTCGTTAGCACCCACTGCCAAAGCGCCCATATCGCGGCTTCCGAATACCGGCCCGACATCGACGGCCTGCGCGCCATTGCCGTACTGGCCGTCGTCGTCTTTCATGCCTTTCCAGCGCTTTGTCCCGGTGGTTTCGTTGGGGTTGATGTTTTCTTCGTCATTTCCGGCTACCTGATTTCCAAACACCTTCTCCTGCAACTGGAAACCGGCACTTTCAGCATCAAATCGTTCTATGAGCGGCGCATCAAGCGCATTTTTCCGGCGTTGACGTTGATTCTGGTCGTCTGCGCCCTGTTCGGCTGGATCGTGCTGACACCAGAAGAATACAAGGCACTCGGCAAGCACATCGCCGGTGGCGCCAGCTTTGTTGCCAACATCGTCTACTGGAAGGAGGCCGGCTACTTCGATACGGCGGCCGATACCAAGCCGCTGCTGCATTTGTGGTCGCTGGGTGTCGAAGAGCAGTACTACATCTTCTGGCCGCTGCTGCTGGCGCTGTTCTGGAAGCTCAAAAATCACATGGGGCGCCTGATCGCTGCCCTTATTGCCATATCCTTCATCTACAGCGTCTGGCTGGTTTATCACGACCTGACCGCAGCTTACTATTCCTTGCTGACCCGTTTCTGGGAATTGGCCATCGGCGCGGCAGTGGCCTATGCCGTGCTGCACCGGCAAACCCTCGGTGATCACTGGCGCCCGGCCATTTCCTGGCTCGGTTTTGTGCTGGTTCTGGTCAGCATGTTCGCCACACGCAGCAACGACCACTTTCCGGGCGCGCTGGCCTTGCCGCCAGTGGCCGGAGCAGCACTGCTGATCTATGCCGGCATGGCGGCCACACCCAACCGTTTGATCCTGGCCTGCCGGCCGATGGTCTGGATCGGCCTGATCAGCTATCCGCTCTATCTCTGGCACTGGCCTTTGCTGTCCTTTGCCCGCATCATGGAATCGCAGACGCCCTCGGCCGAAATCCGCGTCGTGCTGATGCTGGCGGCGGTCTTTCTGTCCTGGCTGACCTATCGTTTTGTCGAGTTGCCCATACGCACGGCTTCCGGCCAGACCGCCAAAAAGCGCATCGTGCTTTTGGCCTGCCTCATGCTGCTCATTTTCATCGCCGGCATCGCCATCCGGAAGCTCGATGGCATCAAATCGCGTCATTATTCGATGCTGAACGGCGATGTCCGTACACTGGTCCTCGGCGAGGACCGGCATCTGCGTCCGCATCACTGCGGCGTACCGGAAACCCAGAAGAAGATTTTCCGGTTCTGCCTGTCCAAAGACGACCTGCCGCCGCGCATCATCATTCTTGGCGACAGCAAGGCGGAGGCGATTTTCTACGGCCTTGCCCGCGAAGCCGGGCCGGAAACAGGCGTAGCGATCATCGGTTCGATCAACCTGCCCAAGGACGACCCGAACGCCAAAGACCCCGAAAGCGTCAAGCGTCGGCTAGCCTTGCGGGCTGCCACCGAAAGCCCATCAGTCGAAACTGTCGTCCTTGTCCTCGCCATGCGCGCCTTTTTCTCCATCGACAATGAGACAGGCTTGATCAAAGGCAGCCAGGAACAGGCGATCGCCTATTGGCGGCAGGAATTCAACACTGTGATCAGTCAACTGGAACAGCGCGGCAAACGGGTCATTTTCCTGATCGACAACCCCTTCCTGCCCGATCCGCGCAGTTGTGTCGCCGGCGGCATGACGTCCAGCCCTTTTCTGAACCAATTCCTGCGCCGCCAGCCCAATCCGCGCTGCACGATCCGTCTGACGGACCACCTGGCGGGAACAGCGCCCTATCGCCAGTTGCTCGACGAACTGGCCAGACGGCATCCCAGTCTGATCGTCTACGACCCCACACCGTTCCTCTGCGATACTGCGCAAAACCAATGCGCAATCACGCGTGACGGCAAATTCCTCTACAGCTACAGCGACCATTATTCCGACTACGCCAATTCACTGATTGCCAAAGACCTCTTGGCGGCGCTACGGAAAAAGGCGCCGAGTTCCGCCGGAAAAGAGTAAAATCCAGCCCGCTGTCACGGTTAAACCCCGTGGCAGAAGATGTGACAGGTGCTGCGGAAGGATTCTCCAACCGCGGTTAAACGGGAAAGCGGTGCGCGCTCTATGAAGCGCAAAGCCGCTGCTGCCCCCGCAACGGTCAGCGAGTGCGGGCATGTCAACACGCCACTGGGTTCAACCTGGGAAGGCGACATGTCAAAACTCGCGAGCCCGGATACCGGCCTGCCCCATTGCAGCGGAAATGCCACGGGGTGGTGGCGCCGGTGATTCCGAGCTTTCTCCCCACGGTTTTTTCATTTGATGACTTGATCCGGCGCGCGGGGACGCCCGCCGGCGAAGGGAGAGAACATGTTTCCAATCACTCGCGGTCTGCTGGCCGCGCCACTGGCTCTATTGAGTCTATCCACCCCAATTCTGGCCCAAGACGAACCGCTGGTTGTTCTAACCGCCAGCCGCTACCCCAGCCGCATCAACGAGTTGACTGCCGATGTCACCGTCGTCGACCGCGAACAGCTCAATCAGCAGAGTCCAAGCGCCACCCTCGGCGAAGTATTGGGGCGCGTCGCTGGCGTCGAATTTTCGCGCAACGGCGGCCGCGGCCATGTCGAAAGCCTCTATGTACGCGGCAGCAATACCGGCCATGTGCTCATTCTGGTCGATGGCCTGCGCGTCGGCTCGGCGACGCTCGGCATGGCCGATGTTTCGGCGATCCCACTCTCTCAGATCGAACGCATCGAAATCGTCCGTGGCGCCGCTTCCGCCCTGTATGGCACGGATGCCATCGGCGGTGTCATCCAGATCATCACCCGACCCGGCACCGAGACTCCGAAATTCGAAGCCAGCCTTGGCGCCGGCTCACGCGGCGCTTATGAGACCCGGCTCGCCCACGCCGGTCAGTATGGCCATGTGCGCTATGCCTTGAAAGCCGGCGGATCGGGAGAACGGGGCATCAACGCCGTAACCAACCCGGCGAGCTGGTCTTGGAATCCGGATCGGGACGGTTATCACCAGCGCAATTTTTCCGGACAGTTGAGCTACAGTCTCGGCAAGCAAGGCGAAATCGGCGCCAGCCTGCTCAACGCCCGGCGCCAGTACCGTTTCGACTCCAGTTGGCCCGCTGCCAATCTTGATTGGCGTGGCGAACAAACCCTGGGCAGCGCCAGCGTTTACGCCAACTTGCGGCCGCTGCAAGGCTGGCAAAGCAGCTTGCGTTTGGGTCAAAGCAGTGATCGCCAAGTCACCCGCCCTTCGGCAACCGTCGGACAGGATCACGACGGCTACCGTACCCGGCAGAAGCAAATCACCTGGCAAAACGACGTCGACCTGCCGCTGGGCCGCCTATTGGCCGTGCTCGAACACCTGGAACAGAGGATCGACTCGACTGCACTCTATACTCAATATTCGCGCCATATCAACAGCGCCGCGCTGGGCTGGAGCGCCAACACCGGTCCGCATCGCTGGCAGCTCAATATCCGGCACGACCGCAATTCGCAATTCGGCAGCCGCACCACCGAAACCGTCGGCTACGGCTACCAGATCGCGCCGCAGTGGCGCCTGACCGCCAGTTACGGCACCGCCTTCAAGGCCCCGTCTTTCAATGATCTCTACTATCCCAATACCGCTTTTGTCGGTGTCGGCAACCCGGCCCTGCAACCCGAGCAGTCCAAAAACCGCGAAGTCGGACTACATTTCGAGCAAGGATCGCAACGCTTCGGCCTCGCTCTCTTCCGCAACGACATCACCAACCTGATTCAGTGGCAGGAAACTTTTCCCGGATCCTGGTTCTACACCCCGGTCAACGTCGGTCGCGCCCGCATCACCGGCGCCACCGCCGAATACAGCGGCCGCTTCGGCGCCTGGTCGTTGTACGCCAATGCCACGGCGCAAAACCCTCGGGATGCCACCACCGGCCGTCTGCTGATTCGCCGCGCCAAACGATATGCCACGCTCGGCGCGATTTACGAGGGCCACGGCTGGCAGGCCGGCGCGGAATGGAAGCTATCCAGCCAACGTTACGACGATGCCGACAATACGCGACAGCTTGGCGGTTACGGCACGTTCAGCCTGCACGGACGCTACGCCCTCAGCAAGGAGGCATCCCTCTTTGCCCGCGCCGACAATATCTTCGACAAACGTTTCGAATATGCACGCAGCTCGACGACCCACTTCGGCAATGCCGGGACGACCCTGTTCCTGGGCATCAATTACCATTTGGATTAACAGGATTACGCATTTCCGATCATGCCCAGCCGCCGCCGCGCCCTGCTCATCCTCACCGCCCTGCTGACACTGGCATTCCTCAGTATCGGCCTGGCCCTGTCGGTGGGCAGCCTGCCGATCGGATTTGGCGATGTCCTGGCGGTTTTGCTGCGCCAGGAAACACCCGGAGCTGAAATTGTCCGCCTCCTGCGACTGCCGCGCGCCTTGCTCGGCTTCGCCTGCGGCGGCTTGCTGGCGTTTGCCGGAACGCTGATGCAGGTCCTGCTCCGGAACCCGCTGGCCGATCCCTATGTGCTGGGCGTCTCCGGCGGCGCCAGTATCGGCGCGCTGGCTGCCATCCTGCTTGGCTTTTCCGGTCTTGGTATCGATACGCTGGCGTTCGGCGGTGCGCTGGCTACTTTGCTATTGGTCTTCGGGCTGGCGCATGGCGATGGCAGCTGGACACAAACCCGACTGCTGCTCACCGGCGTCATTGTCGCCGCCGGCTGCGGCGCCATCGTCGCACTGTTGCTGGCGATAGCGCCGGAACAACAACTGCGCGGCATGCTCTTCTGGCTCATGGGCGATCTTTCAAACCCGGGCGAATCCGGCTTCACGCTCGGGGTGCTGGCGCTCTGCCTCGTCTTCGCCCTGCCCTTTGCCCGCGAACTCAACCTGCTGTCGCGAGGCACCGATACAGCCCGGGCGCTCGGCGTCGCCGTCTCCCGTCTGCACCGCCTGATCTATTTTCTCGCCGCCGTCGCCACAGCGGTGGCGGTCAGCCAGGCAGGCGCCATCGGTTTTGTCGGCCTCATCGTGCCGCACCTGGTCCGTCTGGTCACCGGCAATGACCAGCGCCTGCTGCTGCCTGCCTCGGTGCTGGCCGGTGGCAGTCTGCTGGTCATTGCCGACACCCTGGCACGCAGCATCGCCGCGCCACAGCAACTGCCGGTCGGCGTCCTGACCGCGCTCATCGGCGTCCCCGTCTTTCTCCTTCTGCTGGGAAGGCACCCGCGATGACCCTGCCCTTGCTCGCCACCGAGAACCTCACTGTGGCCCTGGGCGACCGGGTCTTCTGCCGCGCACTCGATCTGACCGTGTCACCCGGCCACCTGATCGCCGTCCTCGGCCCGAACGGCGCCGGTAAAACCTTGCTGCTGCACACTCTGGCCGGCCTGCGCCCGCCAGCGGTCGGCAACCTCTTGCTCGAAGGCCGCCCCTACACAGCCTGGAGTGGCGATGCCGCCGCCCGCTGCCGGGGATTGCTCACACAACAACAATCCGATTTTTTTGACTCCAGCGTTCTGGAAACGACGCTGATCGGCCGCCACCCACATCTTGGCCGCTGGCGATGGGAAAGCGCCCAGGATCTCAAAATCGCCCGTTCTGCCCTCATCGCAACCGGTCTGGAGGGCCTGGAAGCGCGCAGCATTCTGAGCCTCTCGGGGGGCGAGCGGCAGCGCGTCGCGCTGGCCGCGCTTCTGGCGCAGCAACCCCGCCTGTTTCTGCTCGACGAACCTCTCAACCATCTCGACCTGCACTATCAGATGGCCATGCTGGACCTGTTCAAGCATTTGACCTCGGAACGGCGCAGCATCGTCCTCGTCATGCACGACCTCAACCTGGCAGCGCGCTATGCCGATAAGATCCTGCTTCTGGATGGCAAAGGCAGCGCATCCTTCGGTGCTGCCGACGAAGTCCTCCAAAGCGGCGACCTCAACCGCGCCTTCGGCCATCCGCTACGCTCGTTCCACGTCGACGGCCGGAGCATCTATCTGCCGGAATGATCGTAGACTACCGGCGGGGCGCTCCATCCTGCTGATGGCGCAAGGCATGATGCACATCCGTCATTCTGGGCGCGATGATTTTGTCCGGACAAAACACTTCCTTGTACAAAGTGGCGTAGTGTCGGTTGGCCAGCTCTTCCCGAATATAGACCCAGGCGTTGCTCCGCGCTTTCGACCAGCGGCCATCCGAGCGTCCGAAGGCATAAGGGCGGCGCTCGCGCGTTTCGCAGCGTATGCCCTCAAAGCTGACGTTGGTGGCGCCGCCCGACGCTTTCACCACCAGGGTGTAGCGGGCCACGCCGTCCTTGCCCAAGGAAATGGAGTTGATATCGACAAAAAACCGGTGCTCCGTCGCGGCGCTGACGTAGATCTCGGCCAGATTCTCCGCTTTCGGCGGCAGCGGCAGCTGGTGCTCGACTTCTTCCCACTTCTTGGCGTCGTAGTCCTCTTCAAAACGCGGCGCCATGCGCTCTGCCTCGGCAGGAATGGACTGGGCAAAAGAGGGCGCCGCCAGGAACATCCAGAGGAGGATCCAGGCGCAACACGCCCTTCCCGACAAGTTCATTTCAGGGCACCTCCTGTCACGTCTTCCGTCGCTGTCTTGGCCGGCTGCGCCGAACGCTTGCGCGTCGGCCTGCGATCGGCGTCAATAAAGCGCTTGAGTTCATTAAGCGCCTGTTCATACACCTGGCGCTTGAATTCGATCACATTCTCTAGAGGGACCCAATAGCTGTTCCAGCGCCAGGCGTCAAACTCGGGATGTTCGGTAGTACGCAAGCTAAGGTCATGGTCGCGGCCCACCAGACGCAGCAAAAACCAGATCTGTTTTTGTCCGCGGTAGGTCCCTCGCCACTCGCGCTTGATCCAATGCATCGGCACCTCGTAACGCAGCCAGCTCTTCGTACGTCCCAGAATCCGCACGTGCTCCGGCTTCAACCCGACTTCTTCGTACAGTTCGCGGTACATCGCCTGCACCGGCGTTTCGCCGCGCTTGATGCCGCCTTGCGGAAATTGCCAGGAATGTTCTCGGATGCGCTTACCCCAGAAGACCTCGTTTTTTGCGTTACAAAGGATGATGCCGACGTTCGGGCGAAAGCCTTCACGATCGAGCATGATAAGTCCTGTCTTGCCAAATTTTCAGTTGTCGACATTCTTTCACAAAGGCGGGGCACATGCAAAACCGCCTTGGCGTGTACAATTCGCCTTTCCTAACGAAATCAAGGGCATTGCCATGCGCACCTCGCAATTTTTTTTCACCACCCTGAAGGAAGCTCCGGCGGATGCTGAGGTGGTCAGCCAGAAACTGATGCTGCGCGCCGGCCTCATCAAGCGCGTCGCCGCCGGCATCTACACCTGGATGCCGCTCGGGCTCAAGGTGTTGCGCAAGGTCGAGGCCATCATCCGCGAGGAGATGAACCACGCCGGCGCCCTCGAACTGCTGATGCCGGCCGTGCAGCCGGCCGAACTGTGGCAGGAATCCGGGCGCTGGACACAATATGGCCCGGAACTGCTGCGCTTCAAGGATCGGCATCAGCGCGATTTCGTCATCGGCCCGACGCACGAGGAAGTCATTACCGACGTCGTCCGGCGCGATGTCAAGAGCTACCGGCAGCTCCCCATCAACCTCTACCAGATCCAGACCAAATTTCGCGATGAGATCCGGCCACGTTTCGGCGTCATGCGTGGCCGCGAATTCCTGATGAAGGACGCCTATTCCTTCCACACCTCCTATGCCGATCTGGAGCGCGAATACCAGAACATGTTTGAGACCTACAGCCGCATCTTTACGCGCCTGGGGCTCACCTTCCGCGCGGTTGCCGCCGACACGGGTGCCATCGGCGGCACCGGCTCGCATGAATTTCATGTCCTGGCCGATTCCGGCGAGGATGCCATCGCCTATTGCCCCGATTCCGATTACGCAGCGAACGTTGAACTGGCTGAGGGCGTCGTTCCGGAAAAGTCGCGCGGTGCCGCTACCCAGTCCCTGGCCAAGGTGCCGACGCCGGGCAAGACAGCGTGTGCGGATGTTGCCGCCTTGCTTGATTTGCCCCTGAACCGTACGGTCAAGGCCATCGCCGTTGTCAACGAGGAGGAATCCGGCAAGCGTTTTGCGCTGTTGCTGCTGCGCGGCGACCACGATCTGAACGAAATCAAAACCAGCAAGATCGAAGGGCTGTCGCCGTTCCGTTTCGCCACCGAAGCCGAAATCGTCGAATTCCTCGGCTGCAAGCCCGGTTATATCGGTCCGGTCGGCGTTGATTTCGGCAAGGTGCGCGTTATCGCCGACCGCGTTGTTGCTGCCATGAGCGATTTTGTCTGTGGCGCCAACGAGGAAGATTTCCACTTGACCGGTGTCAATTTTGGCCGTGACGTCCCGGAGCCGGAAGTCGCCGACATTCGCAATGTCCTTGCCGGCGATGCCTCACCCGACGGCAAGGGCGCCCTGGAAATCTGCCGCGGCATCGAGGTCGGCCATATTTTCCAGTTGCGCACCAAATACGCCCAGGCCCTGGAATGCTGCTATCTCGATGAACAAGGCAAAACCCAGGTGATGGAAATGGGTTGCTATGGCATCGGCGTCACGCGTATCGTCGGCGCCGCCATAGAACAGGGTCACGACGAGCGCGGCATCATCTTTCCGGCGGCGATCGCGCCCTTTGAAGTCTGCATCGTCCCCATGGCCTACGCCAAGAGCGATGCGGTCAAGACCGCGAGCGACCAACTGTATGCCGACTTGAAGGCCGCCGGCATTGATGTCGTGCTGGATGACCGCAACGAACGCCCCGGCGTTCTGTTTGCCGACATGGAACTCATCGGCGTGCCACACCGCCTCGTCGTTGGCGAACGCGGCCTGGCCAGCGGCCAGATCGAATACAAAGGGCGCTGCGATGCCGAAGCGGTCATGGTCGCCAGAGATCAAGTGCTCACTTTCCTGCGCGAGAAGCTGTGCTGCGTCCCTGCCTGCTGATTGCGCTCGCGCTCTGGGTGCCGCTCGCTTTTGGCGGCGCGCAGAAATACGAACCCCTGTCGGCCAGCGTGCAGGCCGCGCTGCAAAAATCGGTTTCCGACAGCCGGCCCCCGCGAAGCTCGTTCAAAAATCCGCTGGAGGCCGCCGACTGGCTGACCGAGATGTCGCAGCGGCTGAACAAGCGCATTCCCAACCGCGCTTACCGCATCGAATTGCTGCGCTCGATTCATTACGAAGCGACGCGTGCCGGTCTCGATCCGCAAATGGTGCTGGGCCTGATCGAAGTCGAATCGGCTTTTCGCAAGTACGCCGTGTCGAAAGCGGGCGCCCGCGGCTATATGCAGGTCATGCCCTTCTGGATCAAAGTCATTGGCCAGCCGAACGACAATCTCTTTCATATGCGCACCAATCTACGGTACGGCTGCGTCATCCTGCGGCATTACCTCGATATCGAAAAAGGGGATCTGTTCCGGGCGCTTGGCCGTTACAACGGCAGCCTGGGACAGGCGGAATACCCCAACATGGTCCTGGCCGCCTGGCAGAACAAATGGGGCTATTCTGCATCGCCGCCGGCAGCCAAACCTGCGCCTCTGTCATCCGTACCACAAAACCGCCGTTAACCAGACATGAACCAACGCGACGACATCAGCCTGCTATTGACCGCCACCGCCTTTGCTGCCGACAAGCATTGCAACCAGCGGCGCAAGGACAAACAGGCCTCGCCTTATATCAATCACCCGATTGCCTTGGCCAATGTGCTGAAAAACGAAGGCGGCATTGCCGACGCCAAAGTTCTTGCAGCGGCCATGCTGCACGACACGATCGAAGATACCGATGCCACGCCCGAGGAACTGGAAGCGGTCTTCGGCAAGGAAATTGCCGGGATCGTGCTCGAAGTCACCGACGACAAGTCATTACCCAAAGCAGAGCGCAAACGCTTGCAAGTTGAACACGCCTGCAGCATCAGCCATCGTGCCAAGCTGGTCAAATTGGCCGATAAAATCTGCAATCTGCGCGACCTGCTTGCTTCGCCACCGGCCGCTTGGTCTGAAAAGCGTATCGAGGAATACTTCGATTGGGCCAGGGATGTGGTGGAAGGACTACGAGGAAGCAATGCCCCCTTGGAGCGTGTCTTCGATGCCCTTTATGGCCAGCGCCAGGAAACGCTCAAGCGCTAATCTCAGGCGCTTCCTTCTGTTCTTGCAGAAGAAGTAAAAACAGCCGCTAATCAAGCAGTTGGCGGGGGCTTTGTTTTTCTGAAGAAGTGAAATTCGACCACGGCCCCTTTAATTGTCTTTGGTGGCTAAGCGATAAACCCCGATAACTAGCCCCCCTAAACCGATAGCGGCTAGGCCGGCTTGCGATAAACCCGCAAAAAACTGAGACGTGCCCGCTAACGTTTTTGTTAGAGCAGGCTGTATGAGTAAGGCGCATATGCCGACACATGCGAATGTTGCGCCGCTGACTTGGCGGGGAGTCCAATTGCTCATTTGTTTCCTTTCGTTGATGGGTTTGTGCGGCCTAACGTTGGAGGTAACCCGCCGCCGGAGCGAAGCGGAGGGAACCCAACAGTGGTGCGAAGCGCCGCTGTTGGGCGGTCGGGTTGACCGACGGGTTAGGCCGAGCGCTCATTTCGAAGCTCCTTGTCTTAGTGCCCGTTTCCAGGCGCAAACTCAAAGCTTTCAACGACCTCAAGTAAATCAAGTTCGTGCTCCTTCGGAATTGGCTGGAAAGGGGACAATTTTCGTACTGCTTGAACAAGCGCCTCATCCAAAACCTTGTGTCCTGAACTTCGCGCCACTTCAATGGAAGAGACCTCACCTGAGGCGCGAATGGAGAAAGCGAGTACGACCCTTCCATAAAGCCGCCCTCGCGCCTCTTCTGGGTAATCGGCGTTAACTACTGCAAGTATGCGGTTCAAACAGCTACTGACGTACGGTTGTAAATCGCCTGCTTTCGTACCTCGAACAATACGTTTCCGGGATTTGTACTCCTTTACTAGAGATTCAATCTGAGCTTCTAGCTTCTCTAGTTCTCGCGCTCGGTCTCGGAGGTCGAGACCAGCTTCTTGGGCCGTTGCGCTCTGAATGACTACGCACACGAGTAACGCGGAAAGTCGGAGCAAACGATTCATGGCTGGCCTAACGTAAAGGCAAGGGGCGGCTGCCGGCTTGCCGGCAGGCGTCCCAGTGAGCGAAGCGAACGATCTTGACCGTAATGTTAGGCGTTTTAGTGCAATACATACTCAGAGATAAACAATCCTGGGGCACTATCAAAGCTACCTTTCATAAACGGCATTACTCCTAGCGCGACTGTGTAAAAATTCCCACTGGATTCCCGAATGAGAAGCAAAGGGAATTTACTATTCTCATTGGTACAAAGAGTTGTGTTTACTACTGTGCCACATTTCGAGAAACCTCCTTGGCTCGCCAATTTTTTGAGATAGCCATGCAGGGCGCTATTTCCAATGCCCTTTTTTTTGCGAAGCTGTTCTTTTGCTTCGTTTATCTGCTTTTCCTCGTCCGGAGAGTCCGCTTGAAGTTGTTCAAAGCGGGCTTCAGTTCCAGACTTTGAGCTTCGAAGAATAAGGAGAGCGCTTTGATACGGATGGTCCATTGAATACTTAAAATCTGCCCGCAGTGAGTGTAGTCGTCCTAAATAGTAGGGTTGTGCCAACGAGGCTGTTCGTGGAACTCCTCCAGAGTGGAACCCTGTCATTGCCGCACATAAACTTTTACGTGGTTCTGTGCAATTATTGGCTAGAAAAGTACCGAACTCCTTGTCAATGTGAGTGATTATTTTTACCCCTTTGTTTGGTGGCTCTGCTGCGATGGCAGAAAGTGAAGATGCGACTGAAATAACTGCTAAAGCAAGTATTGGGGCGAACATGAGCGGAATGCCTAACGTTGGAATTAACCGGCGCTGCGCGGCTTTATCGCGCAGCGTCCAGCGACTGAAAGGAGCGAGGTTGAGCGCCGGGTTAGGTGCGTTGTGCAGCAAAGCGGTCTTTCCAAGAGTTAAGAGTAGCGAGCACTTCTCCGAGGGGGGCGTTGTAACTGTTGGCTATAGCGCCCTCCATTCCAGAAATCGTTGATGCTACTGCCCGTCCAATTTTCTGGCGAGTGTAGTTTTCGTTAAAGAGAATTTCGATCATCTTTGCCCCGCGGATCGAGGAAATACGGAAACCATCAACCTCACTCCACAGAATTTTTTGGCTTCCAAACATTGATCCCATCTCAAAGCCCTAACTGTCTAAACGCAAGAACATAGCGTTTGGCAACATCATAAGAAGCGATGCAGGAATCCCAAGACCAAAAAAACCAGCGCATAACCAGCCGAGCACGGGTTTTTCAGATGTCATCGAAACACCAATTGCAACAAATGCAAGCGAACCAAGAAGAAGCAAGAAAGTTTTCTTTTTACTAGCGCGAAAAATATGTGATTCACTCATGGAAAGCACCTAACGTTGGAGATAACCCGCCGCCGAGCGCAGCGAGGGAACCCAAAAGCGACGCTTTTGGGCGGTCGGGTTGATTGACGTGTTAGGTGCGGATGTCATTTGGGAGTCATTGGTGTTGATGATTCGTTGGAATCCGAACTCTTCTTTTTGAACGATGATTTCATGGCATTTTTTAACACGCCGAGACAAACAGAGGTTTGGCGCTCAATAAACTCCTGCTCTTTCCCATCTTGCTTTGCTTCCAGAATGGATTTGCCTATTATTTGAGCAGAGTTTTTGTATTTTGCGTTCCTTTCGTCCTCTGGGATTGATTGAGCCACATCGAGTGAGAGAGCGAAGCTCAGGCCTTTGAATAACTTTGAGCGTTGTTCATCGTTAGATTTCGAAAGGAAATCAAAAAAGACAACACAGTCGGTCCATTGCGAATGCAACGATTGCATGTCTTTGTCTTGTCCAAACAGTGCGGACGACTTCATCAGAATCGCCACAAATGCGATGGTGCGAATAATCGGCATGAGGCTCCTCCTTGGGCGCACCTAACGTTGGAGATAACCCGCCGCAGCCGAGGCGCTGATGCGGGAGCGAGAAAGCCCGTACCCTGCGGTCGGGTTGATTGACTTGTTAGGCGTCGCGGATTCACAAAGTAAGTGCAACAAGTTCTCCAAAAAGGTGGGGAGCTGAGAGACTAACGGCATCCCATTTCCGC
>JAKJFA010000029.1 GCA_022705135.1 Pseudomonadota bacterium | reverse complement strand
CGGTAACGCGATAACTGCCGGGTATGACTTTGCAGGATGCTCCTAGCCAACTCGATATCGGGCCGCATTTCGGGCGACACCAGGCTCAGACGCACACTGACCAGCCGCTCCAGTCCCAACAGGGTCGGGTTACGTTGCACCTCGTCGCGCACCAGCCGGTAGGCAGCCTCGTCGCCTTCGCTTTCCAACACCAGTTGAACCGCCAGATCGAGCAAATCAAGCGAGGGATAGTGCGCCAGATAGCCGCGCAATAGGGCAAGACCTTCATTTTTCCGGTCAAGACGGCGATAAGCCTCGATCAGGCGCTGCACCACCAGCGCCAGGTAGGAGGCATCCTGCTGCTCGATGCGCTGCCAAGCCAAAATCGCTTCTTCCAACCTGTTTTCCTGGGCCCGCAAATCGCCGAGCAACAAGGTGGCACGCACACATTTCCGGTTCTGCTGCATGGCAATGTCGAGATACTCTGCCGCCGAATCCAGGCGGGAGCGCATCATTTCGGCTGCAGCCAGTTCGCAGTAGTACTCCGCGATTTCCTTTTGCGACGCGGCATCCGGCAATTCCTTGGCGATCGCAATGGCTTTCTGCCAATCCTTTTCCAACTGAAAAATCTCGAGCAGGAAACGTTTGGCCTCTTCCTGCCGTGAGGAGCCCAGCAGCCTGTTGAAGATGCTCTCGGCCCGATCCAGCAACCCTGCCTTCAGGTAATCCTGCCCCAGTTCGGACAGGGCCTGAAGCTGAAAATTCTCCGGCAAGTCTTCTCGTTCGACCAGATTCTGGTGCATGCGAATGGCCCGTTCGGTTTCGCCACGCCGACGAAACAGGCTGCCCAGCGCAAAATGCAGTTCAATAGTTTGCGGATCGACTTTGGCTACTTCGAGAAAGGAGTCAATCGCCTTGTCCGGCTGCTCGTTGAGCAGGAAATTCAAGCCTTGGAAATAGGAACGCGGCAAAGCCCTGGATTCGTGCACGACATGCCGGATATCCACACGCGCGGCAATCCAACCCAGCGCAAAAAAAACGGGAAACAACAAGAGTTGCCAGTATTCAAACAGTTCGCTCATGCTGCCGGCGCCTGTTTGGTTTCGTTCTCAGTCACCGAAGCCTGGCGCCTGAGGCTGGCAATTTCACGGCGCTGCCGAAAAACCAGTCCGAGCAGGGAAAACACCCCGAGCAGCGCGCCCGCGGCAAAAAAGACAAGCAACAAGATGGCCAAGGGCACCTGAAAACCCTGCCCCGGAAGCAGGCGCATCACGACGGATTCGGTGTTTTGCACCGCAAAAATAAAAAAACACAGAAAGAGAAAGAGGCGAAAAATCCAGATCAGTTTTTTCATGGCATCAAAAAAAGGGCGGCACCCTCGGCGCCGCCCCAAATCTAACACATTGCACCAAGTTTAGCGCGATCGATCGACACGCTCGCGCAATTCTTTGCCGGCCTTGAAGTGCGGAACATACTTGGCCGGTACGCTGACCTTTTCCCCGGACTTCGGATTGCGGCCCACCCGCGGCGGCCGGTAATTCAGCGCGAAGCTGCCAAATCCGCGAATCTCAATCCGATCACCCTGGACAAGCGCCCCAGTCATCGCATCGAGAATCATTTTGACGGCGAGATCGGCGTCCTTGGTCACCAGTTGTGGAAACCGTTCCGCCAACCGGATGATGAGCTCGGATCGGGTCATAGCATACCGCTCCTTCTCAACCCTTCTGGTTCAGTTTTGCCTTCAAAAGCGCGCCCAGATTGGTCGTGCCGGCGGCGGCAGCCGAAGTCGAGTCGGAAGACAGCTTCTGCATCGCCTCGTGCTGCTCGGCTTGATCCTTGGCCTTGACCGACAGGTTGATGGAACGTGTCTTGCGGTCGACATTGATGATCATCACCTCAAGCTCGGCACCTTCCTTCAGGACATGCGATAGGTCTTCGATGCGCTCACGGGCATACTCGGAAGCACGCAGATAACCCTCGACCTCACCATCAAGCACCAGAACAGCGCCCTTGGCGTCGACCGACTTGACCGCTCCCTTGACGATGCTGTTTTTCTCATGCGTCGCAATGTAGTTGGTAAAGGGATCGCCTTCGAGCTGCTTGATACCGAGGGAAATGCGCTCCTTCTCGACGTCGATGGCCAGCACCACTGCTTCAACCTCGTCACCTTTCTTGAAATTGCGGATGGCCTCTTCGCCCGTCTGGTTCCAGGACAGGTCAGAGAGATGCACCAAACCGTCGATGGCGCCGGGCAGGCCGATGAAGATGCCAAAGTCGGTGATCGACTTGATGGCGCCCCTGACCTTGTCGCCCTTCTTGTGATTTTGCGCAAATTCTTCCCACGGATTGACCTGGCACTGCTTCATGCCAAGCGAAATGCGGCGGCGTTCTTCGTCGATTTCGAGAATCATCACTTCGACTTCGTCGCCCAGTTGCACCACCTTGGAGGGGTGAACGTTCTTGTTAGTCCAATCCATTTCAGAGACGTGCACCAGACCTTCAATCCCCTGCTCGATTTCGACGAAGGCGCCATAGTCGGTCAGATTGGTGACCTTGCCGAACAGGCGGGTATTGGCCGGGTAACGGCGGGCAATGCCGACCCACGGGTCTTCGCCGAGCTGCTTCAAACCGAGCGAGACGCGGTTCTTGTCGGAATCGAACTTGAGGATCTTGGCGGTGACTTCGTCCCCGACGGCCAGCACTTCGCTCGGGTGGCGAACCCGGCGCCAGGCCAGATCGGTAATGTGCAGCAGGCCATCGATGCCGCCGAGGTCCACAAACGCACCGTAGTCGGTGATGTTCTTGACGACGCCTTTGACAATGGTGCCTTCTTTCAGGTTGTCCATCAGCTTTTCGCGATCGGCATCAGCCGTCGCTTCGAGGACGGCGCGGCGCGAAACGACGACGTTGTTGCGCTTGCGGTCGAGCTTGATGACCCGGAATTCCATGGTCTTGCCCTCGTACGGGCTGGTGTCCTTGACCGGACGCATATCGACCAGAGAACCAGGCAGGAAGGCGCGCACGCCGCCGGTCATCACAGTCAGACCGCCTTTGACCTTGCCGGTAATGGCGCCAGTGACCAGCGAGCCATCATGCAGCGCTTGTTCCAGATAATTCCAGGCCGCGATGCGCTTGGCGCGATCACGGCTCAACCGGGTAGCGCCATAACCATCCTCAAGCATTTCGATGGCAACTTGTACAAAGTCACCTTCCTTGACCTCGATTTCTCCCTGGTCATTCAAAAATTCTTCAATGGGAACATAGGATTCCGATTTCAGGCCGGCATTGACCACAACGAAGTTACGATCCACAAGGACAACCTCGGCGGTGATCACCTCGCCTTGACGCATTTCCTGACGATTCAGGCTTTCTTCAAAAAGTTGGGCAAAAGATTCCATTACGGAGAGAGCTTTCTTGCCACCGAAAGTGGCGGTTAAATTGAAAAAATGTTGCCGGCCGACGGCCGGCAACACGCTATCGCAGGGCTTCTTTGCTCCAAGCCAGCACCTGCTCCACCGCTTGTTCGATGGATAGTGCCGTGGTATCGAGCAACTTGGCCTCTGCCTCCTGCCGGAGCGGCGCCACCGCCCGCCGGGAATCCCGTTCGTCGCGTTCGCGCAGTTCCTGCAAAAGAAGCGCGAGGTTAGCAGAGAATCCTTTTTCGATCAACTGCTTAGTCCGTCTTTCCGCGCGTGCTTCGACCGAAGCAGTCAGAAAAACCTTCAAAACCGCTTGTGGAAAGACCACCGAGCCCATATCGCGCCCATCGGCCACCAAGCCGGGAAAGCGGTTGAAAACGCGCTGACGGTAGAGCAGCGCCGCCCGCACCGCCGGCAACACCGCGACCTGCGAGGCGCCGGCCGACATTTCCTCGCTGCGGATGGCTTCGCCCACCTCCTCGCCAGCCAACAAAATGCTGTCTTCGCCAAATTCAACCTGTAAAGCAGCAGCAATCGCCGCCACACCCGCTTCATCATCCCAGGCCACACCGGCGCGCCTCGCCGCCAAAGCCGTCAGCCGATAGAGCGCGCCGGAATCGAGGAAAGCAAAGCCCAAAGCCTTGCCCACCCGCGCCGCTACCGTGCCTTTGCCGGAAGCGGATGGGCCATCGATGGCGATGACCGGCGCCGCCTGCGTCACGCTGGCAAAACGCTCGAAATAATCGGGAAAGGTTTTGGCCACGCAGCCCGGGTCGTTGATCCTGAGCGGCGTCCCCAAGGCCATCAGCGAAAAACACATGGCCATGCGATGATCGTCATACGTGGCGATGCCGCTGTGCGGGGTGAGGAGTGAGGAGTGAGGCGTAATTCGCAGGTAGTCGACTCCCTCCTCCACCACCGCGCCGAATTTCCTCAATTCGGTCGCCATAGCAGCAATACGGTCGGTCTCTTTCACCCGCCAACTGGCAATGTTGCGCAGTTTGGTCGGCCCTTGCGCGAACAGCGCTGTCGTCGCCAGCGTCATGGCGGCATCGGGAATGTGATTGCAATCGAGATCGACGCCTTGCAAGCCCTGCAGTGGCGCGGAAGCCTCAATCCAGTTCGGCCCCATGCTGATCTGCGCGCCCATTTGCGCCAAAGCCTCGGCAAAACGCACATCGCCCTGGATGGAATCGCGCCCGACGCCTTCCACCCGCACCGGCCCACCACCGATCGCGCCCAGCGCCAGAAAATACGAGGCGGAAGAAGCATCGCCCTCGACATAGACAACACCCGGCGAGACATAGCGGCTATTGGCCGGCACGACAAAGCGCTGCCAGCTTTCGCGTCGGACTTCCACGCCAAAGCGGCGCATCGTCGCCAGGGTGATCTCGATATACGGCTTGGAAATGAGCTCGCCCATCACCTCCACCGTCGTTTCAACGCCGGTGAGCGGCAATGCCATCAGCAACCCCGTTAGAAATTGACTTGAGACATTTCCCTTGACACTGGTGACAAGCGGGGTTTTACCCTTCTCCCTTGCCCCTTCTCCCTTCCCTATCCTGAGCGGAGGATAACTTTCGTTGCCCAGATACTCGATTTCCGCGCCCAACTGGCGCAACCCGTCGACCAAATCGCCAATCGGCCGCTCATGCATGCGCGCCACGCCCTTCAGCATGTAGTCGCCGCCCGATAGAGCCAACGCCGCCGTCAAGGGTCGAAAAGCCGTCCCAGCATTACCGAGAAACAATTCCGCCTGCCGCACCGGAAAACGTCCGCCACATCCGCCAATTTTCCAGATGCCCTCGCGTTCCGTCACCGCAACGCCCAGCGTTTGCAAGGCATCCAGCATGCGCTCGGTATCGTCGGAAACCAGCAGGTCGCGCACTTCCGTCTCGCCTTCGCACAAGGCCGCCAAAAGCAGCACGCGGTTGGAAATACTCTTGGAGCCCGGCAATCGAACCGTACCGGGTCGGCAACGGCATTGCGGTAAGTCAATAAAAGGTGGGGCAATCACTGAGCCGCCTCCATTTTTTGCTCCAGATAAATCCAATCGACTATTTCTTCATGCGGCTGGTAACCGGAAACCAGTTGTTCAAGCATGCGCCGCACCACGCCGACATCATTGACATCGAGCGCAACGCGCAAGGCATTCAGTTTTTCCTCAAGTTGCGGCCAGGGCAGAAATTCCTCATGCGCCTTCATAATGCGGGGATGCGAGGTGGGTTTCGGATTATCCCCAATCAGCAATTCTTCGTAGAGTTTTTCGCCAGGACGCAGGCCAGTGACTTCGATTTCGATATCACCGTCCGGATTTTCCTCATCGCGCACCGTCAAGCCCGACAACTCGATCATGCGCACCGCCAGGTCCATGATCTTGACCGGCTGGCCCATATCAAGCACAAAGACATCGCCCCCTTTGGCCATCGCCCCGGCCTGGATCACAAGCTGGGCCGCCTCCGGAATGGTCATAAAATAGCGGGTAATGTCGGCATGCGTCACCGTCACCGGCCCGCCATCGCGGATCTGCTGGCGGAATTTCGGCACCACCGACCCCGAAGACCCCAGCACATTGCCAAAACGAACCATCGAAAAGCGCGTACCGGAAGATTCCGCTGCCAGGGCCTGAAGAACGATTTCGGCCAAACGCTTGCTGGCGCCCATGATATTGGTCGGACGCACCGCCTTGTCGGTACTGATCAGCACAAAATCGGCCACGCCCTGTTCGACTGCGGCACGCGCTGCCGCCAATGTTCCCAGAACATTGTTCTTGATGCCTTCGGCCGGATTGTGCTCGACCAGGGGTACATGCTTGTAGGCGGCGGCATGATAGACCGTCTGCGGCTTCCAGGTCACCATGATTTCACGCATACGCTCCTCGTCGCGGACGGAAGCCAGCAGCGGCACCAGGCGAATGCCCGAATCCGGCTGATTTGCCAGTCTCGCCTGTAATTCCTGATGAATGCGGTAAAGGGCGAATTCGCTCAATTCAACCAGCAAAAGCGTCGCCGGGCCGGCCTGTAGAATCTGGCGGCATAATTCGCTGCCGATCGATCCGCCAGCCCCGGTCACCAGCACCACTTTACCGATCACATTCTTGCCAAGAAGGAAGTGGTTCGGCACCACCGGATCACGCCCCAGAAGATCATCGATATCCAGTTCGCGCACATCGGAAGTCGTCACCTTGCCTTGCGCCAAATCGGACACGCTGGGCAAAGTGCGCACCGAAACCTTGACGTTCATCATCTGGCTCAGGATCTCGTTACGGCGATGGCGCGATGCAGAAGGCAAGGCCAGCAGCACATCGCTGATCTTCAGCGATTCCACCAACCCTTCCAGATCAGCCGGACTATAGATGGGCAGGCCGTTCAGCACATGGCCATGCAGACGGTCATCGTCGTCGAGAAAACCCACCACCCGCATCTCTTGGCTATTGGCCATCGCTGCCGCAAGCTGACGGCCCGCAGAGCCCGCGCCATAAATCAGCACCCTGGGCAAGGCGGCCAATTTGAGCTGGCTTTGATACATCCCTCCGAGCCATAACCTGGCCAAGGCACGTGAAGCACCCGCCGCAAAAACCAGCAACATCGGTTGAATCAGACCGACAGTTCTCGGAACGCCTGGCACCCCAATGGCGGTAAAAACCGCCGCAAACAGCAGGCCATAAATCAGCGTTGCCTTGGCCACAGCAGCAATGGCAGGCCACCCCGAATAGCGGAAAATGGCACGGTAAAGCCCTGAAGCAACGAAAACGGGCAAAGCAAAAATGAGCGATGCCAAAACGGCCCATTGCGGCCGCCAGAAAGAATTCCCGCTGAATGTCACCCACTCATCCAGCCGCAAATAGAACGCCAACCAAACCGTCAACACACACAGACTGGCATCCACCGCCAAAGCCAGCAGGCGCTTGGCTGCGCGCGGCATGGCCAGTACCGGCACCGCAAGTTTATTCAAGGGCATGATTGCCTCACACTGTCAATGACTGACGCCATCCCGCCGGATGACTTTAACGAAGGTAAGCCAGAGGATTCTGCAATCGAACATCAAAGATCGTTTCTGCAGATATTCCGCATCCAGCTTGACCTTTTCCGGGATCGGCAATTCGTCCCGCCCGTTGATCTGCGCCCAGCCGGTCAGGCCAGGCATCAGTTCATGAACACCCTGCGCCGTGCGCAAAGCAATCAAATCCTCCTGATTGAACAAGGCCGGCCGCGGCCCGACAAAACTCATATCGCCCTTCAAGATGCTCCAAAGCTGTGGCAGTTCATCGAGGCTGGTTTTTCGCAAAAAGGAACCGATCGGCGTCAAATAGGCATTCGGATCACTCAACAAATGGGTAGCCAGGGCCGGCGTTCCTACCTGCATGCTACGGAATTTCGGCATTTTGAAAATCCGGTTGTGCCGCCCAACCCGATCGGACCAATATAGCACCGGGCCTTTCGAAGTCAGCTTCACCGCCAGAAACACCAGCAACATCGGCAGCAGCAAAACCACCAAGGCCAACAATCCCCACATGATATCGACAAAACGCTTCAAACTCATGGAACGGCCCGTACTCCACGCTTCCCAACCGCCCGCCGCAAGCCTTCCTCAAGGCTGACCGGCGGATTCCAGCCCAACAACCGCTGGGTTTCGCTCATGTCGACCTGCAACGACCCCAGCAGGCGGCGGGCGACTTCCGATTTGCCGATCAACACAGCCCCCAGGCGCAACAAGCCGCTTGGGAACGGAAACAATCTGACCTCCCGCCCCATCGCTACAGCCGTGCGGCGAAGTAAATCGGCAGTCGAAACGTCCTCGCCATCACTGATCATCCAGGCACAGTTTGCCGCAGCCGGATGATCGATACACATGATGGTCAGATCAATCACATTATCCAGTGCTACTAGACTGCGCCGGTTATGGCGCACCGCCGCCAGCGGCAAGGGCCAGGGCTTATGCAGCATGCGCAGCATGGCGGCAAAATTGCCGCCAACGCCCATCCCATACACCAGTGGCAGACGCAAAATCACAATTTCCATACCGGTTGCCGCGCCAATTTGGCTTAGTACCTGCTCGGCCTCCCACTTGCTGATTCCGTATGCATCTAGCGGCTGCGGTTGATCTTTGGCAGTAAAGGGTTGATCAAAAGTCTCCTCGCCATTAACCTTGACCGTGCTGAGAAAAATGAACCGGCGCACGCCGGCTGCTGCCGCCTGCTGCGCCAGGCTTTGCGTTCCCTGCACATTAATGCGGTAATATTCGGCCAAAGCATTGCCTGCCGTTTCGTGCATAACATGCACGCGACCGGCTGCGTGGATTACGCTATCCACGCCCTGCAGCATTCCCGCCCAATCGCCGGGCTGTGCTAGATCAAAACCATTGACCGTTTCCACTTGTTCAGGAAACTTTTTTTCGTGGCCATGCACGGCGGCCCGTACCTGATAGCGTTCATCGCCCGCCAAGCCAGCCACCAGCGCCGATCCGACAAAGCCCGTAGCTCCGGTCACAAAAATAGTGCGCGCGCCTGTCATCGGGCCGGTCCCAATAATTCCTGATACAACGAGAGATGCGCCTGGACAATCATCTTGACAGCATAGCAACGTTCGGCCAGTTTGCGTCCGGATTCCCCCATCTTGTGTCGCAATGGGGCATCTTCCACCAACAAGCGGATCGCCTCGGCCAACTTACCGGCATCGCGCACTGGCACCAGCAAACCAGTTTCTCCGGGAACAATGGCATCGCGGCAGCCCGGCACGTCGGTCGTCACGATGGCACGGCCGCAGGCCGCTGCCTCTTCCAGCACCCGCGGCAACCCTTCGCGGTAAGACGGCAGCACCACAATATGGGCTTTCGAGAGCAGCACCGGCATGTCGGAACGATAACCCAGAAATTCAACGTTCCCTTCTTGCCGCCATTTTTCCAGATCGGCCTGGCTAAAACTCGACGGATTTCCTTCATCGGGACTGCCTGCCAACAGAAAACGGGCATTGATCCCCTGCACTTTCAGTTGCCGCGCTGCCTCGACAAATTCCGTCACGCCTTTATCGCGTAGCAGGCGCGCCGCCATCAGGACAATCACCGGGTCAGCCGGTTCCGGTCTCACCTCGAATTTCCGCAAATCGACGCCTGAGCCGCGAATCACCACCGTCTTCTCTTGAGCGACCGCCCCCAAACCTACCAGTACGTCACGATCTGTCGGATTCTGGAAAATGGTGCGCAAATTGCGCTTGCCCAGTGCCAAGCCATAAACGAAGGACACCGCCTTCCTGAGCAGGCGTGTTGTCCGCTTTTCGTCGGTAAACACATAACCCAGACCGAACACCGCCGCCACCACAGCCTTCACGCCGGTCAGGCGGGCGGCAATACCACCGTACAAAATGGGCTTGATGGTCATCAGGTAAAGCAGATCGGGCCGCACCTGCCGGAACAGGCGGCAGAAACCAAAGAATGTAGCCAATTCGCGCAGCGGATTGCGCCCGCTGCGCGAAAGCGCCAAGGTGTGGTGCACAAAACCGTGCGCCAACACTTCGGAAACGCGGTCGCCGGGCGGTGTCGCCACATGAACTTCATAGCCGGCCTGCAAAGCTCCCGTGGTTTCGGGCAGGCGATGCAGCAGGAAAAAGTTGAGGTCGTTACAGACCACCAGCAAACGCCGACTCATTGGCCCTCCAGCCAGGACTGGAACATCAGCACATCCCACAGGTGATATTGCCAGTTGCGCTTGCCCGCCAAATGCTCGGCCCACTTGCGCCGAATCGGCGCGGGATTGAAATAGCCCTCCTGACGCAAACGCGCTTCGTCGAGAAGCGCTTCGGCCCAATCGCGCAGCGGCCCACGCAGCCAGGCACCCAACGGCAGGGCAAAACCCATTTTCGGCCGCTCGATCAGATTTTGCGGCACATGACGGTACAACACCTGACGCAACAGCCATTTGCTCGTCCCAGCCCGCACCTTGAATTCAAAAGGCAATTGCCAGACCAATTCCTGCACCCGATGATCGAGCAGTGGCGCCCGCGTTTCCAGGCTCACGCCCATTGCCGCGCGGTCGACCTTGACCAGGATGTCGTCCGGCAAATAGGTCTGGCTATCGATCAGCATCATTTGCTCAGTCAGTGGCAACTGCTGCGGCCACGGCGCCGTCAACACTGTCGGCGGCTCGTTGCCGCCAATCACCACCTGCGCCGGATGCCAATGGCTGATCAAACTCCGATAAAGCGATTCGAAGCGGTCATGCCCCAGCAATTCCGCACCTTTGTGCAATTTGTCGCCCAAATTGACGGAACGCAAACTTGCTGGCAACAACGGGGACAGCGCTTTCTGACCCAGATTCCAGCCAGCCACCGGCATGGCGCGAATCAAGCCACCGGCCAACGAGCGCATGGCCTGCGGCCAGCCTGAAAAGCGGGCGGCCAGTTTTTCCGCCAGCGCATAGCGATCATAGCCGCCCAGCAGTTCGTCACCGCCATCGCCAGACAGCGCCACCGTCACATGCTGGCGTACCATGCGCGCCAACAGGAAAGTGGGAATTTGCGAGGAATCGGCAAAAGGCTCATCGAAAACCTGCGCCATTCGGGGAATCACCGCCAGCGCATCCTGCGGCGTGACATAGAGTTCGGTATGTTCGGTGGCCAGATGCTGTGCAACCTGCTTCGCATGCGGCGCTTCGTCGTACTGCTGCTCATGGAAACCAATGGTGAAGGTCTTCACCGCTGGCGCGCCCATCTGGCGCGCTTCCGCCTGCATCAAGGCGGCAATCGCCGAGGAATCGACCCCACCCGACAAAAACGCGCCCAAGGGTACATCGGCCACCATCTGGCCGCGCACCGCCTGACGCAATGCGGTTTCAAAGACATCGGCCGCTTCCGCATCCGAAGCAAACTGTCGCCGGGCTTGCGCGCCCGCCTCCGCGACTTGTCTGATCGACCAATACGTTTGGACCTGGGGCAATGCTTTCCGCTCGACATCGCCGGGCCGCAAAGCCAACCAGCCGCCGGGATTCAGCTTGAAAATATCGCGATTGATCGAATACGGCGCTGGCACATAGTTGTGACGCATGAACAGCGACAAGGCGCCACGGTCGATCTCCCCGCGAAAACCCGGAATCGCTTTCAGAACTTTCAGTTCCGAGGCAAAGACCAGCGCGCCGTCCACCCAGCCGTAATACAGCGGTTTTTCGCCCAGGCGGTCACGCGCCAGCAAGAGGCATTTTTCCTGGCGATCCCACAAAGCCAACGCAAACATGCCCACCGCTCGACCCAAGGTTCGTTCCAGTCCCCACGCCGCCACGGCCGCCAGCAGCGTTTCCGTATCGGAATGCCCGCGCCATGGAGAAACGCCCCCTTCCTGCTCCAGTTGCGCCCGCAGTTCGCCGTGATTGTAGATTTCGCCATTGAAGACCATGACGAAACGCCCACACGCGGAAGACATTGGCTGATGGCCGGCAGGACTGAGATCGAGTACCGACAGGCGGCAGTGTACCAGGCCGAGGCCGGCTTCAGCGTCGACGAAGAGACCTGAATCATCCGGCCCGCGCGTCGCAATCGTCTCGCCCATGGCACGCAACACCGTTTCCATGTTCGACGTGCGATAGCCCAAAAGACCGGCGATGCCGCACATTTCAGGCCGCCTTGTGCGGGCAAAGTGCCCGATAAAGTTGCTGGTAACGTTCGGTCACCGCGTCGATGGAAAACAACTCGATGACACGCTGTCGCGCCTCGGCGCCCAGACGTTTCCGCTCGGCTTCCGGCAATTCGAGCAGGCTGACGAGCGCCGCTGCCAACGCCTGAGGATCGGAAGGCGGCACCACCCGGCCGCATTCGCCGAGCAGCCAGGCCGAATCGCCCACATCCGTCACCACGCACGGCAGGCCGCAACTCATGGCCTCGCCGATGGTGTTGGGAAAACCCTCTGAAATCGACGACGAGACGGCAACATCCAGCCCCGCCGTAATGTGCGGAATATCGGAGCGCTCGCCCAAGAAATGGAATTTCTTGAGAATTTCCAGCGGCAAGCTGGCGCAATCCAGCGCCGGATTGTTCCGCTCCACCTCGCGCCCCACCAGAACAAAATGTACGTCAGGAAATTTTGGGCTGACCAGACGCGCCGCCTTGATAAAGCCCGGTTGATCCTTCAGCGGATGAAAACGCGCCACCAAACCCACCAGCAGCATTTCCGGCGCCAATCCGAATTCGGCACGCAAGTGCTGGCGTGCTTGCGCATCGGGTCGATAGGCTGCCACATCAAATCCGTTGGGGATGGTTTCGCAAACCGCCGGGTTGTACCCGATGGCCTCGTGTTGCAAGCGCGAGCGCTCGGAATTGAACAGGATGCGATCCGGGCTACCGGAAAGCCAGGCGCACAGCCGGATCACCGCCTGTGTCGTCTTTTTCTCCCGCGCCATATCGTGCAGGCTATGGCGAACCCCCCAGGTTTGCGCCGTCTTGCGCCGCGCCATTTTGGTGGCGCACCAGGCCGCCAGATTGCCGTGATACATCCAGCCTTGCACCACGTCCGGATCGGTCTGGCGCAAAAAACTGCGCAAGGCGAAGAGGCCCTTCCACGCTGTATAGGGCGAGTGCAGGTTCAATTCGCCGACCGGAATGCCCAAGGCCTTGATCTCCTCGCTGATCTGCCCCCCCTTGAGCAGATTGAGCACGCGCATGTCAAAACGGTCGCGATCCGCCTGCGCCAGCAATTTCCACAGCATCCGTTCCGCCCCGCCAACATTGAGACCGTTGATGATATGCAGAACGCGGATACGGCGGTCAGTGACGCTTGAAGACAAACTCATTGCACCCCATTCCGCCGCAGGTCGTCATTTCGGTCAGCATAAAGCCGCGGTCGCGGAAAAAGCGCAGCAACCCTTCGGGCCGCGCCACCTCGAAAGGATAGCCACCCAGCCAGTCGATCATGTCGTGCCACAGGCTCATGCCCCGTTCAAGCGGTCGCCGGCTCACGGTGCGCACCAGCCAGCGCACCCCCAGCAGATACGGGGCATGCGCCAGAATCAAAAAGGGCTTGGAAATCGTGCAGCGGTTATAGAGCCTTTTCACCGCTGTCCAATACCTGCTCACCCAGCCCTGGTCGTTATAGATGGCGATAAAGAGCGTGCCTTGCGGCGCCACGCGCGCTGCCGCATTTTCCCAGGCCCGCAGCATATCGCCGGTATGGTGCAGCACCCCCCAGGAATAGACGATATCGAAGCAGCCCAAATCCTGCAGGAAAGCCTCATCCAGAACCGAACCTTCGGTCACCACCCAGTCCGTGCAATCTGCGGCGAACATCTCTTTCAACTTGCGCGTACAGCCCACCGAGGCCGGATCGAAATCGAAGGAACGCACCTTCGCCCCCAAGCGATGGGCGGCCAGCGAAAACAGGCCGCTGCCGGAGCCAATGTCGAGAAAGGTCTTGCCCTGCAACGTATCGACCGCCAATTTTTCCTGCAGGGAACGCATGGCTTCATTAATTTTTTCTTCATTCAAACCGGACAAAAAACGCGCCCAGTTTTCGCCAAAACCAAAGCGCTCGCCGGACTCTATTTCATGCTGATGGGTACTCACTAAATCCTCTCTTCAAAACCTATGCAAGAAAACTACTTTTGACTATCTTGCCGTTATTCTCGAAATCGCTGGCGTTGGCTCTTAAATCGAACAAAAATTGGCGTCCCGGTATTTCGCGGTATTTCGCCCTTTCTATTATTTCTTGTTTATTCGTCCCTAACCCCTTTGATTGACATGCGCGCCCGCTTCGCCCTCAGAATAATTTTCTCAGCATCCTCAAAGTTCTTCTGGCGACCCGGCAATTGCAGCTGCTTGCTTAAATTTATGGCATTACTGATACAAAGCGCCGCTTCCTTTTGATTTCCATTCCTGTGGTGCGACATTGCGAGACGATAGTTTCCATTCATTTCCCAGAAAAGATTTCCTTGTTCCTTTGCAAGTGAAGTCCCTTCAGTAAGCTCAACGATCGCCAGTCGGGTTTTGTTGAAAGTTCCAAGAATGACACCCTTATTAATCTTGTGTATCGGCAAATAGTCGTTAAGCGAGTATTTCCGATCGTTTGCTATGGCCATATTGATATATTTCAACGAGTCGTTTTCGTTGTTCATATCACGATACCCCATCGCCACGTTGTTTAGCGTAGCTGAAATATCGTGCTGGTTTGAGAGAAACTTGATGGATTCCAGAGATTTATTTATAGACTCTTCAGATTTGCCCATGTCGCCATAGATGGACGCCATATTTGCCAAGGCAGCCCCCTGTGCTTGCCTGTCGTTGAGCTTGACTTCGATCTCCAAGCTTCTTTTTAGCAATGCGATTGCTTCTTCGCTTTGCCCAAGATATTTTTTTGACGTGGCGGATCCGCTCAATGCGGCGGAAATACCACGATCCGTTTTTGCCGTTTTTATAAGTATTGAATAATAGCGATCCGATTCTTTGAAATTCCCAGAATAAAAGTATGCCTTCGCCAGACACATCAAGTCGTCGTACGTCCCCCGCTCCTCAAATTTGTTTTTGTTATTTATTACCGAATTGATGCTTTCCTTTTCTGGTTTTACCTGACACTCAGCAGATGCAAAACTTGGAATGAATAATATTAAAAACAGAATCGCTGCTACGACTGTCTTCCTGTCCACTTTTTTAACTCCATTATTTAAACCAATCTGGTGAATTCCTCGGCTATGCTCGCCATGCCCTTATATGCCTAATTTGTCTTTGATCTTCTAAAACAGAACCGCACCAGATTCCAGAACAAACTCCTCACCCCTGCTGGAGCAATATTTCCAGTATTTTTTCCCCGGCCCGGCCATCGCCATAAGGCTTGTAACCCTGCTCGCCGGGCGCGGCAGCTAAAACAGCCTGCCGAATCAAATCCCGTTTGGCTCCCACCAAGGCATTCCAACCCAGTTCTACCGTCTCGACCCATTCCGTTTCATCGCGCATGGTGACGCAAGGCACTTGGTAGAAAAACGCTTCTTTCTGCACGCCACCCGAATCGGTGACGATCACGTGGGCAGCTTGTTCGAGTACCAGCATTTCCAGGAAAGACAGCGGTTCGACCAGCCTGACCTTGCCCAAGGTCTCGGCCAACCCCTGTTCGGCAATCATCTTGCGGGTACGTGGATGCACCGGCAGCAGTACTTCCAATTCAGCGGCCACATCGGCCAGCCCCTGGCAAATTTCGCGCAGACGGGCGGCATCGTCCGTGTTTTCAGCGCGGTGGCAGGTCGCCAGCACGAATTGTTTTTCCTTCAGCCCGTAGGCATTCAGGATCGCCGTCTTGCGCTGATTCGCATCCCCCAGACAACGCAGGGCAACGTCGTACATGACATCGCCGACATTGAACACGCCCTTGCTGATTCCCTCGGCCTGCAGGCACCTGATAGCGGCTTCGGTCGGGCAGAACAGCAGCGTGGACAGGCGATCGGTGACAATCCGGTTGATTTCCTCCGGCATGCGCATATTGAAGGAGCGCAAACCAGCTTCGACGTGCGCTACCGGAATATGAAGTTTCGCTGCCGCCAAAGCACCGGCCAGGGTCGAATTGGTATCGCCGTAGACCAGCACCCAGTCGGGCTTTTCATCCAGCAGCACCTGTTCGATTGACTCCAGCATGCGCCCGGTCATCGCGCCGTGGTTGCCTCCGGCAATAGCCAGGTTGTACTTCGGCTTGGGAATGCCCAGTTCCTCGAAAAACACCTTGGACATGTTCCGGTCGTAGTGCTGGCCGGTATGCACCAGCACTTCCTCGACTTGCGCCGAGAATTTCTCGCGGATCACGCGCGAAACCGCCGCCGCCTTGATGAATTGTGGACGCGCGCCGATGACGGTGAGGATTTTCTTAGCCACGCTGGCCTCCGCGAACGGCTTCGACGATTTTGTTCTGCGTTTCCGGGTCGAGAAAAGGATGCATCGGCAAGCTCAGCACGCGCTGCGCCAGCCTTTCGGCATTTTCCATGCTACCCACCCGCCTGCACAGGCCTTCGTAGGCCGGTTGGCAATGCAGGGGCAACGGATAATGCACGGCCAGCGGAATTTCGGCCGAACGCAATTTCGATTCCAGCAGTGGCCGGTTTTCGGCCTGCACAGTGAATTGTCCCCAGACGCTGGTGCGATCCGGACGCACGACCGGCAGCGCAATTCCCTCGGCGCCCTGCAACAGGCGCAGATATTCGTCGCCAATCTGTAGGCGGCGTTCGACTTCCCAATCGAAGGAATCGAGCTTGGCCAGCACAATGGCGCATTGCAGGGTATCCATGCGTCCGCCGACCCCGATACGCGAATGGAAATAGCGGCGTTCCTGCCCGTGCACACGTATCTGGCGCATGATCGTTGCCAGTTTATCATCGCTGGTAAACAAGGCGCCGCCATCGCCATAGCAGCCCAGCGGCTTGCTCGGGAAGAAGCTGGTGCAGGCGATGGAGGAAAGATTGCAACTGCGCCGGCCACGGTAGGTAGCGCCAAAACTCTGCGCCGCATCCTCAATAACGGTCACGCCATGCCGCGCCGCGATGGCATTGATCTCATCCATATCGCAAGTCTGGCCGTACAGCGAGACCGGGATGATCGCCTTCGTTTTCGGCGTGACGGCCGCTTCAAGCTTGTTCGGATCGAGATTGCAGGTGTCCCTCTCGACATCGACAAACACCGGCGTTGCCCCCAGCAAGGCAATCATTTCCGCTGCCGCGATAAAGGAAAACGGCGAGGTGATGACTTCGTCGCCGCGCCCGACACCCATCGCCATCAGCGAAATCAGCAGTGCTTCTGTCCCCGAAGCCACGGTGATGCAATGCGGTGCGCCGGTATAGGCTTCCAGCCGAGTTTCCAGTTCCCACACTTCCGGCCCGAGAATGAACTGGCCGTGGTCGAGCACTTTCTGGATGCGCCCGTCAATCTCGTCTTTCAGGCTCCGGTACTGCGCTTTCAGATCAATGAATTCGAGTCTCAATTATTTTCCCGACAACAATTCGCAACGCCCGGATTTCAGCGCATAACGGCTGCCGCAGGCAGGGCAGCACACCTCAGAATTTTCAGCAGCCTTGGGTAATTTGACACCGCAACGGCACATCCAGCCTGCGCGGCGGGCAGGAACGCCGGTCATCAGCGCAAAGGCCGGCACATCGCGGCTGACCACCGCCCCGGCGCCAACAAATGCGTATTCGCCAATAGTCGTCCCGCAAACAATGGTGCAATTGGCCCCCAGAGTCGCGCCTTGGCGAACCATGGTCGGACGGTATTCACTTTTACGGGCAATTTCGGAGCGCGGATTGAAGACATTGGTAAACACCATGCTCGGCCCGCAAAAAACATTGTCTTCCAGGCGCACCGCGTCATAGACGGAAACGTTGTTCTGGATTTTGACGTTATTGCCGATCACCACATCGTTGCCGACAAACACATTCTGGCCAAGCGAGCATTTTTCACCGATGCGGGCGCCAGCGCAGACATGCACCCAATGCCAGACATGCGTGCCTTCGCCGATGATCGCGCCCTCATCGACAATCGCGCTGGGATGAATCATCGCCGGCATGTCAATACTCAAGCGGCAAAGCCACGCGCTTGCCGTCACGAGCCGACAAATAAGCAGCAATCAGCAGTTCGAGCGATTTCAAGCCTTCACGCCCGTCGGTTTCCGGCAGTGCTTCGCCGCGCAGGACGTTGATCACGTTGTCGTAGTACAGCGGGTGGCCAAAACCATAGACGGAGGTCGTCTCATAGCTGGCCGAGGCGATTTTGGCGTCGTCCGCGTCCGGCGTATCGAATTCCCAGTGCTGGATTTCATTGACGGCCACGCCGCCCACCCGCACCGACCCTTTTTCGCCCAGGATAGTGATGCTGCCTTCCAGATTTTTGGGATAGGTCAGCATGGTCACATTGACCGAGCCGAGCGCCCCGGAACGCCAGCGGATACTCATCACGCCGGAATCTTCCACTTCGATGTTGCGGGCCAGCGTTGCCGTGTAGGCTTGCACGCTTTCAATCGGCCCGATCAGCCAGTCGAGCAAATCGATGTAATGGCTGGCCTGGTTCATGAAGGCGCCGCCATCGAATTCCCAGGTGCCGCGCCAAGCCGCACTTTCATAATAGGACTGCGGGCGCGTCCAGAACACGTTGATATTGACCATGTAAATCCGGCCGAAACGTTCCTTCAGAATGGCGTTCCTGAGCAATTGCAAGGTGGCGTTCTTGCGGTTCTGCTTGACGACGAACAAGCGCACACCGGCCTCGTCACAGGCCTTGACCATGCGCAGGCCATCGTGCCAGCGCGTCGCCATCGGCTTTTCCGTCATCACATGCCGCCCCGAGGCCGCCACCTGCATGGCCTGCTCCGGATGCAGGCCGCTCGGCGTCGTCAAAATGACGATATCGGCATCGGTGTCCTTAAGCATCTCCGTCAGGCTGGGATAGCCACGTGCGCCGGTTTCGGCCACGGCGGCTTGCAGCGCTTGCGGATCGACATCGCAGACCCCAACCAGTTCGGCTCGCGCCTGATGTTCGCGCAATGCCGCAAAATGATTTTTCGAGATCCTTCCGCACCCGACCAGGGCAAAACGGATTTTTCGGTCAACGATAGGCTGAAAAAATTGGTGCATAAGCGATCAATCCCCAGAAAAATGACCTGCGCAAAATTCTTAACTTTTCTACCAGCCAACGGCTGACAGCTTCAATCCTTCTTTGTCCGCTGACGGACAATTTTTGCCGGATTCCCGGCGATGATGACATTTCTCTCGTCCACACTGCGCGTCACCACACTTCCCGCGCCGACGATGGTTCGCGACAACAGGCGAACGCCCGGCAGTATGACCGCATTGGCGCCGATCCAGCAATCGGCGCCGATTTCGATGGGCGCGCTAGGCAAGGATGGCTTGGCGAAATCATCCGGATCATGGTTGCCGCTAAAAATCTTGACCCCCGGCCCCAGCAGCACGGAACGGTCAAGCCTGACGCCATTGCCGGCCTGAATGACGATGCCACCATTGATGCGCAAGCAGCGTTCGGCAAACCTGCCCTCTCCCACCAGTTCAAAGCCCTGCTCAGCCGAGATGACATTAGTGAAATGCAGCAGGCTGACCTTGCCGCTCGTGATGCGCAAAATCTTCTGGAAGACGAAATTGACCAGATAGAGCCCCCACACGCCGCGATCCCGGATCAAATCGATGAAAAAGCCTTTCATTTTTCCCCGTCCCCTCCAGCCGCCAGCCCACACGCATCATACAACCGGGACAACTGGAATTCGATCGACAATTCCACTGGCGGCTCCATCACGGCAGGCGCCGTGCCTTCCAGCAAAGAATTCAGATAGGCCGAAATCCTGGCCGGATCGTCGCTAGCAAGCCCCAGCCCATATTGATTGACGATCTTGGCCAGTTCCGAGTTTTCCGGCGCCACCGCCAACACGGGTTTGCCAAAGGCCAGATATTCGAAAAACTTGCCGGTCAGCACGCCGTTTTCGAAGTCGCTACTGCCCAAAATCACCAGCAGCAAGGAGGCGCCACGATAGATTTCGCCAATTTCAGTTTTGGAGACCCGTTCATGCCACTGGATATTGCAGCGCTCAAAACTGTTCGAAAGCGCCGCCACCCGGTCACGCTCCGAGCCGAAAAAGCGCACCCGCGTCTTCTGTTGCAAGCGATCATCCAGACAAATGGCCTTCAGCAGTGGCGAAGGATCGCGCAAGGTGCCATACAGAATGCCGCCATAGACAATGTCGAGTCCGACATAATCAGCCAGTTTCGCGCTCGCCTGCTTTTCCCGGCCATCGGCCCGAGAATAACCGTTCATGACCAGCAGCGCATTCGGGAAACCCTGGACATCGCGGTAATAGTCGATCATGCCGCTGCTAACTCCCAGAACGAGTTTAGCGCCGGACAGAATCCTCCGCTCATAGCGCCGGTCCAGCCAGCGCCGGAAGAACGCGCCTTTGCGATAGGGCGACGCCGCCCACAGATCGCGGTTATCAGCAATCCACGGCACCCCGAGTTGTTCTGCCACCTGCCGGCCAGCCACGTGCACGGTAAAAGGCAATGCCGAGCTGATCAGCAGATCAAAGCGCTTGTTCTGCGCCAACTGCAGTGCTTCGCGAACGTACTCCGGCGCCAGGGAACGGAAATGCTCCGGATAGATGGCCGAGCGCACCAGAAACTTGAGTCCGCGCTCGGCGATCGACGCCCATTTGCCGAGGAACCCACTCTTGCGCGCGGAGATGGCATTCAACCAGCACACCAGACGCGGCACTGCGATACGCATCGAGGTCATGCCGCTCACATCAGCCACATAGGTATCCTGAATGGTGCTGTCGGCACAGGAAATTACCGACACATTCCAGCCACGGTCCTGAAAATAACGAGCGATCTGGTAGGGCCGAACCGCACCGATGATATTGGCCGGAGGAAAAGCGTAGGTCAGCAGCAACAGCTTGCGGCTCATCAGGGCTTACTCTTGCAATCCATTTTTGGCCCGGAAAGCCTGATCGTGGCGAATGTGAAATTCGAGATGAGCGCACAGTTTCTCGATATTCTTGCGGGCAAAGAGAATCCGGTCATCGGCCAGGCAACGTCCCGGTGAATAGAGAACAAAATCACTACTGACGCTGCGCACGTCGCGGATGAATTCGACCGGCGTCGCCTCGGCGCCTTTTGCTTGGCGCCTGTGCACCCAGTCGCTCAAATAATTGTCGCCCAGTTGCACCCATTTCACGCCGAAGAAGAAGGCTTCCAGACAGGCTGTTCCAGTAACGGAAAAAACCGTATTCGCCTTGCGGATCAGGTCATAGCTCTTGATCGTACGATGGACGAAGGAAACGAAAGGACGGCGTTTGAGGGTGCGATAAAAGCCCTTCTCGCGAAAGCCGAACATCGCCGGATGTTCCTTGACCACCAGGGTTCGATTACCCTCTCGCTCCAGCAGGATTTTGTCGACGACGCGGATCTGATCGATGTAGAAAGGCGCCGGGACATTGATCGACGATTCGGGTGAAAAATGCAGCGGGAAGAAATCGTAATCGCCTTCGGGGGCGGGCTGCGGCCTGATGCAGAAGCGCTCATTCATGCGAAACATGAAATTGCGCACCGGCAAAAACAGGTGCTGAAAATGAACCTGAAAACGAATCCACAATGAAATCATGCAGTTATGTCGTTCCTGACCGAATTTCAGGCGAATATTGCGAATCAGGCGCTGAAAGGCCGTAGTCTCCTCGCCAAAATCCGGGTAAACCTCGCCACCGGGAAAGTCGGCCCGATAATTGAATGGCCCAGGGTTAGCCCGATACTTCTCGAGAAAGTCTATTGCACAGGCCTGATCGCTTTCGGGTTTGTCGACCGCATCAAGATACGCCGGCAGCAATTCGCGATGCGAATCCGAAAAGAACCATAGATTGGCAAACCGGCCATGGCTATTGATGATCGGGCGAATGCCGAAATGCTGTGCCAAGCGATAGGCCATCATGGCGTCGTTGGTTTCGATGATCGGGAAAAACACGTAATCTGGTCGTGTTTTCTCGAAAAAGCGGGCAATCTGTTCGCCCATGGCACAGATATAGCGCAGTTGATAGTTGCCGGGCTTTTTCTTGAAATGCGCTTTGTCGACCTGCATCACTTCGTAGAGGTTGATCTCCGCATATTTGGCGCAAAAGGCGGCCACATCGACCTGATCGAACAGCGCATTGAAATCCTGGTACAGATAATCGACGGCCTGGATGCGCGGTTCCTTCAGGGTTTCCTCGTACGCCTGCCAACTCGTACAGGCCGCGCTCAGTTCGATATTCGGTAGATAATCGGCAAAACGGCGCAAAACCTTGGCAAAGCTCCCGGTCATATAGAGTGCAATTTTCAAGATTTCTCCTTGCTACTTTGCATCAAGGCAGCCATTTCTTCTTTTGACAGCAACGACAATTCCTGCAGAGATTCCACGGGGGTCGGCACCGCATCACCCTGCCGCAATGAGCACCAGTACAAGGTATAGGCGCCGCCTTTGCGCATCAGGGAAATCTCTTCCAGATACGAAAGCAGGTAGCAGGCTACCGAAGCGGCACCAATGAAGATCAAAGCAAGTGGATTTTTGCTGCCCGTCCGGTAAGCGAAAAAATTCTCTATCCACATGAACAGCCGGTTGCCGTAGCGCAGGCGAAGTACCTTGGCAAAACGTTGGCGCATCGCTTGTTCGAGATCGTCGCTGTCCGATTCCGAAGGGAGATTCAGGAAAAGCGTGCCTTTTGGCATTACGGCGTCGGCCAGGGCACAAACGCCCTGAATCCGTTCTGCTGCCGGCAAACTGGCAATGGTGTGCGTCGACACGAGAACATCAGCCACGGCCGGAGTGCGTTCCAGTTCCAGTAAATTGAGTAGAATCCCGACATCACCTTGGCGCGCATGCAGGCGCAAGCCTTTTTCGAGATTGTCGCGATCCAGATCGATACCGACATAGCGCTGAGTCTTGAACAGGTCGCGATATTTGAAGTCGGCGCAGGCAACGTCGACGCCAATGCCCATTCCGGCCGACCGCTTGAGACAAGCCACCAGCTTCCTCAACAGGAAAAACTTGGACGGTGACGGAAAGAGATGCGAAGGCTTGAGTCCAACGCATCCCGCCAGCCAGACCGCCAGCCGGAAAAAGCACTGCCGCATCAGGAAATCCGGCGCAGGAACCCGTCGGGTGCCACAGAAATTTGCAACTTGTAATCGATATCCCGATCAATCGAAAATTCCGGGTGGGTTTCGAGATACTTCCAGACGGCTGTCTTGGGGTTGTTGCCCGGCCCCCAAGGACGATCCGGGAACATGCTCGCGGGCATATCTTCGACCACGGTATCGAACACCACGCAATAGCTGCCGACCGAAGTCAGCGGCGCGTAGGCTTCCAGTTCGGCCAGGGCGTGATCGTGTGTGTGATTGGAATCGAGACAGACCATCACCCGTTGATAGCCCTTGGCAATCTCCCGCACCTGCCCGATGATGGCAGCATCAATGCTCGACCCCTGAATCATCTGAATTCTCGACGCCAGCGGATGGGCTTCGATGGCAGCACGGTTGTGAGCACGAATATCAATATCGATCCCCAGCACCTTGCGTTTGGAAAGCTTGGTACTCATCGAATTTTCGCCCTTCTCGATGGCATCGCAGAGATCCAGCATTGCCAGCATGGAAGCGCTGAAGACCAACGAACCGCCATGCGCAATGCCAGTTTCGATGATCAGGTCAGGCCGCACGGTCCAGATCAGTTCCTGCATCGCGACGATATCCTGCGGGTACTGGATGATCGGACGACCCAGCCAGTCAAACTGGTAGGAATATTTGCCGGCCTGCGCGAAATTCATCCAGGCCCGCGTCAACCCCTTCCCTTCCTCGCTGCTCCCTAGCGCATTGCAAATCTGTTGCCGCTCAAGCGCGAACTGTTTTACCGGATCCATGCTAACCCCTCAATAAATCAACATAATGTTTAACGTAACGGGCAATGCCCTCGTCAACAGAAATTTGCGGACACCATCCGCTCTCCAACAACTTTTCGGCAGAGCCGACCAGCATCGGCGGATCGTCTGCCGCAACCGGAACCGCCCCGAATTCAATCGGCAGCGCCTCCGGGAAATGATTGGCGCATAACTGAACCAGCGCGCCAAGGCGCATCGGCTCACCCGAAGCGATATTGAATGCGCCATTTTTTTGGCTGGTCACCAGCAGATGCGTCAGCGCCGCCGCGGCGTCGCTGACATGAATGAAATCGCGAAACTGGCGGCCATGCGAGCATTTCACCGGCTGCCCAAGGCAAAGCGAACGCAGCACGGAAGGCAGCAACCTGGCCTCGGGCTCTCCCGGACCATAAGGAAAAAAAATGCGCGCCCAGGCAAAACCAATACCGTTGGCCTGGCAAAATGCTTCGGCAAACTGGCGCGTCTCATCCTTGCATTTGCCATAGATACTGCGCGGCGCCAGCGGTGTCTTGTCCTCGACACAATAGCCATAGGACCAGTCATATTCGGCGCAGGTACCGGCCAGCACGGCCCGCCTGCCGCCCGCATCCCGGAAAGCTTCAAGCAAACAGGAGGTGGTCTGCATCCAGGCAAAATTCTCGGGCGCTGTCCAAAACTTGCCATGCTCGGCATACCAGGCCAGGTGCAGTAAACCTTCCGAACGATTTTCTATCATCACCCGACGACAGGCTTCCGTATCCAGCAGATCGGCCTCCAGCCAGCGCAATCCGGCTTCGTCAGTCTGGTCGACGCGGTTCGATATCGCCAGCACCTCATGCCCTCGCGCCACCAGCAACGGCAGGACATAGCGCCCGATATAGCCGTTTGCCCCGGTCACTGCGATTTTCATGCTGTCAGTCAATCCGCAGCGACGGCACCGCCGTCACGAAACGCCCGCCCCAGGCCCGGGCATAATCGAGTTGTGCGACGATTTCATCGCGCAAATTCCAGGGCAATATCAGGATAAAGTCCGGCTTATCCTGTTTGAGAAAATCCTCGGCGACGATGGGAATGCGGCTTCCCGGCAGACATTTGCCCTGCTTGGCAGGATTCAGGTCCACCACATAGGAGACGAGATCCGGCCGCACCCCAGCGTAATTCAGCAGCGTATTACCTTTTGCCGCTGCCCCGTAAGCCGCCACCCGTTTCCCGGAACGCGCCGCCTCGATCAGGAAAGAAACCAGATCGTTCTTGACAGTATTGGCCTTGGCCTGAAAACCGGCATAAAAGTCAGCGCGATTCATGCCAGCAGCCCTCTCCCGCTCCTGCAATGCGGCCACCCTTGGCGATTCGGCCTGCGTCCCGCCCTCCAGGCGTTGCGCATAAAGACGCAGGCTGCCGCCATGCGTTGGCAGTTCCTCGACATCGAAGACATGCAGACCATTGCGCGCCATGATCTGGCGCACCGCCGTCAGGGAAAGATAAGAGAAGTGCTCGTGGTAGATCGTATCGAACTGGTTTTCGCCAACCAGCCGCAGCAGATGCGGGAACTCGAAGGTCGCCACGCCCAATGGCGTCAGCAGGCAGGCAAAGCCGGCGACGAAATCGTTGATATCCGGCACATGCGCCAGCACGTTGTTGGCGGCCATCAAATCGGCTCGCAAATCCTTGTCCGCCAGTTCTTGTGCCAGTGCTACACTAAAGAACGACTCGATAACCTCGATGCCCTTGGCTCTGGCCGCCTGTGCCGTGCTTGCCGTCGGCTCGATGCCGTAGCAGGGAATGCCGCGCCCCTTCACATACTGGAGCAAATAACCGTCATTGGAAGCCACCTCGACAACACGGGATGAGGCACCCAGTCCAAAACGCCGGGTCATGGTCTCGACATAGGACTCGGCATGCTTCAGCCAACTGCTTGAATAGGAACTGAAATAGGCATAATCGTTGGAAAACAAATCGGCAAAATGGGCAAAATCTTCGGTTTGGACCAGCCAACAGGATTCACAGACCAATACCCGCAGCGGGGACCACTGTTCGGGGGCATGCAGCGACTCCTCACTCAAATAGGAATTTGAAGGAGGAGCGCTTCCCAAATCGATCAGGGAAAGAGAAAGTTCAGCGCCGCAATGACGACATTTCATAGTTCGATACCGGAAAAATCGGCCCCAAGGTAAGAATGCCCGCAATCACGCGCCGACATTTCGCTAATCGTTAATGGCCAGTTGATGCCCAGCCGCGGATCGGCAGGGTTAAGTCCGCCTTCAACATCCGGCGCATAAAAATTGCTGTGCAGATACAAGAGTTCGCAATCGTCGGACAACGTCTGAAACCCGTGTGCGAACCCAGCCGGAATCAACAGGCTGCGCTGGTTCTCCTCCGACAATTCTTCGGCATGCCAGCACAAAAAAGTCGGCGAGCCAGCGCGTAAATCGACGGCCACGTCGAACACCTTTCCCTTCAGGCAACTGATCAGCTTGGTTTCCGCATGCGGCGGGTGCTGGAAATGCATGCCGCGTACCGCCCCCTGCCGACGTGTCAGTGTCCGGTTAATCTGCACCGGCTTGTCCAGGCCCAGCCCCTCGAATTCGGCCGCGCAAAACATCCGGGACAGATAGCCACGATCATCCTCGATACGGCGGCGGCGCACGACTTTCAAACCAAGCAGCGGGGTAGCGAGAAACTCAAAGTGCGGCACGGGAAGTTCCATCCGCCTGCAGATATTCGGCAATC
>JAKJFA010000028.1 GCA_022705135.1 Pseudomonadota bacterium | reverse complement strand
CATTACTGATCCACACAATCTGGGCGCTTGCCTGCGTGTGGCCGATGCGATGGGCGTGCATGCCGTGATCGCACCCAAAGATAAATCGGTCGGCATTAACGCGACGGTATCGAAAGTAGCTTGCGGCGCAGCGGAAGTGATTCCCTATGTCACCGTCACCAACCTCGCGCGCACGCTGCGCGAACTGAAAGACGCTGGCGTCTGGATCGTGGGCACGGCGGCTGATGGCGATTGCAGCTTGTACGAATTCAACCAGACCGGGCCGCTGGCTTGGGTGCTGGGCTCAGAAGGGCAGGGCATGCGCCGGCTGACGCGCGAGCATTGCGATCAACTGATCCGCATTCCGATGAGCGGCATGGTGGAAAGTCTGAATGTTTCGGTGGCGGCGGGGGTTTGCCTGTTCGAGGCGCGGCGACGCAGAAATTAGGCTGCGACCACCACACAATTGCGGCCTTGTTGCTTGGCCCGGTAGAGCGCTGCGTCGGCGCGCCTGGATGAGCGAATCGGCGCCGCCGTGGTCGCCGCTGGCGGTGGCCAGGCCGATGCTGACGGTGGCGTGAAGTTGATGCCCTTGAAAAATGAAGGGTTCGTCGGCAATCAGGTGGCGGATGCGTTCGGCAATGCTGAGCGCCAAGGCGAGGCTGGCGCCGGATAGGATCAGAACGAATTCCTCGCCGCCGAAACGGAAGAGCATGTCCTCGGAGCGCGAGGCGCTCTTGAGGCGGTTGGCCAGTTGTTGCAGGAGGGCGTCACCGGCCACGTGTCCCCAGGAGTCGTTGATTTGCTTGAAGTGGTCGATGTCGAGCATGAGGCAGGCCATCTGGCGCTGCCCGGCATGGCTGGAACTCCACTCAGTGGCCAGGTAATCCAGCCCGTGCCGGCGGTTGGGCAGTTCGGTCAGCGGGTCGGTCAGCGCTTCTTCGATCAGATGCCGGTGTTCGCCGGCAAATTCTTCCGTAGAGCGGACGATGCCGCGGCGTTCGCGGGCGATGCCCTCACGCAGCAGCAGCAGACGTTCGGCAATACTCAGCCGCAGCCGCAAGTTCTGGGCGCTGACTGGTTTGATCAAGACATCATCGGCGCCGGAGTCGATGGCCGAGAGCGCGGCCGCCTCATATTCCGGCGAGGCGATGACGAGAATATAGGGCTCGCTACCGGCTGGACTCTGGCGCAGACTGTGGCACAGGGCGGCCACGTTACCCTCTGTCGCGTCGATGTCGGCGATGATGAGTCTGGGGGGCGATGGCAGAATGGGAATGGCGTCCTGTGCGTACAAAGTGAATTGCGGTAGGTGGCCGAGGTTGCCGAGCAATCCGGCCAGCGTTCTCGTCTCATCGTTGTCGGGGCCGATGAGTGCGGTGCTGGGCTGACCGTTGCCGTTGGCGTGCGCCGGGCGCGGCGGGCTGGCGGTGAGCAATTCCGAGAACGGCGGCACGTCGCGGGTACGGACCTGCAACATGGCGCTCCATTCGTGCCAGTGCACCACCATATCATCAACAATGCTGGACAGCGATTCGGCGCCAATGCCCAGATGGGCGGAACGAGTGAGCAAATCCGGCAGCAGGCTCCAGCGTGTCTCCTCGCTTGCCATGCAGATTTCCGCCTGGGCGCGGGCAAAATCAAGCGACAGGGTGAGGGTGCTCAGACGGGTGCTGGCGGAAAGATGCGCCGCCGCCGGGTTTTCGTGGTGATAGGCGGCCTCGATCAGGATATGCGGCAATCCCCACTCGTCCATCATGGTGGCGCCGAGCTGGCGGTGATCGAAACCGAAACGGGCTGTTTCCTGTCTGCCTAGTTGGGCGCGGCTGGGCCTTTCTGCCAGAAGTTCGCTGTATTCGATGGGAAACAGGCTGGCCAGGCCGAGTTCGCCGATACGCGACAGCAGGCCGACGGTGAAATGCTCGTCGCTGGCGATATTGGCGAACTGCGCCAGCCCCTGGCAGGCGATGGCGGTGGCGAGCGAATGTGCCCAGAAACTCTCGTAATCGAAGTTCCGGCAGAGTCCGCTGCGGTTGGCCTGGAGGATGGAGAAACCGACCACCAGATCGCGGACACGAAAGGCGCCGAGGGCGAGGATGGCCTTGTGCAGGGAAACGACTGGCCGGCCCTGGCCGACGATGGCGGCATTGGCGAATTTGAGCAGGCAGCCGGCAATGGCGGGGTCGGACTGTACCAGCTTGACCAGATCGTCGACCGGGTATTTCTCGCGCTGCATCAATTTGATGATGGCGAACGCCACCCCTTTGGGCGACGGCAATTTGCCGCTGGCCTTCAGGCTGTTGTAACGTTCGGCAGGGATCAGCACAACGGAGCAGTCCATTTTCTCAGTGTAGTTGCTGGCTAGGCAGAAGCGATCAGTTTTTCTCGGGATGATTGACCTTTGGCTTGGCTTTCTGCATCCTTCCGCAGGCGTGCAGTAATTGCCAAATCATAAAAATATCGGAGGGGGCAAGCATGGGGATAAGCAGGGGGAGTCAAAGGGCCGCGTTTTCGGCGGGAAGGAATGACTGAACCGACCATGGCTGGATCGACCAACGGGAAAACCAATCGGATCGGTCGCCGCATCACGCGGCTGAACCTACTGAGCGGCTTTTCGGTGCTCATCGGCCTTGCTCTGGCCCAAGTCTTTCTGGGTTACCGTCAGCACAGTGGCGAGTTGGAACGCGTGCTCGACGCGGTGGCGATCTATACCCCGACCATCGCCGCCAGTGTGCGGACAGAGGACAAAATTCGGGTTGAACTGGCGTTGCGGGCTTTGGTGGAAATGCCCTACATCGAACGCGCCAGCATCCTCGTCAACGGACCGGAACGCCGCTGGTCGGTCGGGGTGAACCGCCTTTCGGAGCGCATCGCCACCAGGAAATACCCGCTGATTCACCGTTCGGGTGAGCAGGATGAGACCGTGGGTACCCTTGAGGTCGTCGCCGACCTCGATGAGATGTACCTGACCATTGGTCGCCATGTTCTGGAGGTTCTGGTCAGTACCGTTCTCCTGGTGATCGGGGTTTTGACTTTGATGCATCGGTCTATTCGCCGCCTGGTCACCGAGCGCTTGGAAGCAGTGGCGGAAAAGGTACTTCGCCTGGTTCCGGAGGATCTGCCCGGTGAATCGGCGGATTGGTCGCAGTTGGGAAAGGATGAAATCGACGCGCTCGAACATACGCTCACTGGAATGCATGTGCGACTCAAGGGACTGGTCGAGGAACTGGCGCACAACAATGCCAGCCTGCGTTTTGAAATTGCCGAGCGCCGGCGGGCTGAGGAAGCGCTAAAGAAGGGCCAGCAGCACCTTGAGGAACAGGTGCGTGAGCGGGCGGCGCAGATCGTGGCACAGAAACAGGATTTGCAGCAGACGCTGACCGAACTGGAACTGGTTTTGGAAAATGCTTCCCTTGGAATCGTCACGCTGGTTCCCATGGAAGACGGTCGCCGCGTGATCCAAAAATCAAACCGTACAGCCGCTTCCATGCTGGGATATACCGTCGAAGAGATCGAGGGGTTGGATGCGCGCGCATTTATTGCGGACTATGGCGACGATTTTCCGGATTCGGCCTACGTTGATATCCTGACCAAGGGCGGATCCTGCCGCGCCGAGCACCGTCTGCTTCGCAAGGACGGCGAAACGATCGATGTCTGGGCGGTGGGGACGGCGATCGATCCCGGTGATCTGAGCAAGGGCGTGATCTGGCTGGTGGATGACATCACCGCCCGCAAGCTGGCGGAAAAGATGCTGGCGCAGGCCAAGGAGGCGGCTGAAAACGCCCTGCTTGAACGCGAGAACACCCTTCTGGAGCTCAACAAGACGATCGACGTCCTGCGCGAAACGCAACGGGAACTGATCGAGCGCGAAAATCTGGCGGCCCTCGGCGCCCTGGTGGCGGGCGTGGCGCACGAGCTGGAGACACCGATCAGCAATACCCTGATGAGCGCCAGCACCCTGGCCGAGCTGACCGCGAAATTCAATGGCCAGTTGAGCCAGGGAGTCAAGCGTTCCAGCCTGGAGAGCTACCTCGAAGCGGCGGAGCAAAGCGCCGATATCGCAGTACGGAGCATGGGTCGGGCTTTGGAACTGCTGCAAGGCTTCCGTAGGGTCGCGGTTGACCGGGGAAGCTCGATGCGGCGCTCCTTCCTGCTGGATCAGGTCGTTTCCGAGATCCTGCTGGTGTTGCGGCCGACCATCAAGAGAAAGCCTTATGTGATCGACTGCAACATTGGCGAAAAGATCGAGAAGGACAGTTTTCCCGGACCGCTCGGCCAGGTACTGACCAACCTCATCAACAACGCCCTTTTGCATGCCTTTGATGGGCGGGACCATGGCACACTGCATATCGAGGCGCGCCGCCTTGAGGCCGATCGGGTCGAATTGCAGTTCTGCGATGATGGGGTGGGCATTGCGAAAGCCCATCTCGACCATATTTTCGAACCTTTTTTCTCGACCAAACACGGGCGAGGCGGCAGCGGTCTGGGGTTGAGCATCGTGCGCAATCTGGTGACGGGCGTCCTGGGGGGCACCCTCTCGGTTGTCAGCGAAGAGGGGCAGGGAACGACCTTTACGCTGATTCTTCCGGTCAAGGCACCCGAGCCCGCTGTGGATGGCGACGGTTCTGAGATCCCGGCGCTTGCCTCGTTACGGCAGGACGGTCTACGATAGACATGGAACAGGAAAGGAAACCGACCATGACGGAAATTCAGACGCAACCCAACAGCGAACAGGTTTCGCAGGTTCTGGTCAATATCGTCATTCCGCCCTGTCCCAAGATCGTCTTGGCGCTGGTCAAGGAGGCGCATCAGGAAGACCCGGATCTGATGACCCTGGACAAGTTGCTGTCGGGCGATGTCGGCTTGGCGGCGGCGGTCATCAAGACAGCGAATTCGCCGTATTACGGGCTGAACCGCAAAGTCCAGGCGGTCAAACAGGCGATGATGGTGCTGGGCATCCGCGCCGTGACCAACATCGTCACCTTCCTGGCATTGCAAAAAGCGCTGGCCGTTCCGGCAGCCAGCCTGGATCGTTTCTGGGACCGCACCAATTACCATGCCATCGTCTGTGCCCGTCTGGCCAAATACCTGCGCTTCATTTCGACCGAGGGCGCCTATACCTTCGGCCTCTTTAACGATTGCGGCATGCCCATCCTGATTCAGCGTTTTCCCGACTATAAGGAAACCTTGCGCCTCGCCAACGCTGCCGACCGTCCCTTCGTCGAGGTCGAAAACGAGCGCCACCAGACGAGCCATGCCCTGGTCGGCTCCATCCTGGCCCACAGTTGGCAGCTTCCGGAGCCGATCTGCAAGGCCATTCGCGATCATCACTGCATGGAACTGCTCTACGAGGAGACTTCCGAGGCGCAGGGGGATGTCGGGGCGCTGGCCGCCATTTCCCTGATTGCCGACTATATCGTCAATGATTTCCTGGAGGCCAAGCAGGAAGCCGAATGGGAGCAGCATGGGCCCCAAGCGATGGCCTACCTGGGATTTGGCGTTGAGGAACTGTCCGAGATCCGGCTCGACATCACCGACGAGTTGGAAGAAGCCAGGGCCTACCGTCTGTGACTATGAACGGAAATTGGCGAATCTCCGTCCCGCACCTCCTGTTTTTCGCGGCGCTTATCGGGTTGGCGGCTGCGTCAGCGGCCGGCGAACCGGCCGCGAAGCTCGTTTTTGCCAGTGGCAAGCCGGTCATTATTGACGCTAAGGGGGCTCAAAGACCGGCAGAGCGCGGCAGCGACCTGTCTGGCGGGGAAACCCTGGAAAGCCGGGATGGCCTGGTGCAGTTGCGTTTTCGTGACGGCGCCAGCATGTCCTTGCAGCCGCAGACGCAATTCCGGGTCGATGACTACCGTTTCCGCGACGAGGCGGGCAAGGCCTCGCCCGAGGACCGAAGCTTCTTCACCCTGGTCAGGGGCGGCCTGCGCACCGTCACCGGCCTTATTGGTAAGGAAAAGAATGAGCAGTACCGGATGAATACGGCGGTGGCCGTCATCGGCATCCGCGGTACGGAATATTCGGGCCGGTTTGATGACGCGGGCCTGTCCTTATCGACCTTTGCCGGTGTGGTTGAAGTCTGCAATAACGCCGGATGCCAGTTGGTGCGCGCGGGCGAACACGTTTCGGTACCAGCCCTCAATGTGCTGCCGATCTGGCGTCCCGGCAGTCAGGGGTCAGGGGGCGGGACGCCGTCGCAGGCCCTGCCTGGTCTTCCTTCAGGCAGCGTGACTGACCCCAAATTACCCAGTCAGCCGATCGGTGAGCCGCCGCACCCGCCGCAACAGGGGCCGAATTCACCTCGGCCCAACTGATCGGGCGGTAGTTATTTCGTGTAACCCTCGATGATGGCCAGTTGATCCGGGCGCAGGCGCCTGAATTGGGCGCCGACGCGGTAGGCGTCGGTCATCAGGTGCCTGATGCAATAGGCAATCTCGATATTGCCGGTGAGCAATTCATCGCCGACCGGAAAGCGCGCCAGCCAGGGACTTTGTGCGGGCAGGGCTTGGGCGGTCAGAAAGGCGACACCGCCCAGGGAAATGTCGAGCAGCGTGACCTCGTGCTTCTCATGCGAGACGGGGTCGGTGATCCATCCTGTTCCCTGCAACAGTTTTCTTGGGTGGGCGCGTCGGGAGAGGGTATTGTCTTCCATCGGGTTCTCCTGCCTGAGTTCAGGAAGTGAAATGGTCAATGCAGAACCTGGGAGTGGTTGCTGGTCTGTTCCGGCATTTCGGCATGAACCAGTTCACCATTGGCGTCGGGATACAGGGGGGCACCGCAGTCGTCGCAGTATTCCATCGGAAAGTGATGGTCGAGAAGAAGGATGTCCTTGACGCCGCACTCATGCAGCAGGCTTTCGATCTGTTCGCTGGTCTCGGTGTTTTCATCCTCAGGGCCGAGCAGCGGCCAGACAATGCCGTGGAAGACATCCTCCTTGTTGCGTGGCCCGAGGCCGATGCGGTATTCCTCAAGTTTCTGGTCGTGGAACGGGCCGACGACGGCGCGGATGTCGGCCGGCATGAGACCGAGCAGGACCTGCAGGAAGGCAATTGAGGCCTTCAGCGAGTAGGGGCGCGATTCGCGGTCGGCAGTGCGGCAGGCGGTGTGGTAGGCGTCTGTGAGCAGGGCTTGCCAGGCGCAGCCAGCCAGGAGCGGATCGAGATTGGGGCTGCCCTGGCGGATCCATTCCTTGAGCGCGGTTTCCTTGCTGCCATCCGCCTCGTTCCAGCGGAAGGGGGGATGTCCCGGGACAATGGCGATGGCGCCGACCAGGTAGCGGACATCCGAAAGAAAGGGATTGGTCTCCGGCATCAGACTGGCGTCGACGCGCATGTTCTTGCCCGAAAGCGCAGCGGCGCCCAGTTCGTTGGTTAGCCGCCAGGTATCGCAGTAACTTCTCGGTAACTGATCCGGACTGAAGAGGTAGTCAGCCAGTGCCACTTTCGCGCCCTTGCCAAACATATGGGCACCGAGTTGGACGTTGAGCGCTTCCATTGCGCTTGTGGGCAATTTGCCGGAAGGGATGGAGAAGCGGGACCAGGCAAGCAGGGGAGAGGCAAACAGCAGAATGTCAAAATCCTTGCCATTGGCGCTCAAGCGGGTAGATTCGACGCAGGTCTCGACCATGTCGGCCAGTTCTTCATGGGCGCGGAGGTTGGTTTCGAAGAGATGATCGAAAGCGGTGTTGAGGTCGTCCTCGGCGCCGTTCTGCAGCATTTTTTCCACCAGGCTGCCGAGTTGCGCCTCGAGAAACCCGTCTTCCAGTTTGCTTCCGGATTCCGAAAGCGCGATGGCGAGCCGTTGCAATTCGGCAGCATCACGTGAAATGCGTTCGCGGGAGCCAAATCGGGTGCGTTTCATTGCGGTATCCAGAGAGATCGGGCCCGCCATTGTACCAAGTGAGACCGGGTTTCCGGCAGGCGATTTCGCCATTCTTGACGCTCCGTCGCTGTCGCGTTACGTTTCGCCATCCGCCGACCGAATGTGGCAGGCCTTCTTTTGCCGAGCGAATAACGTCGTATGTTCCCTGTTTTTTCTTTTGGCGCAAGGCTGAAACAATCCGGCAGCACTTGTCTATACTGCATCAACCGTGTCCGGGAGAAATGGGTGTGACCAACTTGCCCCGCTATACCCTTGGCGAAGAAATCGCCAACAGCATAACCCATGGCCTCGGCATTGTTGCCGCCATCACCGGCCTGACGGTTCTGGCCGCATTTGCCACGCTCTACGGCAGCAGCGCACATATTGTCGGCTGTGCCATTTTCGGCGCCACGCTGATTATCCTGTACACCACGTCGACGCTCTATCACAGCATTGTTGCCCAGCGCCTCAAGCCACTTTTCCGCGCCCTCGACCACTCCGCCATCTTTCTGCTCATTGCCGGAACCTATACGCCCTTCATGTTGGTCAATCTGCGCGGACCGTGGGGATGGTCGCTGCTGGCGGTCATCTGGACGCTCGGCGTCGTCGGCATTGTTCTGCGCCTGTGCCTGCGCGGCCGTCTGCACGGCCTGATCGTCGGCCTCTACATCGCCATGGGCTGGGTGGTGCTGATCGCCACTAAACCCTTGTTTGCCAATGTCGACACGGGTGGGCTTTATCTTCTGGTCGGCGGCGGCATCGCCTACACGGTGGGCGTCTTGTTTTACAAATGGAAACGCCTGCCCTACCACCACGCCATCTGGCACGGTTTTGTGCTGCTTGGCAGTGCGTTGCACTTTTTTGCCGTACTTTTCTTCGTAATCCCCTGGCGGCAATAAATAATGAAACGGCTGGAGTCAACTCTGGCGTTTGACGCGGGAAGTATTGCCCCCAACGTTTGGAGGCGATGATTATTTTTGTATAGAATCGTCATTCCTGTGCCGGTTCCGGGGTTTGTCCGGTGCGTGCATGGGTATGCAATGTGAATCAATCCACGTCGCTGGAGGTTGCGTTGGCGGATGATCGTTGTTTCTTGCCGGGTTTTGGCCGGTTGTTTCCGAGGCTTCTCATTGCTTTGGTTTTGGGGCTTTCTCCTTTGCCGTCGTGGGCGTTAGCGCGTGAGATGATTCCGGTGCTGGAGGAGATCATCAAGTTGCAAGGCAAACTGCTTGCTGCACCGGCTGTCCCAATCACCCGGGTTGAGGCTGGCCCGGCGCTGAAGCTGGGGTCTTCCGGCAAACGGGTGCTCCAGCTGCAGACGCGCTTGTCCGAGCTCGGCCACTTTGCTGGCCAACCGGGCGATCAGTTCGGGCCGGAAACCGAATCGGCGGTGCGCGCGTTTCAGGAGGGCGTCGGCTTGATTGTGGATGGCGTGGTCGATCATCAGACGCGCTTCAACCTTAATCTGTCCGATCAGGAAAAACTCGACATCCTGCGCTGCCAACTTGAGGACATGGAGCGTTTTTCCAAGGCCAATCAGGACGAGCGTTATATCGTGGTCAATATTCCGGCCTATACCCTGCGCGCCTACGAGAGCGGCGTGCCGGTCGTGGAGAGTCGTGTCATTGTCGGCAATGCCGTTCGGCAGACACCGCTGATGAAGAGTCACCTGACTGGCCTCGTTTTCAACCCGCCCTGGAGCCCGCCCAAGACCATTCTGGCCAAGGACATTTTCCGCAACGGCGAGATTCAGCCGAAGACGGTTTCGCGGCTGGGCCTGAAACTGATCGACGCCAAGGGCAAAACGGTGGAGATGGATGAGGCGCAGATTGCCACCCAGGACGATCTGGCCGAGGGGGGTTATCGATTCATGCAGCCGCCCGGCGACAAGAACGCGCTGGGCTTGCTGAAATTCGATCTCGACAATCCTTACAACGTATATTTGCACGATACCAATCACCGCGAATTGTTCGAGCGGCAGTCGCGCGCCTTCTCCTCGGGGTGTATCCGGGTTGAGCGCTTCCGCGAGCTGGCGGTCTGGCTGACCGGAAAGCCGGCGGCGGAGGTCGACCGGGAATTGCTGGATCGCCGCACGCGCCGGCTCGATGTCGAGAAAGTACCGGTGCACACGGTGTATTGGATCGCTGATGTCAGGCAGGGCAAGCTGGTCTTCAGCCGCGACATCTATGAGCGGGTCCGGCTGCAAAGGAAGATGCAGACCGGGTCGCTGGCGAAAAAGGAAGGCGACCGCTGGCCATGAGCGGCATTTTTCTCGCGTTTCTGCGCAGCCTGGCCAGCCTGACACGGCCGCGCATCTGGGGCATGATCCTGCTGCCGGCGGCATTTTCGTTTTTGATCTGGCTGGGGCTGGCCCTCTGGGGACAGGAACACCTGTTCGACGGGTTGATGCAGTGCCCGCCGATGCCACAGCTTTTGGCCTGGGATGTGGCCTGGCTGGCGCGCACCCTGGCCTTTCTGGGGAGTTGGATGCTGGTGTTTGCGCTGGCCTTTTTCAGCGCGGCGCTGCTCGCGGCTAATCTCCTGGTGCCCTTCTTGCTTCGGCGGGTGGCGGAGGGCGACTATCCTGACTTAGCCATGATGGGAAGCGACAGCTTCTCGGCGGGCGTCCTCAACAGTCTGGTGGCTTCGCTGATCTTCGTTCTGGCCTGGCTCGCCAGCATTCCGTTCTGGCTGATTCCGGGCATGGCCATCCTTTTGCCGCTGCTGCTCATGGCCTGGTTCAATCGCCGCACCTTCGCCTACGATGCCCTGAGCCTGCACGCCACTGAGGAAGAATGGCAGCGCATCCGGACGGATTGCCGGCGCGGTCTTTTCCTGATCGGTCTGGTGATGTCGATCCTGGTTTATGTGCCGCTCCTTGGCCTGTTGGCGCCCGCTTTGACCGCGCTGGTCTTCATCCACTACAGTCTGGAGGCGCTGCGCCGTCTGCGCGGCGGCGCCTTGGTGCGCGGGGAGGCGCGGGTCGTGATTGAAGGCGAATTTTCGGAGGTGGACCGGTGAGTATTTTCGGCGCGGTCATCATTGGCGATGAGATTCTTTCCGGCAAGCGCCAGGACAGCCATTTCGCCAAGCTGGCCAGCCTGATGGCGGCGCGCGGCATGCGTCTTTCCTGGGTGCAGTACCTGGGGGACGAGCGGGAACGCCTGGCTGAAACCTTCCGGCGCAGCCTGGCGGCGGGCGATGTGGTCTTTTCCTTCGGGGGAATCGGCAATACGCCGGACGACCAGACGCGGCAGGCGGCGGCCCTGGCTCTGGGGGTGGATTTGGCGCTGCATCCGGAGGCGGAGCGGGAAATGCGCGTCCGTTTTGGCGATGACATGACGCCGCAGCGCCTGACCCTGGGTTATTTCCCCATCGGCAGCGACATCATTCCCAATCCCTACAACCGCATTCCCGGTTTTATGATGCGGGGGCACTATTTTTTCCCGGGCTTTCCGCAAATGGCGCATCCCATGGTCGAATGGGTGCTGGATCATTTTTTCTCCCATCTCTACGCACCGGCGGCAATGGTCGAAAAAGCCTTCTGGCTGACTGGAGCCAAGGCCTATGAGAGCGCGCTGCTTGACCTGATGGAATCGATTGTGGCGCGCTATCCCGCGCTCAGGCTGTTCTCGCTGCCGATGATTGCTGAGCAGGGAAAGCGCCACCTAGAGCTCGGGGTCGAGGGAGCACCGCAACTGGTCGACGCGGCCATGGAAGAGATTCGCCTTGAGGTCGAGCGGCGCGGAATTGAGTGGTGTTGGCGCCCTCAGGACTGAAAAAGAGGAATTCAGGGCGGAGGGCTGACCGTACCGAGCACTTCGACCATGAGAAGCACGCGCCGGATTCCTTTTCTTGACCAGCACTGGAAGGGGCGAGCCAGGCGCGCGAGGGTCCGCATCAGCGGCAGGATGCGGGCAATGAGCCGCTTGATTTCCGGGTCCGGCTGGGCCGAAAAATAGCGTTCGAGCAGGAGGGGCAGGAGAGCGCGCGTTTCCGCTTCGTCAATCGGCCCGGCCAGCGCGACCGAGTTGAGGAAGACGATGAGGTCGTGCACCTGGGGGATGGGTAGGGGCAAGGCTGTGCCAAAACGTTCTTCAAAATCGATCCGGGTGCTTTTGCCGTCGCGCAGGGTGATGTTCTTGATTTGGGCGCTGCCGTGCCAATGGCCGGCGGCATGAAATTCGCCCAGTTCCGCTGCCAGTTGCAGCAGCTCCCGGCGCCAGGTCGCGCGCGGCCAGTCTTCCAGCAGGGTGGCGACGACGGTGCCACAATGTTCCAGCACAAAAAAGCCCTTGGTTTTGAGCACGACGCGCGGAACGCGCACTCCGGCAGCGGCGAGCGAACGCAGGCGCTCGACCTCGAAATCGACGCTTTGCGCCGCTTCGGAGAGCGAGAGCGTTTTCATGGGCAGGGTCTGGCCGGTGATGCGCTTGACCAGCCAGCGCATGAACAAGGTTTGCACCAGCCGGCGCGGCCGTTCGGCCAGACGTTTGGCGACGTAGCGTTGCCCTTCAAATTCGAAAGCGGCGGCGCGAATTTCGGGGCCGGAAAAAGCTGCCCGGGCGGCGGCTTCCAGGGCAGCCGGGTCTTCGCTCACGGCAGGGGTACGGCGGAGCTCATTCCGGACGCATCTGCGGGAACAGGATGACGTCCCGGATGGCGGGCGCGTCAGTCAGCAGCATGACCAGACGGTCGATGCCGATGCCGCAGCCGCCGGTCGGGGGCAGGCCGTATTCGAGGGCGCGGATGAAGTCGGCGTCGTAATACATGGCTTCCTCGTCGCCGGCGTCCTTGGCTTTGGCTTGGGCCTGGAAGCGGGCGGCCTGATCTTCCGGGTCGTTCAATTCGGAGAAGCCATTGGCGATTTCGCGGCCGACGATGAACAGTTCAAACCGTTCGGTGATGTCCGGGTTGGCATCGGAGGCGCGCGCCAAGGGTGAGACCTCGACCGGGTAATCGACGATGAAGGTCGGTTCCCACAATTCGGCTTCGGCGGTTTCCTCAAAAAAGAGCAATTGCAGCGTGCCCAGGCCCATGTCCGGCTTGGTCGTCACCTTGCGGGCGGCGAGTTGTTCGCGTAGCCAGGCAGCGTCGTTAAGTTGTGCTTCTGAGTACTGCGGACAGAATTTCTTGACGGCTTCGACCATGGTCAGGCGGTGGAAGGGCTTGGAAAGATCGAGCTCGCGGCCCTGATAGACAAAGATTTCAGTACCCAAGGCCTCGCGGGCGGCGTGGCGTAGCAGACCCTCGGTGAAATCCATCAAGGTCTGGTAATTGGCGTAGGCCTCGTAGAACTCCATCATGGTAAATTCGGGGTTGTGGCGCGGGGAAAGGCCTTCGTTGCGGAAATTGCGGTTGATTTCAAAGACCTTTTCAAAGCCGCCGACGACTAAACGCTTCAAGTACAACTCCGGCGCGATGCGCAGGAACTGCTGCATGTCGAGCGCGTTGTGGTGCGTGACGAAGGGTTTGGCCGAGGCGCCGCCGGGGATGGGGTGCATCATCGGCGTTTCAACTTCGAGGAAGTGGTGGCTGGTCATGTAGTTGCGGATCGAAGCGACGATCTTGCTGCGCGCCACGAAAGTGAAGCGCGTTTCCTCGTTCATCATCAGGTCGACATAGCGCTGGCGGTACTTCAACTCAATGTCGGCCAGCCCGTGGAACTTGTCCGGCAACGGACGTAGCGACTTGGTGAGCAGGCGAATTTCACTGGCGTAAATGGTCAGTTCGCCGGTCTTGGTCTTCATCAGGTGGCCGACGACACCGAGAATATCGCCCAGATCCCAGGTTTTGAAGGCGGCGTAGCTGTCTTCGCCGACCTTGTCGCGGGCGACGTAAATCTGGATGCGGCCGGAAAGATCCTGCAGCGTTGCGAAGGAAGCTTTGCCCATGACCCGTTTCAACATCATGCGGCCGCCGACTTTGACTTCGACCGGCAGCGCTTCGAGTTCCTCGGCGGTTTTGTCGCCGTAGGCCTCGTGCAGTGTGCCGGCGATGTTCTCGCGCGAAAAGTCGTTGGGGAAGGCTTTGCCGGTCTTGCGCCATTCGGCCAGTTTGGCGCGGCGTTCGGCAATGAGCTGGTTTTCGTCCTGGGTTGGGGTTGGCTGTTCGGCGTTGGACATCGTCAATCCTTGGTGGAAGTCAGTCAGCGCGCAACGGCTATAGGCCGGTTGCCGTCTGTCGAGACCCGCATTGTACCCGCAGCATCGCAGTCGCGTCAGCCGCCAGAGCGGCAGCCCGGATGAGACGGGGTGTGCCCCCAGCTTATTCTTTTCATGCCGCCTTGTCGGTTCCGTTTTCCTCAATGTCGACCTCGATCCCCAAGGGCGAAGATTTGCCGCCCAAACTTCTGATCGTGAAGATGATCAGGGCGGTGATGATGACGAACCACAGGACAAAAAAGGCATACACCGGTGGTGGCGTGGTGTCTTCCTGGTGCACCGCATAGAGGAAGACGGCGCCGAAGACCAGGAAAGCGATTTCCGCGATCAGGCTCAGGATCAGCGCAGGTTTGCTTGGGGTGAAGGTGACTCTTTTCAACGCGATCCCCTTTCGTTTGAAAACAAGCCTATAACTGGACTACCAGGTATATTCCAGGCCTTCGCGCGCCAGTTGCATGTCGCAACCCTTCTGCGGCGCGGCGGACAGGGCTGCGGCAAAGGCGGCTTCAAGGGCGTCGTCGTCGCGGCCGGGTTCGTGGTGGGTACAGAACAGGGTTTTGGCCCCGATGCGCTGCGCCAGCGCCAGCGCGGAGGCGAAATTGCCGTGTCCCCATCCCTTCTTTACGGCGTATTCCGATTCGGTGTAGGCGCAATCGGCGATCAGGACGTCGACTCCGGAGAGCATGGCCTCGATGCTGGCTTCCTTTTCGTCGATCAGGGACTGGAAACTGTCGAAATTGTCCTCGCCGGGTTTGTAGATGTTGGTGTGTGGTTCGTGATCTCCGGTGAAAAAGAGCGATTTGCCGCCGCTATCGATGCGGTAGCCATAATTGATGACCGGATGATTGAGCAGTACCGGCGTAACGCGGGCATCGCCGAATTCAACCATTTGACCGGGCGAAAGGGAGTGGTAGTCGATGCGGGCGCACAATTCGGCCTCGCGCACCGGGAAAAAGCTGTACTGCATCTGCACGTTCATCACCTGGTCGATGCCCTGGCTGGTGATGGGGTCGAAGGGGCCATGAATGGAGATGTGGTTGGCTTGGACAAAGAGCGGCAAAAAGAAGGGCAGCCCCTGGATGTGATCCCAGTGCGTGTGGGTGATGAAAATGCCGGCCGAGATAGGCATTTCCCACAGGAGCTGACGCGCCAGCGGGTGGATGCCGGTGCCGGCGTCGAGGATGATGAGGGCGCCGCCCTCGGTGCGCACTTCGATGCAGGAGGTGTTGCCGCCATAGCGCACGGTATCGGGGCCGGGTGTCGGAATGGAGCCGCGAACGCCCCAGAAACGGATTTTCATGTGTGAAGCTCCAACGCAGAGACACAGAGAACGCAGAGGGCCGCGGAGTGAAAACCAACAAAGAGTCGCTGAAGCAGGTTTTTTTGCCTTCTCTGCGGTTCTCCGCGCCCTTTGCGCCTCTGCGTTGAAATTGATCTTGTCATCTTGAGAGTGCGCTGATTTCGTCCAGGATGCGTTCCTGCTCGGGTAGGGCATTGGAAATGGCTTCCCAGCTATCACCCAGGCTGGGCGCCAGTCCGGGGGGTAGTTCAGCGATGAAGCTTTCCGGATTCTGCCGCTTGACCAGTTGATCGGCGATGAACAGGCAGCGCAGCATGCCGGTACCGATTTCCGCGTCGTGATGGGCGGCGATGCACTCCCCCAGTTCCTGCGGCAATTTCCATTTCTCCACCATCAGGGCGCCGGCATGGGCGTGGTCGATGCCCATGATTTCGCGTTCGGCCAGATAGAGCGGCAGGTTTTCGTCTTCCGAAAGATCGAGCGCGGCCGAGAATTCGCGTGGCAGATAGACGGCAAAAAGGATTTTGCCGAAATCGTGCAGCAGGCCGGCGATGTAGGTTTCGCTCGGGTCAGCATCGCCGAGGCGGTAGGCGACCAGACGGGCGACGCCGGCGACCGACAGAGAATGCTTCAGGTAAGCGGCGGTATCGAAACCGGCCGGGTTGCGCGCCGGCATCATGCCCATGGCCGAGATGGCGAGCGCCAGATTCTTGATGGTGTTGATGCCAAGCATGACCACGGCGTGCGCCATGGAAGAAATCGGCCGGGGCAGGGCATAGAAGGCCGAATTGATGGTGCGCAGCACCCGTGCGGCCATGATCGGATCGGTTTCCAGAACTTCGACAATGGCTTTGGGTTCGCAATCAATATGGCGCGTCAGCGAAATGATGCGCTCGACGCTGCGCGGGAAAGCCGGCATACGATCGACCGCATCGAGGATGCGTTGTTCGATGTCCAGATTGCGCGCACCGGGGATCAAGGACGTGCTCCAGATCAGTCTGCGGCCAGCGCGAGTCCAAGAGGGGTGCCGCGACGGTTGTCATCGGAAGGGGGCGCGGCCAAAAGTTGCGGTCTCATGCTGGGCTCTCTCTTTGTCGTCCTGAACGGTGAAGCGCTATCGTACCACTGCCCGGTTTTGAAAAACCTTGCGCGCAGGGCGTTATAATCGCCGTGTCCGCCAATGGAAGAGGAAATGACCCATTGAATACCTCCCCGCTGAAAGCAACCCTGGGTTTGAGCCCTCTGGTTCTGAGCGGCGTTCCCCTTCTGTCCGGCCTCGATCGTGAGGATCTCGAGAAGTTGGGCGGCGCCACCCGACGGCGCAGTGCAGGGCGCGGCGAGTTCATTGTCCGGGCGGGAGAGCCGGCGGATTCACTCTTCATCCTCTTTTCTGGCAGCGCCAGGGTGACCAATAGCGACGAGGAAGGACGAGAGGTGATTCTGGCGACCTTGGGCGCCGGCGAATTTTTTGGCGAAATGGGCTTGATCGATGGCAGCGCCCGTTCTGCCGATGTGGTGGCGCAAGAGTCCTGCGAACTGCTGATGATCGGTCGTGAGGAGTTGCATCGCTGCATGCGAGACAATTTTGAGGTGGCGTTGAAGGTGATGCAGATTTTGGTGCAGCGCCTGCGCGGTGCCGACAGCAAGATTGAAAGCCTTGCCCTGCTCGATGTTTATGGCCGGGTGGCGCGTCTGATGCTCGATATGTCGGTGGTGGATGATGAGGGCCGTCGTGTCATCAAGCGCAAGATTTCCAAGCAGGAGATGGCGCGTATGATTGGCGCTTCGCGTGAAATGGTGAGCAAAGTGGTGCGTAATCTTGAGGCCAGCGGCTATATCCGCCGGGAAGGCGAACTTGTCGTGATTGTAGGGGAATGAGAAAGATGTCGGCGCGCGCCGCTACGGAGAAGACTGGCCCCTTGCCCGACAAGATCGGCATTTTGCTGCAGGAGTCGCGCTGGCTGATTCTGGGCGCACTTGCTGTGTTCCTTTCCCTGGCGCTGTGGGGCTACCACCCGGAGGACGGGGCCTGGAGCCATGCTGCTGCAAGCGCTGTCGTGCACAATCCAACCGGGCGGGTCGGTGCCTGGGTGGCTGATTTGTTGCGCTATCTTTTTGGGTTTTCCTCCTGGCTTTGGGTTCTTCTTCTCATCATGTTCGTCTGGCGGGGATATTGGCGGCTCAACCGGGAAGCCGGAGGGGAGGGCCATTTCCACCGGCCGCTGTACCTCACCCTCATCGGCTTTTTCCTGCTCCTGCTGGCCTGTTCGGCGCTCGAGTCCTTGCGCTTCTACAGCATGACACTGCCTATGCCGCTCGAACCGGGTGGCATCGCCGGTTTGGTCCTCGGACGCCATCTGGCGGGCGCTTTGGGCTATACCGGAGCGACATTGGTTTTGCTGGCCCTGATTGCGGTGGGTTGGAGCCTGTTCTCCGGCATGTCCTGGCTGTGGGCGTGCGAGCGCGTTGGCTTCATTCTGGAGGCGGTTTTTGGGTTCTTTTACGGTCTGGTTGAGCGCTGGCAGGATCGCCGCATTGGCCGCGAGGTTGCGCAGCAGCGCGAAGTTGTCGTCGAGGTCGAGAAGCGCCGGGCCGAGTTGCATGAGCCCATTCTGATTGAGACGCCGGTGGTGGAACAGAAACCCTCGGCCAAGGCGGAAAAGCGCATCGAGCGCGAAAAGCAGGGCGCGCTCTTCCCCGAGGCGATTTTGGGCGGGCGGTTGCCCCCCCTGCATTTACTTGATCCGCCGCCGGCACAGACCGAACTGCCCAATGCTGAAACCCTGGAGTTCACCTCGCGCCTGATCGAGAGGAAGCTGGCCGATTTTGGCGTCGAGGTCAAGGTAGTCGCCGCCTTGCCCGGCCCGGTGATTACCCGCTACGAGATCGAGCCGGCGCTGGGCGTGAAGGGCGCGCAGATCGTCAATCTGGCGCGCGATCTGGCGCGGGCATTGGCGCTGGTTTCGGTGCGCGTGGTCGAAACGGTGCCCGGCAAATCCTGCATGGCCCTCGAATTGCCGAACCTCAGGCGGCAGGTGGTCAAATTATCCGAACTCGTTTCGAGCAAGGCGTACAACGACATGGTCAGCCCGCTCGGCATCTGTTTGGGCAAGGACATCGGCGGCGCGCCGATGGTCATTGACCTGGCCAAGACCCCGCATTTGCTGGTGGCGGGCACGACCGGCTCCGGCAAGTCGGTCGGCATCAACGCCATGATCCTGTCTTTGCTCTACAAATCGGAGCCGGAACAGGTCCGTCTCATTCTGGTCGATCCCAAGATGTTGGAGCTGTCGATTTACGAAGGCATTCCGCACCTGCTGGCGCCGGTAGTGACGGACATGAAGCAGGCGGCCAATGCGCTCAACTGGTGTGTTGGTGAAATGGAGCGCCGTTACAAGCTGATGTCCGCCATGGGAGTGCGCAATCTGGCGGGGTTCAACAGCAAGGTGCATGAGGCGCAAAAACGGGGTGAACACCTACCCAATCCGATGACGTTGACTCCGGAGACGCCCGAGCCGTTGACCACACTGCCTTATATTGTCGTGGTGATCGACGAACTGGCCGATTTGATGATGGTGGTTGGCAAGAAGGTCGAGGAATTGATCGCCCGGCTGGCGCAGAAAGCGCGCGCCGCCGGCATCCACCTGACCCTGGCGACGCAGCGGCCTTCGGTCGATGTGATCACGGGGCTGATCAAGGCCAATATCCCGACGCGCATTGCTTTTCAGGTCTCGAGCAAAATCGATTCACGCACCATCCTTGATCAAATGGGCGCGGAAACCCTGCTGGGGCAAGGCGACATGCTCTATCTGGCGCCGGGCACCGGCTATCCGACCCGGGTGCATGGCGCCTTCGTCAGTGACGACGAGGTGCATCGTGTCGTCGAGCACCTGAAAACGACCGGTACGCCGGACTATATCCACGACATTCTGGCGGGTAATGCAGATGATGAGGAAGGCAATGGCGTTGAGGGTGAAGGCGGGGATGCGGAGAACGACGCGTTGTACGATCAGGCCGTCGATATTGTGTTGAAAAACAAGCGGGCCTCGATTTCGCTGGTGCAGCGCCATCTGCGCATCGGCTACAACCGCGCGGCGCGTCTGATCGAGGCGATGGAACGGGCCGGACTCGTTTCCGAAATGGACACGCGCGGCAGCCGTGAAGTATTGGGGCGCAGGGGTGACGAATAAAAAAACGTGGTCTATCCCCTGTTTTCTTCTGGTTTTCCTGCCTTCGTTGGTTTGGGCCGGAGCAGTCGACGATCTAAAGCAGTTCCTCAACGCGACGAAAACTTTGCGCGCCGAATTTTCCCAGACCATGGTCGGAAAAAGCGGAGGCAAGCCGCAGCAGTCGTTTGGGGTCCTCAGCATTTCCAGGCCGGGCAAGCTGCGCTGGGAAATCCGCCAGCCCTATCCGCAGCTGATGATCGGCGATGGTGAGAAATTCTGGATCTACGACCAGGAACTGGCACAGGTGACGGTCAGAAAGGCCAGTGCCGCCTTGGGCAGCACGCCTGCCGCATTGCTTTCCGGCAGCAATGATCTTGAGCGCAACTTCAGTTTCAGGGAACTGGCCGATTCGGGCGGGCTTTCCTGGGTCGAGGCGATCCCCAGGAGGGAGGAAGGTGGCTTCGAAAAATTGCGCCTGGGTTTTGCCGAGGGATTGCTGAAAGCGATGCAATTGCGCGACAACTTCGGCCAGACCACCTACTTGAATTTTTCCGCCATCGAGCGCAACCCTGTTTTTCCTCCCGGCCATTTTGTTTTTGTTCTGCCTGCCGGGGTGGATGTGCTCGGGGAGTGAGGCTTCGCGCCAAAGCCGGAGGAAAAAAACGGTAAGATTGCACACTCAGTGATCAACGACGGAATACCCTTTTCGTGCTGCCCCTCTTTCCCGAGCTTGAAGCGATTTCCAGTTGCCGAGATCGGAGCGCGCTCAACCAGATCCTTCTCCGGGCTTTTGCCCATCTATTGGGTGAGGATGCCGACGTGGCCCTATTCCGCCGTGATCAGGGAGAAACCGGGCTGACGCAGTGCGTCGGGCCGACGGTGATGTCGGCGGCCTTTGGCGCCTGGGACGGATTGCTGCGAGCGAGCCTGGTTCCCAACTTGCTCAAGAGCGAGGTGCAGGACGGGCGGGCCTATGGCGTGATTCCTCTGCATTCGTCGGAAGTGAGTTCCGCCAAGACCTTGATTGCCTTTGCCGCCGACGAAAAACTGCTGCGCCGGCATGAGGACAATTTGCTTTGTGTGGCGCGGGTATACGGCAACCACGTCAAATTGCTCGATTACAGCGAGCTCGATTCGCTCACGCGCCTGCTCAACCGCAAGACCTTCGAAGAAACCTTTGAACGCCTCTTGCAGGCCGGCAACACGGAAGAGCTGGACGAGGACATGGTCGAGCGCCGGAGCAACGAAGACGGGGTCGCCTGGTTGTGTGTGATTGACATCGATCATTTCAAGCGCATCAACGACAATTTCGGCCACCTCTTCGGCGACGAAGTGCTGCTGCGGATGGGCGATTTGATGCGCAAATCGTTCCGCAGCGGTGATCGCCTGTTTCGTTTTGGCGGCGAGGAGTTTGTGGTGATCCTCAATGCGGATAATGAGTCTTTGGCGCAACGTGGTTTTGACCGTTTCCGTCAGGCGGTTGAATCGAACGAATTTCCGCAGGTCGGCAAAGAGACCTGCAGCATCGGGTTTACCCGGGTTTCGGACAGCGATATTCCGACCGATGTCGTCGGGCGCGCCGATGAGGCCCTCTATTACGCCAAGGAGAATGGCCGTAACCAGGTGCGGTGCTATGAGGCGCTGCTTGCCGAGGGGATGGTTTCAGGCCCGGCGGTGGTCGAGGCGCCGGTTGCCGATTTCGACATCGACGCGCTTTTTGATTAATGATGTGATGGCTTGATGGGAGGATTTACACATGCGACCGCAGCGTCAGCGTTTTACTTTGCCCGACTTCGTGACCACGCAGGGCAAGCGTATTCCGCGTGTCGACATCGGATTTGAAACCTACGGCACGCTCAATGCCGATAGAAGCAATGCCCTCCTGGTGTGTCATTATTTTTCCGGCAATGCCCACGCCGCCGGTAAATATTCCGAAGACGATGCGCTGCCGGGTTGGTGGGATGCGGCCATCGGCCCGGGCAAGCCGCTTGATACGGATCAATACTTCATCATCAGCAGCGACAGCCTGATCAATCTGAACACGCGGGACGGCCAGACGTTCACAACCGGCCCCGCTTCCATTGATCCTGAAACCGGCAGGCCGTATGGCTGCCGTTTCCCGATTCTGGACGTCGAGGACTTTGTGCGGGCACAGAAAAAGCTGGTCGAACACCTCGGGATTGACCGGTTGGTGGCAGTAGCGGGGCCTTCGGCAGGTTCGGTTCTGGCGATCCAGTGGTCGGTCGACTATCCGGATTGCGTTCCCAGGGTGTTGGCGGTGATTTCCCCCGGGCTCTACGTTCATCCCTACGCAGCGGCGATGCTGGAGTGCTGGACGCGCCCGATCCTGGTTGATCCGGCCTGGAAAAATGGTGAGTATGACCCGGACGAACCGCCTTTGTTCGGGCTTGCCGAGGCCTTCAGACTGACGACGCTGACGGCGCTTTCCTATCAGGCGCTGGAGCATCAATTTGGCTACGCGCCTGCTGACGCCGCGAAGAATCCGTCCGAAACGTTGTCGCATGAATTCAAGGCGGACGCCATGCTTGGTGCCCTGGCCTCGGCCCGTGCCAAAACCACCGATGCCAACCATTTTCTCTACGCGGTGCGTGCCTACAAACTTTACGATGTACGTCCGCGTATTGCCGAGGCGAAGGCGAAGTATCTGTTTTTGCCCTCGGCGACCGATTTGATTTTCCCGGCCCATCTATCCGAAACCGCCGTTGCCGAATTGAAAAAGGCGGGTAAATCGGCGGAGCTTGCGCTGATTCGCGGCACGGGCGGGCATCTCGACGGCTTGAGCCAGTTGGCGCAGCACCAGGACAGGATTCAGCGGTTTCTGAGCAGTTAGTCGGGCAGGCTGTTGGAAAAACGCAGCGTGTCGGGGCGCGACCGCGCGTCACCCAAACGAAAAGCCCCGCAAGCTGCTATGCTTGCAGGGCTTTTGTATTCTGGCTCCCCGACCTGGGCTCGAACCAGGGACCTACGGATTAACAGTCCGGCGCTCTACCGACTGAGCTATCGGGGAATTGAGGCGCGGATGATAGACTCTCGGTTGTTTTGAGTCAAGCATGCACAGGAATGGGTGGAATGATGGATCGTGGTCTGGTTTATTCGAAAACGCCCGCGGGTGAGGAGGCGACGCGCCAAAGAACACGGGTGGTTCAGCGCAACCTGCGCATGGTGCTCCTGCAGGTCGACGGGCAGTTGAATGTTGGCGGACTGATCGCCAAGATCGGCAATGAGGCGCTCGTCCTGGGGGCGCTGCGGGAACTGGAAAAGGGCGGCTACATTGCGCTGTCCGCCGAGGCGCCTTCGATTTGGGAGCAGAGTAAACAGAAGGTCAAATCGATCGGCGCCAAGGCAACTGCGCTGCGCTCCGAGTTTTCCAGTTTTGGCCATTCCGAGCCCGAACCGCTCGATGACGACTTGTCCGGGCTCTCCAGCGTTAGCCAGTTTTCGACCGAGGATGAGCCCAAGCAAAGCAAGAAGGCCAAGCCTGCGGCGCCCGTTGATAAACCGTCGGCCAAGCCGGCAGTTCAGCCACCTGCTCCGGCAGCTGCCCCACATCGCCCCAACCCGCTGGCACTCTGGAAAAAGCGTCTGGAAGAGGTGCTGACGACATGGATGGCCCGCCTCAATGCCGGCAAGGCTTCCGGCGAGTTGGTACCCATCAGGAAAAAATCGCTGCCGCTGCGCATTGTCGGCGGGGTAGCCGCCTTGCTGGTGGCGCTCTTCCTGTTGTTGATCCTGTATCCCTACAACAGTCATCGTTCCGATATCGAAAGCGCCCTGGGCAAAATGACGGGGGTTCCGGTCAAGATTGGTTCGGTGGGGGTGCAGGTCCTCCCCTGGCCTTCCCTGGCTCTGAGCGACGTCCGTGTCGGGGAGGCGAGCGAGGTTCGTATTGGCACGGTGATCGTGCCGCAACTCTTGCCGCTTTATGGTTCTGGACCAAAGCGCATCGCCGAAGTCGAGGCCCACGACGTTTTCCTGAAGGCCGATTTTCTCGCCGCCTTGCCGCGTCTGCTGGAGGGTGTCCGCGGCAGTCCTGGTCTCCAGCTGGAGCGCCTCCATCTCAAAAATGCCCATTTGCTGGCCGGAGACGTCGGCCTGAGCGGCATGCAGGGCGAGATCAGCCTGAAGCCGGGCGCCAACCAGGGCGAGGTGTTCCTGGCGACGGCGGAGCGGGGCTTGCAGTTGAGGTTGGTGCCTTCGGCTGCAGGCGTTGAGGTCAGTATTCAGAGCCAGGGTTGGAAACCTTCGGAGACCTCGACCTATGCCTTTTCCCTGATCATGGCCAAGGGTTTGCTGCAGCCCGGCAAGTTGATACTGAACGAAACTGAGTTTCGCATGGCGGAAGGGATCTATACCGGAATGTGGCTGTTTGGCTGGGAAAAGGGCGGCATGTCGATGGCGGCGCATGGGACCATCGACCATGTCGATGTGCGTGAACTGATGAAAGTACTTTCCATCCCCCTGCAGATGAGCGGCCGCCTTTCGGGCAGCCTGCGGCTGAACGGCGCCGGCCCGACCTGGCGGACGATGTGGGATGCGACTGAGGCGACTATGACGGTGCGGGTTGAGCGCGGCGTCATTGATGGGGTTGATCTTGGCGAGGCCGCTCGGCGCGGGCCGGGAAATCCGATTCGCGGCGGTCAGACCAAGTTTGAGCGGCTTGGCTGTGAGCTCGCCATCAATGCCCAGGAAGTGGCGGGGAAAAATCTCGAAGTCGATTCCGGGCTGGTGCGTGCCAGCGGGGAATTTTTGGCCAAGCGCGACAAGACGGTGGAGGCTTCCTTGCAGTTCAAGCTCCAGAGCTCGGTTGTGCCACTCCGTTCCCATCTGCGCGTCAGCGGCGAACTGCCGGTGTTGCAGACGGTGGTCGAAAAATAGTTCGTTCCCCCGGTCTGTGTGAAGAGGTTGGCGACGGGGGGCGACGGGGGTTTGGGGCGGTGATGGAGACCATTGGCAAGTACCGAGTCGTGCGTGAACTGGGCAAGGGTGCGACGGCGACGGTGTATCTGTGCGAGGATTCCGAACACCATCGGCAAGTCGCCATTAAACTGGTGCGCTTCGGCGCCGATGCCAACGCCATGTCGCGCCGCCTGAAAAAGCTCTTCCAGACCGAAGGCGGCATCGCGCGCCGCCTCGATCATCCCAATATTGTTGCCGTCTATGAGGGCGTAGTTGAGGACACCTTCGCCTATTTGGCGATGGAGTACGTCGAGGGCTTTGCGCTCGATCAATACACGCGGATTGACCGGCTTCTGCCGCTCAATCGGGTCATCGGCATCATCTTCAAGTGTTGTCTGGCGCTCGATCATGCCTATCATCAGGGCGTCATCCACCGGGACATCAAGCCGGCCAATATCATGGTCATGGCGGGCGACGAGCCCAAAATCGCTGATTTTGGTTTGGCCCTCAATATCAGCAAGGATATCGATCGTGATTCGACGTTCATCATGGGGGTGGGGTCGCCGGCCTACATGTCGCCCGAGCAGATCAAGGGCTACCCGCTCAATCAGAAGACCGATCTCTATTCTCTGGGCGTGGTTCTGTTCCAGTTGCTGACCGGGCGCTTGCCTTTTCGCGCCAACAATCAGGCGACCCTGATCTACAAGATCATCAATACCGATCCGCCTCTGCTGACCGGGATCAACCCGAATCTGCCGGAGGGGTTGAACGCCATTTTGCGCAAGGCGCTGGAAAAGGATCTCTATAACCGCTACAAAAACGGCGCCGAATTTGCCAAGGATCTGGCTGCCGTGCGCTACCAGATTCTGACCGAAGATGAAACCGAACAGGACGAGGAGCGCTTTGAAACCTTGCGCAAACTCGAATTTTTTACCGAGTTCGAGAATATCGAACTGTGGGAGATTCTACGCGTCTCGGTGTGGCGGGAATTGGCGGCCGGGGTGACGATTATTGAGGAAGGCCAGGAAAACCGCGTGTTCGGCCTGCTCGTCCGAGGCCTTGCCGAGGTGTCGGTTGCCGGCCGGTTGCTTTGCCGCTTGGAGGCGGGTGAGGTGATTGGTGAAGTGACTTACCTGCATCCGACGGACTGCCGGCGTCATGCCACGGTGGTGACACTCGAGCCCTCGCTCTTTCTGGAACTGAATGCGTCGGCCTTGGAACTGGCCTCGGATGAACTGCGCGAACGCATGAACAAGGCGCTGACGGCCAAAATGATTACGCGCATGCGTGCCGCCAACCAAATTGCCGCATCGCTTGGGGCGCCAGTACGGCGTTCCGGAACTGCCTCTGCGCCCGACAAAGTCAATGCACCTGGCGATTTGGGTGGTGGTTTGGATCTGGCGCCGATGTAAACCCGGGGAATTTGCCATGATGTGTTGGTGCTATGATTCGAGGCGATGCCGGTGTTTTCCAGGGAGGATCAACCAAGATGCGGTGTACATTCTGTCAGGCGGATAATTCGGACGGTGCCAGGTTTTGCAAAGCCTGCGGCAAGCCGCTTTCAGTCGCACCCGTGACCCCGGCGTCGGGCTGCCCGCGCTGCCAGGCGAGCAATCCCGCAGGCGCGAAATTCTGCAAGGCCTGTGGCGCCCCTTTGACCGCCGCTGCCCCCCTTGCCGCAGCGTCCCAGACACCTCAATCCGAAGCGCGGCCGCCCGTACCGCCTCCGGTGCCGCAACCTGAAGAAGTACCGCCGCCGGGCTGCCCGCGCTGCCAGGCGAGCAATCCCGCAGGTGCGAAATTCTGCAAGGCCTGTGGTGCCCCTTTGACCGCCGCTGCCCCTCCTGCCGCAGTGTCCCCGGCACCGCAACCCGAAGTGCCGCCATCGCCCCATCGTGCCGCTTCGGTGAAACCGGCTGGCAATTTCGAGCCGCAATTCAATCCCCCGCAGAAAGGAGCCGCGCCACCGGCCGCAGCATCCCGGACTGGGCTGTGGATTGTGCTAATACTTCTCCTCGTGCTTTTCCTGGCGGTTGCTGCCGGTGCGGCTTGGTACTTTTTGTCGTACCGGCAGGCGCAGTCTTCTGTTCCTGTTTTGGAAACGCCGAGCGAAACGGCTGTTCCTCCCGTCCAGCAGCCTCCCGAACCCGAAAAGGACAGTGAAGCGATCCCGGAAGTGCAGCAGGATCAGCCTGAGGAGCGGACACCGGAAATCCAGGTGGAGACTCGGTCGCAAACCGAGCCTGCGCAGGAGCCCGCACCTCGGCCGGAAGCGGTGCAGACACTGCCACCGAAGGAGGTCAAGGCGCCGGAGCCACGCCAGACCCTACCCCC
>JAKJFA010000027.1:27398-27692 GCA_022705135.1 Pseudomonadota bacterium | reverse complement strand
ACAAGCCACCATCACGGCAATCTTGTTCCGCTCGCTCCGAAAGCGCCGGGATTTCGACGTCACAAGGACACGATCCCCCACAGCGCTGCCACCGAGCGAATGCCCAATCAGATGAAAGAATCCCGGCCCGTCGACCACCTGAACCCGCATGCCACGAAGACGCGCCGCGCAGCACAGGAAAAGGTCTTCCGCGGTCGATCCGAACCAGGTCGGGAACCCGCCCAATTCAAACCACAGATCCCTCCGAATCCATAAACAGGCTCCCGCGACCATGGCCACATCCCTTTTGGCGGG
>JAKJFA010000027.1:0-27388 GCA_022705135.1 Pseudomonadota bacterium | reverse complement strand
TGAACTGGGGCAGCCCCAGAATGCTTCCTGCCCCGTCGCCACGCGCCGCGTTCCCCAAAGCCTGCAAACTGCCCGGCAACAGCCAGGCATCATTGTTCAGCAACAACACATGGATTCCCCGCGCCGCCTCGACCATGCGCCAATTCGCAATGCAGTAACCAACATTCTCGCGGACGGCAATCACCCGAATCTCAGGATAGTTCTCAGCAAGCAATTCCAGCGAAGCATCGTCGGAAGCGTCGTCGAACACGATCACTTCAAAAGCGAAATCGCATTCCTGCGCCAGCACGGAATTCAAGCAGGTCTTCAAGACCTGCTCGCCGCGAAAATTGGCAATGCAGACAGTCACAAAAGGCGCTGGGCTCACCGATCAGCACCCCCCTCCGACAGCAACCGCAGCAACTGCCGGGCATACCCCTCGGCCAATGCCTCTTGGCGGAAATCCATAGCCCTGATCCGCGCTCGCTCCGCCTGTATCAAACGCCGCTGCCGATCACGCAACATCTCCCCCAAACGTTTGGAGAGACTCTCCCTGTCGCCGGGTGGAAAAAACGTCAAGCTCCCGGTTCCACCATCCAATCCCCGAAAAGCCGGCAAATCGGAAACCAATAGCGTACAACCGCAAGCCATCGCCTCGGCAACAGCCAGTCCGAACCCTTCGGAATGCGAAGGAGCAACGACAATCGTTGCACGGTGCAGCTGTTCCACCAATTCCTCATGGCCAAGCCAGCCCAAGAACTCAAGCCGCCCCCCAACGCCGGCCAGCGCAGCCACCTGTTCGAGCGCTCTTCTTTCGCTGCCGTCCCCGGCCAGGCAAAGCCTCAATTCCGGAAAGTCCGAGGCGATCGATGCAAAAGCGACCAACAGGTCCAATACCCCCTTATCTGGAACAAAGCGGCCGACAAAAAGCAGTCTGCCCTCTTCGCGCCCGTTCTCGGAAAAATCAAAAAAATGGGAAGCAACACCAAGCGGAAGCAGGTATGGTTGGTTAGCTCCCAGTGATTCCAGGCGTGCGATCAGTTCCGGCCCGACCGCCGTCACCAATTGCGCCCGGCGCAGACAATACCGATGCAGGCCATCCCAGAATCTTCCCCGCAATCTCAGAATGTCGGAACCATGGGCGGTTACCGCAAACGGAACCTTTGCCCTGGCAGCCTGCCTGGCCGCAACGAATCCCTGCGGAAAAAACCAATGCGCATGGACAACGACGGGTTCCCTGCCGATTTGCGACAAGACGCGCCGTAAAGCTGCCGACATGGCGAGAAAAAAGCCTGGAAGGAGGCAAAGCCGCCACGGCCGCTGACGCAAATTCGCCAAAATTCCCGACCCGTAACAAAGCGACTCAAGTGCTTCTGGCGCATAGCGGAAGCGCAATACCCGGAGCCCGGAGAAATCTTCCTCTTCCACTGCACCGTCGGCATGTGGTGCCAGAATCAAAACACGAAAGCGCTCGCGCAAGGCGAGACAAAGATCAAGCACAAAGGGAGGTTGATCGTCGCCCGGCCAACGGGGAAAAGTCGAGGTAAGAACAACCAGCCAAGGCGGCACGGTTCAGCGCTCGCTGTCCCGATAGTTGAGCATCGTAATCTGCTCCGAAATCAACCCCATCAAGAAGACCAGGAGTGAAGTGGAAAAAAGCAATGCACTCATGTTGGTAAAACGATGGAACATCGCAAAGGTATAAGCGTAATAACCCAGCCCGGACAAAAAAAACAAAAAGCTTATGGGCAGAAACAATTTGAACGGCGAATACAAGGTCCCGATCTTCATTATGATCAACAAAAAACGCACGCCATCGCGCAAGGGCCGGATGTGACTCTTGCCGATGCGCGCGGGCGTGTGGATCGGCACATAGCCGACGCTGTAACCGGCCCGGAAGAAACTCATGGTGATCGTGGTCGGATAAGAAAAGCCATTCGGCAACAGATACAGGAACTGCCGGAACTTATCGGCCCGGACGATGCGGAACCCGCACGTCAGGTCTTCCACCGTCTGCCCGACCATCCAACTGGCAAAACGGCTGAACAGATCATTGGCGACAGCGCGATGCGCGCCGGCATGCGAGCCGCTGACGCGCGCGCCCACCACCATGTCGTAACCTTCATTGAATTTTTCCAGCATGGCGGGGATGTCCTCGGGCTGGTGCTGGCCATCGGCATCCATGAAGAGCAGCACATCGCCCTTCGCCGCCCGCGCCCCGGACTTGATCGCCGCGCCGTTACCCATTGGATAGGGGTGCCGAACCAACCGGACATCAAACGCGCTGCAAATCTGTGCCGTTTCATCAGAGGAGCCGTCATCGACAACGATAATTTCTGCCTCAAGACCTAAACCGGCAAGCGCGGGCAAAATTCGCCGCAGGCCAGCTGACTCATTGCGCGCTGGGATAATGATAGAAAACGTGTCGATTTCCATTCAATTTAGAAAAAAAGAGGGGCTATCTTAATTGGATTACAAGAATCTTTGTCATTTCATCTACAAAATCGGTGGAACATCCCGATTCGAGCAAAGCCCATTTGAATGAGTTTGCCAATTTTGCTTTCTTGTAAAAATTCAATCGATGTTCGTTCCTATAACGGCAAACGAGGTTGATGATCCTATCAATCATTGCCCTCTCCTTTTCAAAAATCTTCTTGTCCGTCTTGCCAAGATTGCGGGCAGATAAATATTCAATCACGGCAGAAGCTAATTCCTTGCCAAACTCATTCTCGGCACGCGCATCAAAAAATGTGACCCCCATGACTGAACATCTCCAACAAAAAATTCCTGGTGGCAGAACCCTTAGTTCGCAGAATCAACCTTATGGCGCGAAATGGTCTTGTCGCCGAATAAATCAAGCTGATCCGCTGTAGGCGTTTGCATAAATCCGACAAGATGCAGTTCAAACAGAGCGCAAGGCTCTAACATGACCACTTCCATAAAACCTGCTTGGGTCAATGCATCCAAAATCGACCCGCTTGTAAAGCCTGTTTTGTGCGCATAAAAGTCAACACCGCTCTCTTCTATTTGGCGGCCATAGCCCCAGAGAATATCGTGAATGGCAATCGGTCCGGCCGGAGATTGATAGACAATATCATGCAAACCCAAATTCCGTTCGACCATGAAATGCAACAAATTTCCAATATCGGGAACCCGGATTTCAGCAAAGCCATCTTCTTTCAACACATGCAAAAAACCGCGTAAAACGCGACGGACATCGTGATGATAATAATGCTCCAAATTATGTGAGCAATATATCGCATCATACTGATTTGCTTCAAACTTTTCCAGGTTGCGTGCATCGCAAACCACATCGGCATCAGTTGCCGGATCAATGTCGAGAAGTACATGTTCCCAACCAGAATAATGGCTGGGAACCTGGATATGCTTGGAACCCCCTCCGACATTCAGAAACACACGCTGTCCCAAGTCGGACCTTTTATCGTCGCATGCTCCCGGTTGCACTGGGGACGGCATTTTTTTCTTTGTCATCAAATCCCTGATGAGATCAAACAATATGGACATACAATGATCCTGCAAATCCGGCGGGAAGAAGGCTCCACATACTGATCATCCCTACCCTTATGAAATTCTTAAGCGTGCTCGGCAACAAGAAACAGCGCATCGTGGCGCCCCGATAGGGCACATCACTTCTGCCGAATATTCCACCTTTTCCCAAAACTCCATTCGAAAACGTTCCGCATTCATCTCTAAAAACTCTGACCCGATTGGTAATTTTCTCAAACAAGGCCGACTCTTTTCTCAGTCTTGTTTTTGTTATCTATCCCGCTGCCTTGCAACGTTTTGCAACGGATCGGCAGGCCATCAGTTTCCCAAGTTCACCCGTCATACGCAATACAACCGGATGCCATCCGGAAAGATCTTCTTGCCGGAACAACCGCATTCCGGGGTACCAGGGAGAATCTTCCCTATGCAGAAGCCAGCGCCAATCTGGCACCCGCGGCAACATCGTCCAGATCGGCACCCCAAGCGCCCCGGAAAGATGGGCGATTGAAGTGTCAACACTGATTACCAGATCAAGGTTCGCGACAAGCGCCGCCGTCATCGAAAAATCGTGTAATTCTGCAGTCATGTCTTTCAAGCACATTCCTACAGGAGGGTGCGCAACCTGTTTTGCCGCCGGTCCCTTCTGCAGACTGTAAAAAACAATCCCGCGCACTTCTCCCTGCGGGGCAAAAACATCAAGCGCGGCCGAACGGTTGGCGTCATCCCAGTGCTCAGGTCTCCCTGCCCAACACAAACCGACTCTGAACGCATCGCCATCTGCGGCAAGCCGCACGCGCCAATCCGCAAATTTCGACATATCGGCATGCAAATAAGGAATCTCTGCAGGAATGGTCTCAAGCGAAGTATTGAAAACATAAGGCAAGCTGAGCATTGGAAGATGAGCATCAAACTCTGGCAAAAACTCGCCCTGAGAATAGGTCTGCGCAATCCCGGGCATGTTTTCGATCAGCGTTTTCAACGGAGGCTGGCATTCCACAACAAGTCGTCCACAAAGACGGGCTGCCAAGGGAGCATAGCGAACAAATTGCATCGTATCACCCAACCCCTGTTCTGCATGTAAGAAAAGGGTTCCCTTTGGCATGGGTTGCCCATCCCACTGCGGCGCCTGGAATTCGCGGCGTTCCGCTTCACGCTGCCAGCGCCATTCATGCTCCTTCCATCCGGCAACCAGATCCCCTTGCAAGAGCAAAGCCAGTGATTTACTGAAATGCGCTTCGGCATAATCCGGCTTGAGCGCAATAGCGGCATCAAAAGCTTCAAACGCTTCGGAAAACTTCCCCAAATCCCTCAGGGTGTTGCCAAGGCCGATGTATAAATTGGCGTCTCCAGGGTGCGCCTCGATCGCCTGCCGGAATCCTTTCGCAGCAATTTCCAAACTGTGCGGATCGTGGATCAATTCACCCAGATTCTGGTTCGCCTGAGCTAGATTCGGATTGATTTCCAGCGCCTGGCGAAAACAGTCGGCTGCTTGTGAAAGCTTGCCTTGCATCTGCATCACGCAGCCGAGATTGTTCCATGCCTCAGCATAGTGCGAATCCAGTTCGATGGCCGCACGATAACACTCTGCAGCACGATCGAATTCCCCCTCCTCCTGTCGCACATAGCCGAGCGACAAGCGATATTTGGCAACCTTCGGCGCAATTTCGATGGCTCGGCCGATATAGCCGGAAGCACGCTCCATCTCCTGTTTTTCACTGCAAATCATTCCCAAAAGCCACAAGGCATTGGCATGCTGTGGAAATTTCTTGAGAATGAGTTCACAAGCGGTACGCGCCTCTTCATACCGGCCGGCCGCGAATTGTGCATTGGCCGCTGCGAAATCGGTTTCGGATGCCGATCGCTGATCGTCATTCGAATCGCAAAAGAGACGTTTAAGTAAAGCTCGCATCACTGCTGTCCGGTTAAATGAGGCCCTGAAATGCTGAACGTCTTAATTGACTGGCTTTTCGGAGCGACGAAGGGTGGTGTCGATTTGAAATCGATGTTGATGCACTCTCTGGAATTTTTCCCAGGGGGTTGGCATGAACACCGACAAGACCTTGTTTGCCCAACTGATGGGTTTTTTCTGCCATGGGCGATTCTCCCGTTACGTCGAACGCTACGACGGCAACAAAGGCGCAACTACCTTGAATTGTGCCGAACAATTTCACGTCATGTCCTTAACCGAACAGGTTGGGTAGCCTATTTGCGACGGACATGGCTGTTGTAAAGAGTAATAATTTCCTGCATAAGGTTTTCCGTTTTACTGAAGGGAATAACTCGGCCAAGAGGATATAGAGCGACTCTTTCGCCTGGAGCCCCAATATTAAAAGTTAGGACAGGAAGTCCCATAGCCATCATTTCCTCGGTTACATAGGAGAAGGTCTCTGGGCAGATCGAGGGAAATAGCCCAATGTTTACTTGATGGAGTTCCAGAAGATTCGGCAGTTCTTCCAATCGGTATGGTCCGATGATAGTTACGACCGATGTAGGGAGTTCGAGGTCGATAGTGCCTATGACGACAATGCGGGCTTTTTTTCTGCCAGCTTTGATGTGGTATGCCAAGTCCTGGACGATGTGTGCACCTTTGTGAGCAGTAATGTGGCCAATAATGCCGATGACAGGGTAGCCACAATCTTGCACATCGATTTTGCGTAGTCTCAAGCGGTCGAGACTATGGGGAACTACGCTAATTTTCGCTTGATCAAGAGAAGGATGGGCGCGCAGCAGAAGAATGCGAGATGAATTCGAGAAGCAACGGATTTCGTCAGCTTGTTGCAGAAGTCCTCCCCAAATGGATCTCCAGCCAACGATGCTAATCCCGGCTGAGAATTCGAGGAAGGGAGAGTTGTTTGAGCGCATGCAGGTTCCGCAGACGTTCATATCAGGGATGCCGCAATGTTTGCCTGTGTGATCCAGCAACAGCCAGATGGGGCAGATGCAGTAATAATCATGGACGAGGAAGAGGAAATGAACGGTCTGATGCTCTTGCAGCCAATTGGTCAGCACCTTCACCAGTGCGAGTGGTGCGTGGAAAGACAGGATGTTGTTGAAGATGATGCGTTGGATGTTGGCGTGCGACAGATGTTTGAATAGCACCAGCGGGTCGTCGATGTAGGCGGTGCGGCGACGCTTGCCGCGCATTGCGGTTAGCACGTAAGAAAGGATGCCATGGTGTGCTGAGAACAGCAGTGGCGTAAATCCTTTCGCCATGAGATGTGCTATATGAGACTGGCGGTAGAGGTTGGCTCCGCCACCGAGATCGTGGTCGATGACGATCGCTAATGGCTTGCCTTCTGCGGAAGCCCATTTTAACAGTCGCATCGGATGCCATCCGGAAGTGAACAGAGTCGCTGTCATGCTTGTGAGCTTGCGGATCAGCAGGCCAGTTTGCCGTTGACGGACAAGGCGCCAGCCTCGTGAAAAGTAGTGCGCCCATGGCAGTGCCAGAATGTGATTGATGCCGCGGCCGACGTCTACCTGTCGTGGAGACGGTAGGGGAATGAACTGCTGACGACCATCTTGCCACTCGAGAAGCAGATACGGAGTGGCTGGCGGTTGGCCGATATTTTTATGGGTACCGTAAAAGACGAAATCAATGCTTGATTCTTTTTCTTCTCGTATTGCTTTGGAAAGTATTGCTCGAACGCCTTGTTCCGCGCCAAGGCTCGATAAATCGGATTTTAGCCATGCTGCGCAAGGAATCTCGCCACTGCCATACAGTGTCCCCCAGGCATGCAGCATCTCCCTCTTCCGACGGAATGACTTGATACTTACTATCCAGTCTTGACTGTTGTCCGTCATGCTAGAAATTCTCTTATTCCCATCATTTCTGCGTAGAGTCGAAGTTTGAGAAGAAGTATTTGCATACGAGGGTGATATGCCTCTTATTGGTTCGCGGATTAATTCGGGACAGTAATGCCCCAATGTTTTTACGCCGAGTTGTCAGAATGGGCGTTTACATACGAAGGCGACATGTTTGGTATCGGGCCATGGGTTGAACTGGTCTGGGTAGTGGATAACTTCAACAACTCGGAAAATTTCTTTCAGCCGCTGTAATTGCTGTTCCAGACTTGGGTAACGTCCGCAGTATTCCTGCTGAAGGCTGGTCGAGTAACCACTGACGGATTTTTCTTTTCCATTGGATACCTGATTCTTGACGATCAAGGCGCCGCCGGGATTGAGAAGCCTTGCGGTTTTTGGGTAGATCAGTTTTTCTTCCTCTTCTGACAGGTGCGTGACAACCCCGAATATCAGGATCAGATCGTAATGCTCTGGATCATTAAAATCGAGAATGTCACAACAGATATGTCGGATATTCGAGGCACAAGGAGCCATTTTCAGGAAATCTGAATATTTTTCTACCAAGGTTAACTTGCCGTCTTTCGGCAAGAGGCGTGAGGAAAGTTCCCCAGGGCCACTGCCTAAATCCAGAATCTTGGCTTTGGGGGGAGCGTGGCTGGCAAGCCAGTCGAGTTCGAAGCATAACAAGGCATCATCAGTCCAGCGCCCTTTGCCTTCTTCAGAACGTTTTTTCCAAAATGCATCAATGATGTTCTTATCCATGCAATGCCCCTTCCTCAAGGAGAGTTTTAATCCATTTTTGCATCTGGGGCAGTTCATCCGGAAAATCGATCTCACAACACCGAACGTGGAGGGTTTGGCAGGGCAAGAGTGGAGTGATCATTTGAAAAACGTGTCCTTCAGCATCCAACGGGAGTGACGCGGGGTCGAAAACGACGAGGCCTGTCCACTCAAAATATGTCGTCGGATCGTTTACTGGAACTTTGTAAAGAAACCGTACAGCACGCTCCTCACCATCGCCTGGCGCGCGCTCGACCTCGACCTGAACGGGTGCGTTGCTTTGTATCGGACTGAGTCCGATGCATGGACGAGGCGCATGCAGCAGACGTTCGAGGTCAACAGGGTGAACCAGCATGTCACCATCTAGGGAAAGTACCGGTCCGGTGCAGGTTCTGGTGGCTAGGCACAGACTGGAAGCGGTACCTGTGGAAGAAAATTTATCATTGAAGACGAATCTGGCATCTGGGCGGCGTGCCAATACTTCGCGTTTGACCTCTTCGGCATGGTAGCCGACAGCGACCACAATATCGGCAACCTGTGTTAACACTTGTAATTGCCAGTGAATCAGAGGCTGTTCGAGGAAGGGGACCAAGCATTTTGGGCTTGCTTTCCCGAGACGGGTGCCGCGTCCTGCTGCATTGATGATGACTGTAGGTTGAGGATTCATGTTATTCGGCTATTGTTGATGTGGTTTTGAATGGACTGTAGCAACAATTGGATATTGAAGGGCTGCCGTTGCTGGCCTCTTGGGGTGGGAGACGGAAGGGCGGTGGCGTGTGGCTGAATGATGTGCGCCGGTACGCCAAGATAGGCAGCCTCGGCGAGAACGGACCCGTTAGTATTAGAAAAGACTTGGGCAGAATGGATGATCACTTGTGTGGAAGGGGTGTTCGCAGGAATTACCAGTGCGCCGGTTTGCTCCATTTCCCTTTCGATATTGCTGACGCCAGGCCAATTCGGGAACTTGAATGGTACTTCGTGGCTGACCGCAACCCCATATTTATCGAGTAGATATTTTGCTCCATCGTGACCCATCAAATCGATCAATTGGTTGACGAAAAAAACGCCGTTTCTGGCGACGATACCTTGGTGAGTGAATTCCCCTGTGTCGATACCAACATGTTTGGACCAACCGGTGTAAAGGGGAGTGCATAACAGAGAAAGTCCAGGATTGAACTCGTAGGGTGAACAGTAGATATCGAAGAAGGATAAATATGCAATCTCGTCTGTAATGATGGGCTGCTCAAGGTCATGTGGAATGAAGACGGAGCAGCACACATTGAATCGCTGCATACACTCCATTGGGGACAGGTAACGCTTGTATGCAGATGCCCGTTCATTACCATGTCTGAATATCGAACTGGTCCGGGCTGGATGTTGTGAGGTGATTAGTACAACTTCAGTATCGCCAAGATCGGGAATCTCCGATATGCTGAAATCGACTTCGAAAACATTCTCTCCAGCATTGCGCAGCAAATTGGCGATGGCGCCCAGAGAGTACTCGCTGGCGAAACCGAGCAACAAGAAGACAGGGTGTGAAGCGGTCATAACTGGGTCGGGTAACGGTTGGCGACGAGCCATCGGGTTGTGGCATCGGACTTCTTAACCTGACTGAGCATGAGCGGCAGGGAACTGACAGGTATTGGGTGGGATATGCCGCTGGTAAAGCATGTGTTGGATAATCTCTCGTAATCCATGATAAAGATTTCCGGGAAGCCTAGTTGATGCAGTATCTGCCGAAGGCGCCTTTCAGGCAGGTAGTCGCCACGGAAGGGTAAGAGGATTGTGCGGCGCACGGGAGTGAATAGAGTGGGCAATTCCCGGATGAGGCTGACGAAATGGTATTCATCAAGGAAAACGAGACAGTTGCCGCTGAGTCCGGATTCATTCCTGATTGGAGGGATCAGGCAACGCGAGCCTTCGATGATATCGCCCAATTCATTGCTTGAATAACCAATGAATACTGAATATTCCTGCTTCTGAAGAAAGGGTAGCGGGAGTTGCTGCAAGTGTTCAATCTCGTTTTTCAGGACTAGCGGCAAAATGGCAGGCTCAGTTGCCCTTCCCATTTCTGATAATTCATGCAGTTCTTGCTTGAAATGAGCAAAATGAGGAAGTAGTTCCGTCGAGACTCGGCGGACTAAAGGCCGGCAAAGAACATTCATTAGTTTGCTGATCCAAAGGGCCATGACTAGATTTTCTCGAAAGAACATGGAAGGTAGACTTCTGTATTCGAACAACGGATACCAGAAAAGTTGGCTTCACGATGGCCAACTTTCCCTCCGTCATAGACGTGGATGGCAAGCACGGACCCAAAACGATCATCTGACGGCACACCTTTTGAGTGTTGTATCCATGCACCAAGGAAATATCGGCCAGGGTAAGCTAGGATGGGGCCGGTGGTAATACGGAAGGTGTGGCAACCAGCAGCGAAGCCGATCACTCCCGAAAATCCAGATGCAAAATCGTGCAGGAGAACGCCGGAAGTGTTGCTGAACGTCACACCAAATCGGCCTGCAGGCAGCTTCTCGTGGCAAACAAAAGAAAGTTCGATGACAATCCTGTCACCCATTGCGAACTGCGTTGCTGCTTCCAAGTACACATTCATTACGGACATGTGCTGAAGTGTTGCAAAACGCTGAGGTCCTTGCCGTAGTGGATGGCCGACGGGGAAAGCTGCTGTGGCAGACAATGACAGCTCTGTCTGATAGCGAGAAATTGATTGTTCTGGCACTGCGTCACATACGAGATGGTTGTCTTCCAGGGTCAATACGCGGGTACATAAGTTCTGGATTGCCACTAGGTCGTGACTTACGAGCAATATGGCAGAGCAACCTTTTTTCTGTATTGACTTCAGATGGACCATACACTTTGCCTGAAAGGAACTGTCGCCAACAGCTAGCGCTTCATCGATAACCAAAATATCAGGATTAAAATTGATTGCGGATGCAAACGCCAGTCGCACGAACATCCCGCTTGAATATATCCCCACAGGCTGGTCGATGAACTCGCCGATGTCGGCGAAGGCGGAGATGTCGTCGAAGCGTGCGTCCATTTCCGCCCGGCTGAAGCCCATCAGCGTGCCCTGGAAGTAGACGTTTTCGCGTCCCGTGAATTCCGGGTTGAAGCCGGCGCCGAGTTCGAGTAGGGCCGAGATGCGGCCATTGACCTGCACGCTGCCGTAGGTCGGTTTCAGGATGCCGCAGATCAGTTGCAGCAGCGTACTTTTGCCCGAGCCGTTCTTGCCGATGATGCCGACGGTTTCGCCTTTTTTGATGTCGAAGGAAACATCTCTTAGAGCAGTGAATTGGTCGTGGAACTTGCCCCGACCCAAGGTCAGCGCCTGTTTGATCCGGTCCGTCGGGCTCCTGAATAGGCGGTAGGTCTTGGTCAGGTTCCGGACGGATATGGCGATGTCGTCTTGGCTGCTCATGGCTTACATCACGTCTGCGAATTCGTCGCGGCTGTGCTCGAAGAAGAGCAAGCCCAGGAGGGCGACGAGCACACCGAGCAGGCAGGAGAGCATCCAGTCGTTCCAAGCGACCGGGGTGCCGAGGATGGCGGCGCGCTGCGCTTCGATGGCGGCGGCAAGCGGGTTGAGGTCGCTAATTGGACGCAGGGGTGCCGGAATGATGCTTGATGGGTAGAGGATCGGGCTCAGGAAGAGCGAGATTTGCACCAGAACGGGAACGACCTGGGCGACATCGCGGATGAAGACGCCCCAGGCGGCGAAAAACCAGCCCAGACCAAGCGCGAACAGGATGATCGGGATGAGGAAAAGAGGATAGAGCAGGATTCCGGCGCTCAGGTGTCCTGTCCAGGCAAGTGCGGCGGCTAGGATCAACAGGTTGAAGGCGGCGTGCAGCAGGGATGAGCCGAGCGGGACGATGGGCAGGATATTGACCGGAAAGACGATTTTTTTGACGTAGCTGGGAAAGCTGCGCACGGCAGTCGGCGCGCGCGAGACGGTTTCGCCAAAGATGTTGAACGCGATCAGGCCGCAGTAGAGGTTGAGGACATAAGGCAGTCCGCCGGAACCGGCGCCGCGCAACTGGAAGAGATAGCCGAAGGCGTAGCTGTAGACGCCAAGCATGATGAGCGGATTGAGCAGTACCCAGACGAGGCCCAGCCAGGCGCCGCGGTAACGCAGAAGAACATCGCGCTTCACCAGTTCGAGGAGCAGGCCGCGGTTTTGGTAAAAGGTCTTGAGGGTTGAAAGCAAGGCGGTTCGAAGAATGAAGGGGGCAGGGGATTATTGCGCAAGATGGGCCGAATGGAAAGGCTGGGGGCAGCGCGGTTGAGCAGGTGGGCAGCGTGCTGCCCATGCGGTTGCGAATGTTATGGTGATTGGTGGTGGGCATGAATGAATGCCCACCCTACGGCACGCTTATCCAGAAGGGCGTGCAATTTTTTTCAGCGCCCGCCGCAACACTGCTCGCAGCGCGTTTTTTTCCGCTTTGGCCGGGAAACGCCGGGTGATCTCGGTCTGTGCCTGCCGGGCCATGCGGGCTGTGTCTTCTTGGGCGTCGAAGCAGGCGGCGTAGGCGCCGGGCAGTTCTGGAAAGCTGGAGAAGAGGCGGCCGGTCTCGCCATGGCGTACCAGCGCGCAGTTGCCGGCATTGGCGCGGGCCAGGACAGGGACACCGGCGGCCATGGCTTCGGCCAGGGTATGGCTCAGGCCTTCATGGTCGGAGGCATTGAGGACGAGATCGGCCTCGGAAAGCGTAGCCAAGTAGTCGGCATGCGGCAGGCCGGGGTGCAGCCGGAGGCGTCCGGCCAGGTTCGGGTAGCGGGCGCATTGCGCCTTGATGCACCGGTGCAGTTCTTCGGCGTAGCTGGGCTCAAGCGCCGGCCCGAGGATGATCAGCACATGCGTTGTCCAGCGGTTGGCGAGCGGTTCCGCCAGCGCTTCGATGGCGGGAAGGATGCCCTTGATCCGGCGCAAACTGGCCGGGAAAAGGATCAGACGATTTTCGCGGCCGAGTTGCAGAGCACTGCGCAAGGAATAATTCGAGCCAGTGCGAAGGTCAATGCCATGCGGCTGCACGGTGGTGTCTTCCGGCAGCGCCAGATCCTGGAGGCGGTGGCGCAGATCTTCGGTAAGGCAGATAAGGAAGCGGGCATGCCGTAACGATTCGAGCATGGCTTGGCGGTGTTGGGGGATTTCGATGTCCGCATTGGCGTCGGTGCCGCTGGCCAGCAGACCGAAGGACAGGCGGTGCCGGTCGTCGGAGGCAAAGGCCAGGGTCAGCGGCAGGCCGGCGCGGTAAATGTGGATGCCGAAGGCCAGATCAAGATGTTCGCGGTTTGCCAGTTCGCGCAGTCTCTTCTGTTCGACGGCCAGGGGGGCGCCTTCAGGGGGAAGCGGGCGGAAGCGGATATTGGCTTCTGTGCTCCAGGCAGCGGCATAGCGCCGGGCGGTTTCGGCATTTCCCGTCGCTGGTGTCAGCTTGCTGTAGATGAGAACAGTTGGTCGCTTGTTTTCCTCGGGCCGTGGCAGATCACGGAAGGACGCCAGTTGCCAGCCGGCGATGGCCCGCTGCCATTGCGGACTTTGCAGTACGGCCATTTCATGCGCCCTGTCTGGCGAACGGCAAAACGCCCCGCGCGCCGGATCGGTTGCCGGAATGCCCGGATGCACCATCAGTTCGACCCAGACCCCCCGCTGTCCGCAGGTTTGCGCTCCGGCCAGCGCAGTGGCCACGGCGTCCGCCTGTAAATGCCGCCCCATGAAGGTCTGGCCGAGAAAGGCGTCGGTGCTGTAGAGGCCTTCCGCCGCGAAAATGGCCCGGGCACTTTCCGCACTGTGGGCGACCTGCCGCTGGAAGGCGGCCTCGAAATCCTCGTCTGCCGATGGTGCCTTGTCCCGGAGCAGGGTGCGCTCGCAAGGAATCCGGATGCAGTAAATGCCGTATTCCTTCGCCATGATGGGGGCCAGAAGGGCGGCGATTTGCGGCGCGACGTGAATGTGGTGATGTCCGTCGACATGGCTGGGCAGCTCGCCGGTCAGGGCGATGAAGCGGTCAAACTGGGCGCGGATTGCGGCAGTGAGATCGTCGGCGGAGAGCGCCTTTCGCGCCAGGGCCGCCCATAGCCCTTTTTTTCCGCGCAGGCGGCCTTGGCCATCGTTCAGGCTGCTGCGCATTGGGGCCGGGCCTTCGGTGAGGTTGAGGTGCAGACCAAGCGGCAGGCCGAGATCGATGGCTTGCCGGGCGGCGGTTCCGGCGTTTTCGCCATTGACCAGAAGAGTGGCCGAGCTGATGGCGTTTTGTTCAAAGAGTTTGAAAATGCCCGCATCGCGCTCGGGGCAAATCCCGAGATCATCCGCGTTGATGATGAGCTGGCGGCTTTCTTTGCGGGTCATCTGCTGCATGGGGTGAAAGCGCATCAGTGATGCGGAGGCTCGGAATCGATTCCTTGCCCGGTTCTGGGAATGGCAGAACGAATACTGCCTACGGCGCGAGTGTACTGCGCAACGGCAGGGTGCGCATCTGGTTTTGACCACAAAACCCTCGGCATCAGGGCAATCGGATGAACGCGGAAATCGCCCCCTTCCCCCAGCCCTCTCCCCCAACACGTTGGTGAAGAGGGGGTTCGGGCAATGTCGTTCATGCAACCGCCCTGACCCCGGCGGTAGCACTGTCCCATTTATCGCCAGGCTGCGGCGTTCTCGCGGACGAAATCGGTGAAGCGGCGTGGTGCGTGGCCGGTGAGTTGACGCACGTCGTTGCTGAGTCCGGCGGCATAGCCGGCCTTGATTACGGCGTTGAGGCTCATCAGCCAATCGATGACCTTGGGCGGAAACCCCAGACCGGTCATGGCTTCAACAGCGGCGGCTTCAGGGACATCGACATAGCGTACTTCCTTGCCGATGGCGGCGCTGATGGCGGCCATCTGGGCGGAATTGGTCAACGCCTCGCCGCCGGTCAGGGTATAGATACGGCCAGCATGGGCCGCCGGGTCGGCAAGCACGGCGGCGGCGCATTCGGCAATGTCGCGCACGTCCACCAGGCTGGTGGCGCCATCGCCATTCGGTTTGTAGTAAGCGCCGGAGCGGATCTGTTCCAGGTAATAGGTGAGGAAGTTCTGCATGAAGGCGTTGGGCCGCAGCAGTGTCCAGCCGAGGCCGCTTTCCTGCACATAGCGGTCGACCTGGCCATGCACCTTGGCGATGGCAAAGGGACTGTCCGGGTCGGCGCCGCCACCCGAGGAGCGGACGATGTGCCTGACGCCAGCGGCTTTGGCAGCATCGACGGCATTGATGCCGAATTCGGCCATTTCGGGCGCCAGCGGCTGCAGCAGGAACAGGGTATCGATGCCGCGAAACGCCTGACGCAGCGTTTCCGGGCGGGCGAAGTTGCCGAATACTGCGGGTTTGCCGTCGATCATTTGATCGGGACGTGAAGACATGGCCGCGAATTCGAGGCCGCGTGCCTTGAGTGCTTTGACGACTTCACTGCCGATGGTTCCGGTGGCGCCGGTGATGAGGATGTTGTGGGTCATTATGATTCTCCTTGGAGTTGGGTTAGGAAGGATTGGTAAGGGCGCTGATCCGTTCGCGGTATTCGGCGATCTCGGCTTCGAATTGCTCCGGGGTCTTGGAAAGGACGCCCGCCGAGATGAAGGGCGGCAGCCAGTGCATGCCGGTGAGGTTGGCGGTGGCGTGCAGCGGCAGCAGCAGTTCGTCAAAAGTGAATTGATTGTAACCGCCGTGCTGATAGGCTTCTACCGGTCCGCCGGTGGTCATCGCCACCATCATCGATTTGCCTTTCAATTTGTCTCCGCCCGGACCGTAGGCGAAGCCGAAGGACAGCGCCTCGTCCTGCCACTCCTTGAGGATGGCCGGCGTGTGATACCAGTAGAAGGGAAACTGCAGGACGACGATATCGTGCGCCAGCAGCAGCGCGCGTTCATGTTCGCCGTCGATGTTCAGATCGGGATAGCGTGTTCCCAGATCGTTGATGGTGACCCTGGGCAAATCGCTGACAGCAGCGATGAGCCGGGCGTTGAATTTCGACTCCTGCGGCCTGCGGTGGCCGTAGTTGATCAGTACCTTGGGCATTTTTCTTCCTTGAATCGTTGTGGATGATGCCAGTCTAGACCCTTATTCATTCAACCGAAACGTAATAGAATTTGATAAACATTCAATCAAAAGTTGAAAGACATGAAAAATCTTCAGGGTTTACTCTCTTTTTCCGAAGCGGCGCGGGCCGGAAGTTTGTCGGCGGCAGCGCGCAAACTGGACCTGACCCCGGCAGCCGTGAGCAAGAATGTGTTGCGGCTGGAAGAGGAACTGGGGGTGCGCCTCTTCAACCGCAGCACGCGACGTCTGCGCTTGACGGCCGAAGGCGAGGTGTTTTTGCGGCGGGCCGACTCGGTCTTGCGCGAACTGGACGAAGCGGTGGCGGAAATCGGCCGGGCAACGGATGTGCCGTCAGGCCGCGTACGTATTTCGGTGGGTGCCTCGTTTGGACGGCATTGGCTTGTGCCCGCCCTGCCGGAGTTGCTTTCGCGTTTTCCGGGCCTGCAGCTTGAAGTGGACTTGGAGAACCGTCAGGTGGATCTGGTGGCAGAGGGCTTCGATATCGGCATTCGCGGCGGCATTATCAGAGACTCCAGTCTGATTGCACGGCGCGTTTGCGCCTTGCCGCTGGTATTGGTGGCCAGTCCGGAGTATCTGATGCGCCACGGCGTGCCACGCGACCTTGACGCGCTGCACAAACACCGCTGCGTGACGGTGCGGTTTCCCTCCGGTTCGATTCCATCCTGGCAGTTCAGGGTGGAGGGCGCGTTGATCGAGCAGACGCCTTCAGCGCAGCTTGCCGTGACTGAACCTGAGGCGGCGGTTGATCTGGCCGTGGCTGGTGCCGGAGTGACCCAAGCCGGGCTGCATCATGTGCTGCCGTATTTGCGTTCAGGACGTCTGAAACTGTTGTTGAGCGGAATTCATGCGCCGGGGGAACGCGAGATTGTGTTGCATTATCCTCACCGTCAGTATCTGGCGCCGCGGGTACGGGTGACCGTGGATTACCTTCTGCAGTACTTTGCTGTTGCGACCGATCTGCATCTGCGGGTCAGTGAGGTGCAGCAATACGCGGCCTGATTTTGGTCAACAAAAAACCCCGGCGCGTGCCGGGGTTGATTCGAGAACCGAAGGGGGGGCGGACTTACTTGCCCTTCTTGGCTGCGGCGGCGGTGGCCTTGCTGGTGGCTTGCGCCGCCTGCAGGTTGGCTTCGGCGATGTCCGAGAGTTGCTTGGCCATCGAGCTGATGTTGTCGTAAGCCTTGTTCGAAACGTCGAGCATGGACTTCATCGCGGCGGCAAAAACGTCGCCGCCAACCGGCGTGGAGGCCTTGGTCTTGTCGATGGCCTTCGAAGCCTTTTCGTTGAAGCCCTCGTATTGGCTTTCCATGACCGTGGAAATCTTCTTCTGCATGTCGCTGCTGATCTGGTAGAGACTGCGCGAATAGTTCATCCAGCGATCCATTCCGGGTTTGGTCATGGCTTCGTTGATTTTTTTCAGCTCCTCGGTGTCCTTGGCATTCAGCATTTCCTTGGTGTTGAGGAGGACGTTGTTCAGCAGTTCGCGGGAGGCCGCGATGTTGAGCGTGGTCAGACGCTCGATGCCATCGAAACCGGTACGCACCAGGGCCATCATAACTTCGGCGTTGGCTTTTTGCGCACTGGCGAGTTGTTCCATATTTAGGTTTTTGTTCACGGGCATCTCCTTTTTAAAGTGGAAACGGCCCCACCGTAGTGGGGCCATTGATGCATGAAGAACCAGCGGATGCTGGTTTGGCGATTAGCCCTTCTTCTTGCTGCCGGTGGTGGAGCTGACGGCCTTGACCGTGGCGTTGGTGGCGGCAGCCACGTTGGCTTCGGTGATTTCGGCGACTTGCTTGGCAGCCTTGTTCATGTTGTCGAAGGCGCTGGTCGCGGCAGCGATGGCGCTCTTGACGGCAGCAACAGCCACGTCAGAACCGGCGGGCGCGGACTTGGAGGCCTTGTCCAGCAGGGCAGCGATTTGCTTTTGGAAATCGCCAAACTGGGCTTCGAGCATCTTGGTCACTTCTTCTTGCGTCTGAGCGGAAATCTCATAAACGCTGCGCGAGTAGGCGACGGCCTTCTCGACGTTCGGCTGGGCCAGCGAAGCCTGGATGGTCAGGGCTTCTTGCGCATCCTTGGCGCTCATCACAGCCTTGGCACCGGAAACGCTGTCTTCCAGAACGGAACGGGCGGTGTTCAGGTTGAGGGCAGCGATGCGCTCGGCGGAAGCCAGAGCGGTGTTGGCCAGGGACAGCAGGGAGTCGATGGCGGCTTTGTTGGCGGCGGCGAATTGCTCGGGGGAAGTGTTGATCATTTTGTTTCTCCTAAAGGTAAAAAAGTAAGTGATGTCAGTTGTGGCTTGCTTTGTTCGGTTATTCGTCTGTTAACGTTGCACTGCAACATTGGGTGAATTATAAGAGATCATTCTTCAATGTCAAGCCCGATTTTCAATTTTTTTAAAATTTTTTTGCGGGTGCGTCAATAATAGCAGAAAAAGGCTGAAATTCCATAATTTTCATGGTGTTCCGTGATTTCGCAGTGCAACCGAAGCGGGGTGATGCGCTTCCTGGAGGGAACAATGGAATCTTGTCGTGGAAGGACGGGGATGTGAAACGAAGGTGCTGCGATGCGTCAGCGGTTGGGCGGCGTGGAGCTGGAATCGGGGCCGTTGCCCGGATTGGTGCTCAGATTTTGCGCGCCCTGGAGCCGGAGCGGGTTGCTTTTGGGCGCGGATTCAGGCGGCGGTGCTGCCTTGTTTTTGGGCTGGATGACTGCCCGCACCCGCCCCGGTGGTGCGTTGGCCGCGCTGCTCTCGTCGGCGCTGACCAGATATTTTTCGGAAACTGAGTCGTACCAGATGTAGTCGCCGCGCACCTGGTCCTCGCCGCTTTTGATCCAGACGCGATGGAAAAATTCGGCAACTTCGGTTCCGGCGTCGTATTCGATGCGCTCGGCCTCGCCGTCGATATACTCTTCCCTGCCTTCGCGTTTTTGCCGGAAACGCGCCAGCCCGTCCGGGCCGCCGAAGGCGGTACCTTTCTGGAAGCCGTACTGATCCTCGGTAATGATGATGCGTTCGGCCTTGATGACGAGGGTTCCCTTGGTCAAGACCACGTCGCCCTCGAGAATCTGCAGACCTTTCGCGTCGTCGATGGTGATTTTCTTGGCCTCGACCTGGGTGGGTTTGTCGCGGTCGGCGCGCTCGGCCCAGGCCGGCGAAACGAGACAGGCGAGCGCGAGCAGGGCGCTCAGGATGGCTCTGGGGGAAAACGTCATGGCTGTGGTTTTGTTCTTTTGAGGATCCCGGTGACTTGCGATCGCAGGATGAAGGTTGAGGTATTGTTGTCGAGATCCATGCCGATGCCCTTCATCCACGACGATTCTTGGGTGATTTCGGCGGGCCCGTCAGTGTAGCCCGTGCCTCGTTCGGAGAAAATAGTGAGGTCGTGCATGCGGGCGGTCATCGCAGAACGGTTTGACGTGGCGGCCCGGTGGGCGACGACATTGTCCCACAGAACCACCTTGTCGCCTTTTTCGGTGATGCGGGCCTGTTTGGCGGTGATATTGGTTTCGGGCAGTTCCGGGCGGTAGTAAGTGAAGAGCGGCCTTTGGACGAGGGAGCTGTCGTCGTCCGGATAGTGCAGCATGTGTGGCGCCTTCAGACGGGAGCGCATCAGCCCCTCCTCGTCAAACTGGCGCAGGGTGAAATTCTCGACGATGGCGTCGGGGTCGTGCCGCAACTTGCCGTCGCGGCGCGCATCCGGAAGATCGACGACGCGTTCCAGCCAGAAACTCAAGGCTGCCAGAAAACCGATCAGGATGAGCGGAAAAATCTGGCCGGAGCGTTGACTCATGCTTGGTCGACGTAGCCGGCAACGATGGCGTCCAGCTTGCCCTGGGCGGCGAGAATGTAGTCGATGGCCTCGCGCACGGCGCCGTCGCCCGCCTTGGCCTGGGTGACGTAGTGCGCGTGGGCGCGCACCTGCGAAACCGCGTTGGCGGGGGCCAGGGCCATTCCGCTGCGCACCATGGCGGGCAGGTCGACCAGATCGTCGCCCATGAAGGCCACGCCCGGCCAGCCAAACCCGACCTTTTCGAGCAGGCCGGCGAGAAGGGTCCGTTTGTTGGGAACGCCTTGGTACACGTGGGTGATCCCCAGGTCGGCAGCGCGGGCGGCGACCATTTCCGATTTGCGGCTGGAAATGATGGCCACTTCAATCCCCGAGAGCTTGGCGAGCTTGATTCCGAAGCCGTCGTGGACATTGAAAACCTTGAAGGTTTCCCCTTTTCCGCTGTAGTACATACAACCGTCGGTGAGGACACCGTCGATGTCGAATGCGAGGAGTTTGACGCGTGTTGCACGGGAGCGAGCTTCCATCAGATCACCTTTGCCTTGAAAAGATCATGCATATTGAGCGCACCAAGCAGTTTACCGCCGGAATCTGTGACGAGCAAAGCATTGATGCGGTGGCGTTCCATCATTTCCACCGCCTCGACTGCGAGTTTTTCGGGGCTGATGGTATGGGGGGTGCGGTGCATCAGGTCGGCAATGCGGACTTGCCGCAAGTCGATCTGTTGGCCGAAGGCGCGGCGCAGGTCGCCGTCGGTGAAAATGCCTTGCACGATTCCCGCATCGTCAACGATGGCGGCGATGCCGAGCCGGCCGCGCGACATGGCCAGCACAGTCTCGGCCATGCTGGCCTGCGGCGCGACGATGGGAAGTTCTTCTGTATGCATCACATCGCGCACATGTGTCAGCAGGCGGCGGCCGAGCATTCCGCCGGGGTGCGAACGGGCGAAATCCTCGGCGCCGAAGCCGTGTGCATCGAGCAGCGCGACGGCCAGGGCGTCGCCCAGCGCCAGCGCGGCGGTCGTGCTGGCCGTCGGGGCGAGGTTGAGCGGGCAGGCTTCTTTGGCGACACCAGCGTCGAGGTGGGCATCGGCCTGACGTGCCAGGGTCGAGTGCGGATTGCCGGTGATGGCGATGAGGCGGGCCCCTTGGCGCTTGATGAGCGGGACGATGAGGAGCAGCTCCTCCGTCTCGCCGGAATTGGACAGCGCCAGCAGCAAATCGTCGCGGGCGATCATGCCCAGGTCGCCGTGGCAGGCCTCGGCCGGATGCACGAAGTAGGCCGGCGTGCCGGTGCTCGACATGGTGGAGGCGATCTTGCGGGCGATATGGCCGGATTTGCCGATGCCGCTGACGATCAGGCGGCCGCGGCAATTAAAGATGAGCGCGACGGCGGCCGCGAAGTTGGCGTCGAGACGGTCGATCAGGCCGAGCAGGGCCTCGGCTTCGATTTTGAGGGTCTGGCGGGCGAGATCGAGGGCGCGTTCCGGGTCGGGCGGAAGGGAAGTGCTTGGGTTCATGGCGCGGCTACGTTTATGATGCGGGAAGTATAGCCGACTTCGAGCCATCTCTTGAGTGCATCGACCCTGATTCTGATGCTGCTGGGCGCTTCGGTGCTGGCAGTGCTGTTGTTCCGGCGCTTCAATTTGCCGCCGGTGCTGGGCTATTTGCTGGTCGGCAGCCTGATTGGTCCCTATTTCCATCACCTGATGGAAGAAGGCACCTGGGTACATGGCCTGGCCGAATTCGGCGTTGTCTTTTTGATGTTCTCGATCGGCCTGGAATTTTCGCTGGCCAAACTCTACGCCATGAAGCGCATCGTCTTCGGGCTGGGCAGCCTGCAGGTCGGCCTCAGCATGGCGGTAGTGATGTTCGTTTGTCTGCTGTCCGGCTTGTCCTGGCAGTTGGGTCTGGCGCTGGGCGGCTTGTTTGCCATGTCGTCGACGGCGGTGCTGTCCAAACTGCTGACCGAGCGCGGCCAGCTCGATTCGGCGCATGGCCGCGAAATCATCGGCGTCCTGCTCTTTCAGGATCTGGCTGTGGTGCCGCTGCTGCTGATTCTGCCGGCGCTGTCCAAGCCGCCTGAAATCATGCTGACCATGCTGGGTCTGGCCCTGCTCAAGGCGGTTCTGGTCTTGTTCGTCATCCTTTTTGTCGGGCAGAGCCTGATGCGGCAGTGGTTCCGGTTTGTCGCGCGCACCAAATCGTCGGAAATTTTTGTCCTCAACGTCCTGATGATCACCCTCGGCCTTGCTCAACTGACCGAGTTGGCCGGGCTGTCGCGAGCGCTGGGCGCTTTTGTCGCCGGCATGCTGATTTCGGAAACCGAATTCCGCCTGCAGGTCGAGGAGGACATCAAATCCTTCCGCGACGTGCTGATGGGACTCTTCTTCGTCACCGTCGGCGTCAAGCTCGATGCCGAACTGCTGCAAGCGCACTGGTGGATGATCCTGCTTGTGCTTGCCGGCCTGTTGCTGGCCAAGGCCGTCATTGTGGGCATCGTGTCCTGGCGCCTCGGCGGCACGCCCGGCAATGCCATCCGCTCGGCGCTCTGGCTGGCGGCGGGCGGCGAATTCGGCTTTGTCCTGCTGGGCGAAGCGGGGGGCATGCCCAAGGCCGTGCAGCAGGTCGTGCTGACCGCGCTTGTCCTCTCCATGTTGCTGGCGCCGTTCATCATTCACTACAGCGAGCGTATTGTCATGCGCTTCGTCGCCAGCGAATGGCTGCTGCGCTCGATGCAACTGACCCAAATCGCCGCCAAGTCGATGTCTACCCAGAAGCACGCCATCATTTGCGGCTTTGGCCGCACCGGCCAGTATCTGGCGCGGTTTCTGGTCGAATCGAAAGTGGCCTATGTGGCCCTCGACCTTGATCCGGAGCGTGTTCAGGAAGCTGCGGCCGGCGGCGAAAATGTCGTCTATGGCGATTCCACCCGCCGGGAAACGCTGACTGCCGCCGGCCTTTCCCGCGCCAGCATTCTCATCATCACCATGAAGGACACCCCGGCGGCGGAGAAAATCCTGCGCCATGTGCAGGAATTGCGTCCTGACTTGCCCGTCGTCGTGCGCACCCACGACGAGCGCGACATGGACCGGCTATTCAGCGCCGGCGCTGCCGAAGTGGTGCCGGAAAGCCTGGAAGCGAGCTTGATGCTGGCCTCGCACGCCCTCGTGCTGGTGGGGATTCCGATCAACCGGGTGTTGCGCAGCATCCGGGATACGCGCGGCAAGCGTTACCGGCTGCTGCGCGGATTTTTCCGCGGCCTTTCCGACAGCGAGGAAGAGGGAAGCAGCCAGCCGCGCCTGCACTCGGTCTGGCTGGAGGCGGGCAGTCTGGCCATTGGCTGCACGCTGGAAGAATTCAATCTGGACGAGATTGGCTGCGAAGTCAGCGCCATCCGGCGGCGCGGCGTCAAGGCGGTGGAACCGGCGGCGGATATGCGCCTGGAAGAAGGCGATGTCGTGGTCCTGCTCGGCCAGGCCGAGGCGGTGGCGGTGGCGGAGGAACGGCTGCTGCGGGGGTAAGGGCAATAAAAAAAGCCCGCCGGAGCGGGCTTTTCAGAAGAGAAGAATTCTTTAGCCAGAAATCCTCATACAGACGGTCCATGGATTTACTTGATTGGTTTCGTTGTAAGCAACCCCGCCAGGAGCGGCGGTTGTTGGTACAAGAGGATTTCCGGCACCGGTAGCGCCGCGCAATTCTCCGACATCGTTACCAATTTGGTTGGCAGGGAGTGCACCATCAATCGTTATGTCAATAGCTCTGGCCAATTTGGTAGAAAGTCCCGAAGCACAAACAAAAACTCCTGATCGCCCATAAGTCCCGGCAGGGTCGCCAGAGACACCGATTAATCCGCCAGCGCTATGACGAGGAAGCGCAGCAGCGGTATTATTGGTAGGGTCTCCTGAAACTAGGCCGGATGCGCGTAAAGCACGCCAGAATCCCGGCTGTTCTCCAGCGTTAGTAAATGTTTGGGCGCCAGAGATGTTAAGCACGCCATCGTTGCCAGTTGCACCAGGAGCGCCAGCAGTGCCAGGCCAACCTCTATTAGTCATGGTGGCCGCTAGTTCATCGCCGGGGATGGCCTTATAGCGGTCAATATAGGTGTTGTACGCGGCCTGGATGGCTTTCATGTCATTGACAATGGCCTTGGCCTTGGAATTTTCGATCATTTCCTGGCCCTTCAGCACGCCGCCGAGCAGCAGGCCGATGATGACGAGGACGATGGCGATTTCGACCAAGGTGAAACCGGACTGACGCGTGGCAAATCGGTTTTTCATAACGCTTCCCTTTATCAATGAACAATAACGCAATGATTGTACAGGAAATAAAAGGGTTCAATAGTGTTGATTTTTTTTACACGTCGGTGGCGGGCAGCAGGATCGAAAACTGCATCCCGTCGGCAGTCGGCACGGCCCGCAGTTCGCCGCCGGCTTCGGTGATGCTCTGGCGGGTCTGGTACAAACCGAGTCCGAGTCCGCCGGGGCGGCCGCTGGCGAACGGTTCGAACAGTTTTTCGGCGGGCAGCGGCGTCACTTCTGGCGGCCAGGGGCAGAAAAATTCAATGGCGGTCCAGGGGGCTGTTGCCTGTTTGCCGTCGGGCAGGTCGATGCGGCGCAGAAAAAAGCGTGGCTTGACCGCCGCCGGGTCGCGCCAGGCGGCGGCCAGGTTGGTGAACAGGTTGTCCAGCGCACGTGCCAGCAAGGGTTTGCTGGCCCAGGCGCTTGCCGTGCCGTCGATGTCGGCGGCAAACCCGGCCAGTTGCGCCGCGCCGGTGATGAGTCCGCCCAGATCGATGCTGGCAGGCGGCGCGCGGGCCGGTTTTTGCGCCAGCGCATCGATCAGGCGCGTCGCCCGCTCGTCGGCGAGCGCGGCATTGGCGCGCAACCGCTCGGCGGCGCGTTGCAGGGCTTGCGGCGTATCGGCGCCGGTGAAATCGGTGGCGACCCAGCGCACCCACTGGGCGAGGTTGCGCATGTCATGCTGCAGATAGAGCGTCATTCTGGCTCGCTCGGCCAGCGCGGCGGCAAGCGCTTCGCTGCGCCCCCGCAGCCGCGCATCGAACATCAGCGCAAAGACGCGGGCCAGTTGCTCGGCGAACAGGCGCGGCTCGCCGCGCAGCGATGTGGCGAAAAAACAGAGGGTAATGCGTGTTTCATTGCCGCCGCAGGTGAAGTGGGCCAGTGCCGCCGTGTTCCGCGTCAGCCAGCGGCCAGTAGGTGTTGCCGTGCCGCTTTCATCCGGGAGGGGGGCCGCCGGCAGTGTGCCAAGAACGTCCTTGACCGGCTGGCCGAACCAGATGCCGTTCCAGGCCAGTGTCTGCCAGCCGGCGTCTTCGAGTTCCGGCCAGGCAGCGGCGGGCAGATCGAGGGGTTCGATGTCCTGGTGGGCGAGCAGCAGCAGTTTTTCCATGCGCTGGCGCTGGCGGCGGGCAAGGCTGGCGATGCGCAGCGCCGCGGCGAAGAGCGCGAGGCCGGCCGAGATCAGGATCAGGGACAGGCTAGCGAGGACGCCGGAGCCCATACTTGTTCAGGTAGTAATAGACGTTCTCGCGCCCGACGCCGAGCCGGCGCGCGGTTTCGGCGATGTTCCAGCCGGCTTCGGCCAGCGCGCGGCGGATGAGCTGCTCCTCGGCAGCGGCGGCGGCTTCGACCGGTCCTTCGCGCAGGCGGGCGATGAGGTTCAGCCGCGCCTCGCCGGCGCTGGCCATGCGGCCTTCTTCGCGGACGAAGAGCGCGGCGCGCGCGATGGCCTGCATGATGGCGGCAAGCGCTGCCGGCTTGACGAGAAAATCGAAAGCGCCATGCCGGATGGCTTCATGCGCTGCGGCCTGTTCGTCCTGACCGGTCAGCACGATGATCTTGGTGGCAGGGGCAAGTTGCAGCATTTCATCCAGAAGTTTCAGCCCTTCGGCCATCGTGCTGGGTTGCGGCGGCAGGCCAAGGTCGAGCAGGACGATTGCCGGTGCGTCCGGGGCGGCAAAAACGCTCATGGCGCTGGCGCGATCCTGCGCCTGGCGCACGGCGTATCCTTCCGCGCCGAGCGCGGCGGCGAGGTAGGCACAGAGCGCCGGGTCGTCCTCGACGATGAGCAGAGGCGGTGGATGGCTAATCATCGCTGCCGATGGCGCGGCTGAGCCAGGGCAGGATGGCGAACGCGAAGCCGATGAAGAGCAGGCCGAAGCCGGCGGCGACGCGGATCAGCACCCAGTCGGTCGGGGTGTCCGGGCTGATGGCGAGCAGCGCATAGCCGCAGAGCAACAAAAAGGTTCCGAAAACAAACGTGCCGCGCCGCCACAGGGTTCTGCGCCGCTGATGCCGGAGCAGCGCTTCTTCGCGGTGGTGGGTGTGGGGGATCATGGCAGCCTCTGCGCTTGGAGCATCCGGTTGGCAAGAATCGCAGGGGTGACCCAGACGACGAGGTCATCAAAGGTGGCGGTAGGTGTCTTGCTGACAAAGTCGGTCGGGACGCCGGCGAAATTGTTGGTTTCGTCGGCGTCGGTACTCACCCCCATCTGGGTGCCGCTGGGAAGATAGGAACGCAGCCCGTTGGGGCCGTGTGAGACGACAACGGCGGGAATCTGACTGGCCAGGACGGCGCCAGCAGGGGCGGTAGCGCTGCGGATGGCCATGTCACCGTTGTCAGCCAGAGTGAAGGCGGCCTGCGCGGGTGGCGTCAGGCTGCGGGCAAAATTGGCACTGACCCGGTAAGTGAAGCGGCGTCCCCAGGCATCCAGTTCGGGCAGGCCGAGGGTGGCCCAGGGCACGGCACCCTGCAAGGCCGGGGCGCCGCCGGTACATCCGGTGGCGTCCGGGGCGCGCTCGACGCCGGCTCCGGCGGCACCGCTGGCAATGGTCGGGTCAGCCGGACAGGGCAGGCGGCCGAAGCGGACGGCATGGCCGATCAGTGCTTCCTTGGCCTCTTCGAGCAGGCGTTGCGTGTCCTTGTTTTTCTGCTGTTCGATCTGGGCGGAAAGCAGGGTCAGCCCGCCGCCCAGCAACAGCGCAATGATGCCCAGGACGATGGCCATTTCAATCAGGGTGAATCCCCGGAGCGCGCGAGTGATCGGGTTCATGGCAATTTTCCTAGTCATAACGCAGGATGAAGTTGCGCAGGGTGACACCTTGTCCGCCGCCACCGCTGCTGAATCCGGCGGTGAAACCGAAATAGATGGTGTTCATCTCGGAGTAGAGGCGTGTGCAGCGCTGTACGGTGGGGGGGGCGCCATAATCGGTGGTGACGTCGCTGTATCCTGAATCGGCCCAGACCCGGATGCGGGCGTAATCGTTGGGGGCGGCATGGCTGGCCGGGGTGCAGGCGGAGCAGGTGCTGTTGCAGCCGGTGGTGATTTCGACGCGCTGGTTGTGATCCTGCAGCGGAGCTTCCTCGAATTTGTTGGCCGGACTGTGGCGGCAGCCGCT
>JAKJFA010000026.1 GCA_022705135.1 Pseudomonadota bacterium | reverse complement strand
GGATCCCACTGCGAACAGGCGCAAATAGGAGGCAATGTCAGCGAAACAGCCGATGACCTTGAAGGGAAACTGGAACATGCCGGCCACGTTGGTCAGGTCGCCCGAGAAGATCAGCGCCATGGCAATGCCGGCTAATCCGACCCAGGTCATGAAGGAAGGATAGTCGACCCCGGCGATCACATTCATGGCCAGGAAGAAGGCGGTCCACAGCGCCATCAGCCAGCCGATTTCGGCAATCGCCTTCTTCGAATTGATCATGCAGACCATGTTCCACAGGTGCGCGATGGACAGTTGTATGGCGCCGATCACGAAACAAATGATCATCATCAACTGTGTGTTGTCGGTGTCGATGACCGCCAGTTTCATCAAGGGGTTGTCCGGGCTGAGCCGGATGCCGAACCACGACCCGGTCAGCACGCCCCAGATCACCGTGGTTACATTGAATACATAGAACAGGATGAGCGGCTGCTTCGGAATGCGGTCACCAAAACGGAAATGGACTCCAGCGCAGATGGCCAGGAAAATCATGCCGTAGCCAACATCGCCAATCAGCATGGCGTAGAACAGGGATAGGAAGAAATAGAACGCCGGGCTGGCATCGCGTTCGTGGTAGCCCGGGTAGGTTTCGATAAAATTGAAGACCGTTTCGACCGGACGCAGCCAGCCGGGATTTTCGATTAAGGTCGGCACTTCGTCGTTTTTGCCCGGGTCGGTAATCCTGAGCCCCCATCCATTCGTTTTGGCCGCCTCTTCCACGGTGGACAGACGCTTGCTTGGGCAATAGCCCATGACCCAGCTCAGTTCGCCGTGTTTGCCCAGGCGCTCGCGTGTCTCCTCCAGCGCCAATTCGTCATAAACCCCAAGCAACTCATCGCGCAGATCGGGAATGAAGCGGGCCTGTGCGGACAATTCACGGCGGATGGCTTTGCGTTCGTCCTTGAGCCCCTGCAGGTCATCCTTCAATTCGGTAGTTGGTTTCTCGGGCAGGGACAGGGCGGGCAGATCAAGCTGGAAGGGCCGGTCCGACACGACGGCATAGTACAGCTCGTCGCCCATTTCCTTGAGCGTGACCATGGCGGCGTGCTCGGGAATGGCCGGCAACGCGCCGCGGTTGCTCCGGTACAAGCGGACATGCACCCCTTTTTTCACCAGGCGTTGGATGTGTTCGGGATCAAAATCGCCAAACGGCTCGAAGTCATCCAGCACCTTGCCGATATTCTGATTTTCCAGGTCGATGTGGTCGATGCGCTCAATGCGTTCGATCATTTCATCGACCGTGAGTTTCTTGGCGGCTTCACCACTCTCGATCTTTTCGCTCTTGAGATCCTCGAGGTAGTAGATGCAGGTTTTGATGTCTTCAATCCGTTCGTGCATGCGGGCAATGATCACATGCTCGGACAGGTCATGATGCTGCAGTTGCTGCACATGCAAGACGCCCAGTTGCTGCAGTTGCTCGACGGTTTCCTGCGCCTGCGAGGAAAGGGCAATCAGGGCAATTTTCTTCATCGGTACGATCATGGTGCGCTCCCGTCCCCCGTTAAGTCGCTGCTGCCCGGCACAGCTTGACCTTGGAAATCTTGCCGCGCACCACACTGTTGGTTTGCTGATCGCCGAGGTAAATCTGGATGCGCCGGATATTGTTCTTGCACTCGGGAATCTTGATCTTTTCGAAGAGATTGACGCGCTGGATCGTTGTTTTCAATTCGCGCCGCAACAAGACCAACTGCTGTTCAATAATCCCGCGCTCGGCGAGTGCATGCAGCAGCTTGACGATCTGCTCGACCGCAGCATCCACCCAAAGCGGCATTTCGAACAGGTTGTAGTGGTTCAATTCGATTTCGGTATCGACGAACAGCGGAATCGGAACGCCGGCAATGTTTCCGGGCCGGGTCAAGACCTGCTTGAGGCGGACGAGGTCAAGCAGGCCGACCTCCTCGGACAGCAGCCGCGCGAAACGGGCCATCCTGTCGCGCCCCTGTTGAATGTGCTGATCCAACTCGATCGCCATGTCCTCGATCTTCTTGATCTCCTGGATGAGCTGTTTCTTTTTCAGTTCCAGGGTCGGCAAAAAACGCTTGAAGCGCTTGAGCGCATCGCGTTGCGTCTTCAGATCGTTCTTGGTCAGCCGTACCTTTGCCATGGGGTCACCTGTTAGCTGAGGGAGACTTCACCCTTGGGCCAATATTTGTCGGCCAGACTGGACTTGATGCCCACCTCTTGCCGGTCGAAACAGGCGGCGAGAATTTCCCAGCACTGATCGAGCGCCTTCTCCAGGGGAGTGTTGACCGACAGGTCCATCAAATACTTTTCGAACAGGTCACCGTATTTCAGCAATTTGGTGTCCCATTCCGACATCTGAAAGCCCATTGCCAGTTTTTCCTTGGTTTCGCGGCACTGCGCGTAGTACTGGATCATGGTGTCCATGATGGTGCGATGGTCGTCCCGGGTCTTGCCGTTGACGGTCTGCTTCAGACGCGACAGCGACCCGAACGGTTCGATGCGGCCGCCGCGCAGGTAGAACTGGCCTTCGGTGATGTAACCCGTGTTATCCGGAACGGGGTGCGTCACATCGTCGCCCGGCATCGTGGTTACGGCCAGAATGGTGATGGAACCGGCGGTCTCGAAATCGACTGCCTTTTCGTACCGGGAAGCGAGCTGACTGTACAGGTCGCCCGGGTAGCCGCGATTCGACGGCACCTGCTCCATGGTGATGGCGATTTCCTTGAGCGCGTCAGAGAAATTGGTCATGTCGGTCAAGAGCACCAGTACGTTCTTGCCCTGCAGCGAAAACTGTTCTGCTGCCGCCAGGGCTAGATCCGGCACCATCAGGCACTCGACCACCGGGTCGGCAGCCGTATGCACGAACATCACGGCACGCGTCAGTGCGCCTTCCGATTCGAAGGTGTCGCGGAAGTAGAGGTAGTCGTCGTATTTGAGCCCCATGCCTCCGAAGACGATGACGTCCACCTCGGCCTGCATGGCGATGCGGGCCAGCAGCTCGTTGTAGGGCTCGCCGGCGACTGAGAAAATGGGAATCTTTTGTGACTCGACCAGGGTATTGAAGATGTCGATCATCGGGATACCGGTTCGGACCATCTTGCGCGGAATGATGCGGTTGGCCGGGTTGACCGAGGGGCCGTTGATTTCCACCCAATTGCCTTCAAGTTCCGGACCTTTGTCGCGCGGCGTGCCGGAACCGTTGAAGATGCGGCCCAGCAGGTCATCGCTGAAGCTCATGCGCATGGCGTGGCCCAGGAAGGCCACTTCGTCGTTGGTCGCGACACCGCGCGCGCCGGCAAACACCTGCATATAGACTTTGTCGTTTTGGATGCGGATGACTTGAGCCAGCGATTTGCCGAAGGTGCTCTTGACTTCGGCCAGTTCGCCAAACCCGACGCCGCTGGCCGAAACCATAATGACATTCCCCGAGATCTCCTGCACCCTGGTATAGACTTTGCGCATATCGATCGCCCCCTGTTAAGCCTTCTTTTGCTCGCCGACTTTTTGCCGGATCTGCTGTTCCATTTTCATAAACTCGCTGCTTTCCCAGACCGACGGATTCCAGTCGCGGAAAAGCTGGGTGAGTTCCTGGAAGAAACGACGCACCTCATCGCGCCGCTCAAATTTGAACTGAGTGCGGAGGATGTCGTGGATCAGCGCAAACACATAACGCTGCCGTTCCAGCGGCGTTGCAGCGTCGACCTCATCAAAGGCATTCTGCTGCAGATACACCGCGTCCAGGAATTCCGCCTTGATATAGGTGGTGAAGTCGGCAATCGATGTGCCTTCCTCGCCGACGACCGTCATCATCTGCCCCACCTCGTTACCCTTTTTCAGGATCGAGCGGGCATAGTCCACCTCGGACTTGCCGACGAAATTGGGATACTTGCTCCAGCTCTCAAGCGGGTGCACCGACGGGAAGCGGCGCGAATCCGCACGTTCGCGCGACAAGCCATGGAAGGCGCCAACGACCTTCAGTGTGGCTTGGGTGACCGGTTCTTCGAAATTGCCGCCGGCCGGACTTACCGTTCCACCCACCGTCAGCGAACCCACCTGGCCGTTGTACAGGCGCACGACACCGGCACGCTCGTAGAAACTGGCGATCAGCGACTCAAGGTAGGCCGGGAACGCTTCTTCGCCCGGAATTTCTTCCAGGCGCCCGGACATTTCGCGCAGGGCCTGTGCCCAACGTGAAGTCGAGTCGGCCAGCAACAGCACATTCAAGCCCATCTGGCGGTAGTACTCGGCCAGCGTGATGCCGGTATAGACGGAAGCTTCACGCGCGGCAACCGGCATCGAACTGGTATTACAGATGATGATGGTGCGTTCCATCAGCGATTTTCCGGTCCTCGGATCTTCCAGTTCCGGGAATTCGCGCAGGGTTTCGACCACCTCGCCAGCCCGCTCGCCGCAGGCGGCGATAATCACCACGTCGACATCGGCGTAGCGGCTGGTCACCTGCTGCAACACGGTCTTGCCGGCGCCGAAGGGCCCGGGGATACAGTAGGTGCCGCCTCGCGCCACCGGAAAGAAGGTATCGACAATGCGGCACTTCGTCACCAGCGGCTCGGAGGGACGCAGGCGCTCCTCATAGCAGCGCATGGCCATCTTGACCGGCCATTCCTGCACCATGGTGACATCGAGCAGCTCACCGCTCGCCGATTCGAGCGTGGCAACCTTGTGGTCAATGGTGTAATCGCCTGTTTCGGCAATCGATTTGAGCTTCCAGTTCCCCTTCAGATTGAAAGGCGCCATGATGCGGTGCTTGAAAATTCCTTCCGGAACGTGGCCCAGCCACATGCCGGCGACCACATCGTCGCCTACCTTGGCTTCCGGGGTAAAGTGCCAAATCCTCTCATACGACAGGGCGCGCAGGTAGTGGCCGCGCTGCAGGAAGTAGCCTGTCTTCTGTGCCAGTTCTGGCAGCGGATTCTGCAGGCCGTCGTAGATCTGCGACAGCAGGCCCGGGCCGAGCGCGACGCTTAACAGCTTGCTTGTGAATTTCACCGGATCACCCACCTTGACGCCGCGGGTATCCTCGAAAACCTGCATTTCGGCGTGATTGCCGCGAACCCGGATGATTTCGGACTTGAGTTCCTTGTCGCCCGTGCAGACAAAAGCGACCTCGTTCTGGACGACTTGCTCGTCGAACTGGACAGTCACCATGTTTCCGTTGATGGCGATGACCCTTTGTTTATGCTCTGACATGAGATTTTCCTGCCTTCACCGTTTACGAGGGAGTTCCGACCGGGTCTTTCGGACGTTCCTCAAGCGCTGCCTGAAGAAGTTCGAGACCACGCTGCTCATCAAGCTGAGACCAGCGTTCAAGGATCCTGAGTTTCAAGAAATAAGCGACCAGGAAGGTAAAGTTGAAGCTATCCATCACCGTCCGGTCTTCGATGAATTTCCAGCGCAAGGAATCGATCATGCGCTCGGCGTGCTCACGATTTTCATCCTTGACACAATCGGCCAGCACTTGCCGTGTCACATGGTCCGGCCGCTCGCTGCCTAACAGGTAAGGCTCCGGATCGCGGTTCATGCGCGTTCCCCGCAGCAAGGCGAGTTGGTTACGCAAACCGACATCGAACTGCCGGTAGTCCCGGATCACCGGATGGTCGGGCCATTCGCCGGCGGCCAGACGCAGCAGGGTATCCCCTTCTTCCGCCGGCAACCACTCGGCGGCGTAGCGCGCCAGCGCCTGCATCGAGACCGGGGCCCGCGAATCGAAGAAGAGCAGCGGGAGCTGCGCAACCAGGAAGGGGTAAAACGACATGCTCAGGCCTTTGCCGCGTTGGCCAGTGCTCGGGCGACCTCAGCATTGACCAGTTGCGAAAGCATCTCGACCAATGCTTCGTCGGTCAAATCCAGGCGGATGTCCTTGCCTTCAAGCGCCAGTCTGAATCCAGCGCGCACACCCTTTGCCGGCCGGAGCGTGATTCCTTTTTGGGCTTCCGCTGCCAGCTTGGCCATGAAGCCCTTGGCCAGCGCTTCTTTTGCTTCGGGCGACACTTCGATCGTGATCCCTTTGCCGCTTTGTGCCACCAGGGATGGCAACAGATTTCCCAGGACCTTTTCCAGAAAATCCGGGGTCGAAGTCTGGGTCACCGCATGCCCGATCAGGGAAGACAGGTATTCCGACATGGATTTTCGGACCAGCAGCAGGAAATCCCGTGCGGCTTGGTCGAGGTTCTTGCGGCCGTTTTCCTCACGCAAAGCGGCCTGATTTTCCGCCTTTTCGACAAGCGCCTTGGCTTTTGCTTCAGCATCGGCGACGATCTTGCGCGCCTGTTGCTCAGCCTGTTCGAGCTTTTCGCGCGATTGCGCCTCCACGCGGTTGATTGCTTCGCCTTCGATTTTTTTCAGGAGGCTTTCGAGATGTTCGGCCATGTTTCTATTCTCCGAGAGGGTTGATCCTGATCCGGATAGCGCTGCGAGTTGGCGCAATTGTAAGTAATTTGTGAGCCCCCTTCAACCGGTTTTGGTCGATTTCGCACCGGAAACCGAAAAGAACCCGCTTGGCATCATAACCAATCAAATCAAGATGTTATGGGAATCAATCGGTTAATTGTCGCCGCTACCCGCGAGGCATGACGCGGTCTCAGACGGCTGGTTCCAGACGGGTCTTGACTTCCAGAGGCTGCTGCAAGGCCAGATGGGTCGGGCAGCGGTTGGCGATTTCCAGCAGACGGGTACGCTGTTCGTCCGTGAGATTGCCCTCAACGGCGACCACGCGCTCGACCTGGTGCTTGCCTTCCGGGCTGCGCCGATGTTCCAGCGAGACGGTAATGCGGGCGATGTCCAATCCCTTCTTTTCGGCGTACATACGCAAGGTGATCGCCGTGCAGGCGCCGAGGCCGGTCAGGACAAACTCCATCGGTGACGGCCCGGCATCGTCGCCGCCTAGGCTTTCTGGCTCGTCGGCCAGCAACTGGTGCTGGCCGATTTTGACTTCCTGCTGGTAACGGCCTTTGCCGTTCCCGGTGATGATGATTTGGGTCATGGTTTAATCCAGTAAGCGTTTCTGCCCGGTCAGTTGTTGAATGGCGGTGACGTCCTGCACGGTTTCCAGGCAGCCCAGATACTCGCCGTGCGGGTTGCGCACCGGGAAATAGCGGATGTGAATCTTCTTGCCGTTCATGTCGATCCAGAACGAGGCCTCGTCGCGCTTGCCCGCCTTGAAGTCGGCCAGAATCTGATTGACCATATGCACGCTCTTCGACGGGTGGCAGTTCTGCACTTTCAACCCCATGACGCCGCGCGTGCGCGGGAAAATCTTGGGGTGGTTCTCGTGGCTGAAATAGCGCACGCTGTCTTCGGCATCGACAAAGGACAACTCGATCGGCAAGGTATTGAGTATCGCCGCCAAAACTTCCTTGCTCAATGCCGCCGACAAATCCTCGAGCATGCCTTCGGTGATTTCGCGCGCCAGCTTCTGGTAGGCCTTGCGGGTATCGGCACCCAGCGAAGCTTCCAGTTCCTCGATGCCCGTGACGATGGCCGCATCCTCTTCCGGCCCCAGCACCTTGCGCCCCATCGGGTAGAGGATGTCGTTTTCCTTCCAGTAGTGATTCTTCAGCAAGGCGCCGTATTCGAGGAAAACCTTGACCAGATCGTCCGCCACCGCCGTTTCGCCAGCGATGTAGCGCTGGCCGAGCTCACAGAACTCAGCGAGCAGTTGCTTGCTGCGCTCGTGCTCCATCAGCATGACGCCGAGCGGTCCGCTCTGGCGCGGAATACCGGCGGCGGAAAGGCGCGGGAACAGGTGCTGCTCTTCCTTCTGGTTATGGCAGGCATCGGCGAATTCGGAAAAATAGCGGATGGCTTTCTTGACAGTATCCGCCGCCGGCTTCTTTTCCAGCCACTTCTTTTCCAGCGCATCAATCACTTGTTCGGTTTGCTCGTGATCCGCCATCAGCAGGTCGGTCCAGGTGTCGTACATACGATTCTCCTTGCGGTAAAGTGTTTCTAAATAACAGTAAAAACAGGTTCGCTCATTTCAAAGGATCAATACGTTCAAGGCAGACCCGGTTGCGCCCCTGGCTCTTGGCCGCATAAAGCGCTTCGTCCGCTCGTTGGCAAATGGTCTCCAGCGTGTCTTCCGCATGATATTCGCTAACGCCAAAACTGACGGTCACTTTGATGCTCTCCGCAAAAGCGTGTTTTTCGATGGCCAGACGCAGTTTTTCGGCCAGCTGGCTGGCGGTTTCCAGGCCGACATTCGGCACCAGAATCATGAATTCTTCCCCACCCCAGCGGGCAAGCACGTCCGTTTTCCTGATCAGACTTTTCACCAGACCTGCGACTTCCTTCAAGACTGCGTCACCGGCAGCATGGCCGAGTCCGTCGTTGATCTGCTTGAAATGGTCGATATCGAACATGATCATCGACAGACAGGTGGTGGTGCCCGCATATTCCGATTGGTTCCTGAGTTCATGCGAGAACAATTCCGGAAATTTGCGGCGGTTCAAGGCTCCGGTCAGCGCGTCGGTCGATGCCAGCCTATCCTTCTCCTCGATCAGGCCTTCGGCAATTTCCAGCAGTTCGTTGAAATTCCGGGCAATGTCGCTCACCTCGTCGTCACCGGCGGGGGTAATCCGGTGGGCAAAGTCGCTGGTGCTGATGGTCTGCCGGATGCTCGCCACCAAGCGGCCAAAGGCGAAGACCAAGCGATGCACACTGGTTGCGACGAAAGACAGGCAGATCAGGGAAACGAATACGGCCGTCAGGCTGACCCACCACAGGCGCGCTTCAGAAAGCCGGATTTCCTCGGCCACGCGCTGACGCAAATCCGTCAATGATTGATTCTCGATCTGGCCCAGGTCATCAATGGCTGAAGTTGCCGTCGAAAACCACTGGTCTGCCGCTCTGTCCACGGGCTCGCAGCGCAAAACGGCATCGACTACGGCAAAGGCTGATTTCATCGCCGGCGACTCGCTGGTAGCGCGATACGATTCCTGCAGCGCCGGCGAAGCGTCTTGCTGAAACGACCGGGCGTGATAACGATGCAGCCCGACCTGTCTTGCCAATCCATGCGTCGGCGCCTGATCCTTGCGGGCCAGGAATTCGGTCAGACTGGCGCGTATCTGGCCAAGATGCTCTTTGGCATTAAGAAGATGCAGATGGGCATGCAAATCTCTTTTCAGTGCCGGCAGGTTGGCGTTTTTTTCCAGGCCTTCGATCTGATCCAGTATCTCGACGATTGCCAGCGAATACCAGGCAAACGAGTCGGTCAAGGACATCTGGCGTTCGGCCACTTTCTCCTGGGTTGAAGCCAGTTCGCGCAGAGCCTCGATGTTTTCCGAATCGCCTGCGCGCAAGCGGCGCAGCGCTTGTTGCGTATCGGCTTGCTGAGACTGCAAGCGTGTTCTTGCGAAATCCGTCGCCGCAGACAGGTATCCGGCCGAAACGCCGCGTTCGCGCTGCAATTCGTTGATCAGCGCAGACAGTCTTTCCACCTTTTCCATGCCGGAAAGCAGCGCCTGCTTGTTGGCCTTGTCGCGATATTCCGACCACAACACGAATCCGACGGCGCACGACAAAAAGAAGGTGGCCAGAAAACCGAGGATCAGGATGCGTGTCTTGATGCTCATCGCCCATGCTCAAGAAGAAGTCGATACCGGCAGGCCGCGAAATCCATCCAGCAGCAGTGGAAAAATGCGGTTTGCCGCCGCCAGCATTTCAGCCTCGTTGCGAAAAACCGCGCTTTGCATCACCAGCCCCTGAATGGTACCGATAAAAAGCACCACTGCCATTTCGACATCCAGAACCGGCGAGAGTTGCCCATTCCGGCTGGCTTCCTGGAACAGGTCTCGCAAGCGCTGCCGATAACCGCCGAGCGAATTTCGCGCGCGTTCCTGAAACGCCGAATCGTTTGCTTGTTGCAGCTCGTAAAACAAAATGCGCGGCGCGCCGGGGTGACGGGCGACAAAGCTGACATGCGCCAGAAACACCTGTCGCAAGCGCGTCAGCGCATCGCCTTCGCCCTGAAGCCCCTGTCGGATGGCCTGGCCGAGCTGCTCCTGCACCCATTCGAACACGGCAATCCACAGCGCCTGCTTGTCCGGAAAGTGCTTGAACAGCGCCCCGTGCGTAATGCCGACGCGGTCGGCAATGGCTTGCGTCGTGATGCCTTCCGGGCTGGAATTTCTGGCCAGCTCAAGGACCACCGCAATGATTTCCTGACGGCGCTCTGCCGTCGGCAAGCGTTTGCGCTTGAGCTGTTCTGTAACCGGAATTGACATGATTTCGTTGACAGGTAAGTAAGTTGTTACTATCTTATAGTCAATGAATCAGGAAATCAAGCGCGCTTTGCCAAGTCATTCTGAACCCTTGCCAATTTCATCCGCATGATTTGAAAGGAAAAACCATGAGCCAGGAAAACACGACGCAAGTCTACAATCTCAAGCAAATGCTGCAATTTCAGGAAAACTCAGTGGTCAGCCGCATGTTGGTGAAAAATTCGGCCGGTAACGTCATCCTGTTCGCTTTCGACGGCGGCGAAGGACTCAGCGAGCACACCGCGCCTTTCGATGCTCTGGTGATCGGCGTTGAAGGGCGGGCCGAAATCCCTATTGGCGGCGTCAGCCACATCGTGAAGGAAGGTGATGCCCTGTTGATGCCGGCGAACGTGCCGCATGCCGTTCATCCGCAAGGCGGCTTCAAGATGCTGCTGGTGATGATTCGTGGCGAGGTGAAAAAAGACTGAGCGCGCGGTCTCAAGGGGTTGAACAGGTCGGGGTGTGGTACAAGACGGCTAACGACCCGTTGCAGCCGGTCAGGCCTTGGGAAAGCGGACCTCTTGGACATTCATAGAATGTTAAAGAATTTCTATCTACCCGTTTTCTTATTGACTATCTATGCCAGATATTGACTTGGTTGGGAGTGGCACCCCTCTTTTCCATTTCATAGCCAATGTCTGGCCTTCTTCTAATTGCGAAGGAGTAATGATTTCGGCAAGACGGGATCTACTCCCCTTACCTTTATCATTGCCAGACTCAGCTGAAAGACTGTAGAACATGTAGGCGAGTACTATATCCGTAGTAGTACCTATGCCATATTCGTACATAATGCCAAGTTTGTATTGGGCATCAGGCAAACCCCATGCGGCAGCTTTTCGATACCATGCCACGGCTAATATGTCGTTTTTCGGCACCTCTTGCCCATCTGCGTACATTTCGCCAAGTCTGAATAAAGAATACGTTCCACTGTACTTTGATGATTTGAGGAACCATGAGGCAGCTTCCTCATCGTCCTTTGGTACTCCACGTCCATTGGCATACATTAACCCAAGTTTATACTGGGCACGAGCATTCCCTTGTTCTGCCGCCTTGCGATACCAGGTAGAGGATTCTTTATAGTTTTGTGGTACACCACGGCCACTCGCATACAAATCTCCAAGCACATACTGTGCTTCGACATTGCCACTTTCTGCATCTTTGCGGACTCTAATAGCGACCTCAGTATCACTTTCCGCCTTACCTATATTGCCTTCAGCATCAATAGTGGAACCAAATACCTGAATTAGTTGCTCACACATTTTTCGGTCTGGGCCGGTATTCTTTTCAATTTTTTTCTTTTTTTCATCAGAAATAAAGACTGCCAATGTAGATTTGTATTCAGGATTATTTTCAACCGGCCTGATAACACTTGCATTTCGTGTTCGCCAGGATTCATAAGATGTTTGCAGCCCTGCACGAATGTCTGGATACGCATCGCTGCAAATATCCTTGGTAGCAGCCATAATCAATACAGTCAAATCTACTGACATCTTTCCGTTTGACCAGCCATGTGCTGCTAGCGGAACAACTAACACACATATACATTTAAGGACATTTCTTGTAAAACTTTGCATGACATAAAACCATGTTTATTGGGGCTATAGGCAATGGAATGAACCGATTTTTCATGGCCCTCGCGAAACGACGACATGAACTGTACTATGTTCTTCAATGAAATTGAATGGTGCATCTTTGAGGCCAGATTTCTTGACGGTCAGCTATGGAGGCAAATACTAAATGCCCGGAATTGGCCGATTGCCGACTCTCCATTGAAAAGGAAGGCGGTTGGATGCAATTTTCCAAGCCACCAAAACAATATTCCTCACTTGTGGATTAGCAAGCCTTTTCCAAACGCGCCAAGGCTTCTTTCAGCGTCGCTGCCGGGCAGCCAAAATTGAGCCGCACCCAGCCCGGCGCGCCGAAGGCGGCGCCATCGGAGAGGCCGAGGCCGTGCGCCTCGAAATGCTTCTCCGGGTCGTCAACGCCCAGGCCGCGCGCATCGATCCAGGCCAGGTAAGTGGCTTCGACGTGCGCCATGCGCAGGCCGGGCAGCGCGGCGACGGCCTGCTCAACGCGGTCGCGATTGCTGCGCAGCACCTTGATGAGTTTCTGGTGCCAGCCGGCGCCATGCCGGAAAGCCGCTTCGCAGGCCACCAATCCGAGCGTATTGGGGTGCGGCACAATGCCGGCCATGGCTGCTTGGAAACGCCGTCGCAAGCCGGCATCCGGAATGACGGCAAAAGCGCAGGCCAATCCCGGCACATTGAAGGTTTTGGAAGGCGCCATCAGCGTGATACTGCGTTGTGCCGCCTTCTCGCCCAAGCGCGCAAAGGGGCGGTGCTGCTTGCCTTCGTCCAGAATCAAATCACAGTGGATTTCATCCGAGCAGACGATCCAGTCGTGCTGTTCCGCCAGCACGGCCAGCTTCTCAAGCTCTTCGTCCTGCCAGCAGCGGCCGACCGGATTGTGCGGGTGGCAGAGCAGCAGCAAGCGGCTGTGTGGCGCCTCCTTTTCCAGCGCCTGCCAATCCCACTGCCAGAGTCCCTCTTTTTCGACGAGATCAATGCGGCGCAATTTGCGTCCCATGTGGCCGGGCGCGGTCAAAAAAGGCGGATAGACCGGCGTGGCCGTCAACACGTCACCGGCAGCCAAACCAGCCAATCCGCTTCGACCTTCCAGCCATAGAGGCATTCCAGGTGAGCAAGCACTGACTCCGTCAAACTCGGCCAGGCTTCCGAATAGCCGAAAACGCCGTGTGCCACGCGCGCTCGCAAGGCCTCCAGCACGGCCGGTGGCGCGGCAAAATCCATGTCCGCCACCCACAGCGGCAACACGTCACGGCCGGCATAGCGATTCCACTTCAGCGAATCGCCGCCGCGCCGGTCGATGACTCGGTCGAATTCAGACATGTAAAAACCCAACGCAGAGACGCAAAGGCGCGGAGTACCGCAGAGCAAACGCTGTCAAAACCGTTTTTCCTTTGCGGCCCTCTGTGTTCTCTGCGCCTCTGCGTTGAAGCTGTTTCAATCTCAAACCTCCAAATGCTGGTAAAGCACCGTCGACAAATAGCGTTCGCCGAAGGAAGGAATCAGCACGACGATCAGTTTGCCGGCGTTTTCCGGGCGCTTGGCCACTTCCAGTGCCGCCCAGGTCGCCGCGCCGGAGGAAATGCCGACCAGCAAGCCTTCTTCCGTCGCCATGCGGCGGGCGGTGGTCAGGGCGTCTTTGTTCTTGACCCGCACCACTTCGTTGTAAATGGCCGTATTCAGAATTTTCGGCACAAATCCGGCGCCGATGCCCTGGATCGGGTGTGGCCCCTTCTGCCCGCCCGAAAGCACGGGTGAGGCATCGGGTTCGACGGCAATGATCTGCACGCCCGGCTTTTTGGCCTTCAGCGCCTCGCCAACACCGGTAATGGTGCCGCCGGTGCCCACGCCCGCCACGAAGAAATCGACTTGCCCGTCGGTATCGCGCCAGATTTCTTCCGCCGTGGTTTTGCGGTGAATGGCCGGGTTGGCCGGATTTTCGAATTGCTGCGGAATGAAGTAACGCGCATCGGCCGCGGCCAGTTCCTCGGCCTTTTTGATGGCCCCGCTCATGCCTTCTGGGCCCGGAGTAAGCACCAACTCGGCGCCGTAGGCTTTCAGCAAAAGGCGGCGTTCGCGGCTCATCGTTTCCGGCATGACAAAAGCGGCCTTGATGCCGCGTGCCGCGCAGACCATGGCGAGACCGATGCCGGTATTGCCGGAAGTCGGTTCCAGCACGATGGTCTCCGGGCCGATTTTGCCGGCCGCCTGCGCCGCGTCGATCATCGCCACGCCGATGCGATCCTTGACGCTGTGCGCCGGGTTGAAATACTCCAGCTTGGCAACGACCGTTGCCACCGCGCCTTCGGTCAGACGGTTCAGGCGAACCAGCGGCGTGTTGCCGACCAGATCGGTCACATTGTTGGCGATGTTCATGGGGTTTCTCCTGGGATCATGGGCGTGATTTGGAGTTTAGGCCAGCCGGCTTATGCTGTGAAATACTGAATTGTTCGTTGTTTATTCCAAATTCACCTATGCGCTGGCGCGTTCCAAATTGAGTGCCAGCAGGCGACGCAGGATTTCCTCGTCGACCATCTCCGGCGTGTAGTCGTTCCAGCCATAGGCGGCGGCGACAGCGGCATCGAGGGTTGTAAAGATTGGTGAGCGTCCGTTTTTTAGGTTGGCCTCAGTTGCCAGTGTTTCGAGCAAGCGGTGAGCAAGACCGCGCTCGATCACCATTGCAATTGTGGATTTTTGTTCCAGAAATGCAAGGATGATTTCGGTTTAAGCCAGAAACAACTTGTACGCCGGATTCTGCGTTTCGTCCCAGTAGCGATAGCCAAGCTTTTGCAGAAATGCCTGGAACTGCGGCAGCTCGGCGTCCGGCACCTGCATACCGACCAGCACGCGGCCAGTATCGGCGCCGTGATTACGATAATGGAACAGGCTGATGTTCCAGCCGGCGCTCATTTGTTCGAGGAAATTCATCAGGGCACCGGGCCGCTCGGGGAATTCGAAGCGGTAAAGGAGTTCGTTTTCAGCCTGCGGTGCGTGGCCACCGACCAGGTGGCGAATGTGCAGCTTGGCCATTTCATCGTCGGTCAGGTCGAGCGTGGCGTAGCCGTGGCGGCGCCAGCTTTCCGCTAATTTGTGCGCTTCAGCTCGGTCGCTGACCTGGATGCCGACAAAAACATGGGCGGCGCCGACATCGTGGTAGCGGTAGTTGAATTCGGTGAGATTGCGCTTGCCGATCAGGGCGACGAATTTTTTGTACGACCCTGGTTTTTCCGGCAGCGTCACGGCAAAGACCGCCTCGCGCTGTTCGCCCAGTTCGGCGCGCTCGGCGACAAAGCGCAGGCGGTCGAAGTTCATGTTGGCGCCGGAAGTCACGGCCACCAGATTCTTGTCATTGAGCTTGTGGCTGCGGGCGTATTCCTTGATGCCGGCCACGGCCAATGCTCCGGCCGGTTCAAGAATTGAGCGCGTATCCTCAAACACATCCTTGATGGCAGCGCAGATGGCGTCGGTATCGACCAGTACCATTTCGTCGACATACTGCTGGCAGAGGCGAAAGGTTTCCTCGCCGACCAGTTTGACGGCGGCGCCGTCGGCGAAGAGGCCGACCTGCTCGAGCCGCACGCGCTCACCCTTGGCCAGGCTTTGCGTCATGGCGTCAGCGTCGGCTGCTTCCACCCCGATCACCTTGATTTCCGGGCGCAGGCGCTTGATATATGCGGCCACTCCGGCAATCAGGCCGCCGCCGCCGACACAGCAAAAAACGGCATGGATCGGCCCGTTGTGGCGCGAATGCTGGCGCAGTATTTCCATGCCAATGGTGCCTTGGCCAGCGATCACTTCCGGGTCGTCAAAAGGATGCACGAAAGTCAGGCGTTCGGCTTTTTCCAGCCGCAGGGCGTGGGCATAGGCTTCGTCGTAGGAATCGCCGGCCAACACCACCTCGCCGCCGCGCTTTTTCACGGCGTCGATCTTGATCGCCGGCGTCGTCGTCGGCATGACGATGACCGCCCGGCAACCCATTTCCTGCGCCGACAGGGCCACGCCCTGGGCGTGATTGCCGGCCGAGGCGCAAATCACGCCGCGCTTGAGCTTTTCCGCCGACAAATTGGCGATCTTGTTATACGCGCCGCGCAGTTTGAAGGAAAACACCGGCTGCATGTCCTCGCGCTTGAGCCAGACACGGTTGCCGATGCGCGCTGACAAATTGGACGCCAGTTCAAGCGGCGTTTCGACGGCAACATCGTAAACTGGAGCATTGAGGATTTTTTCGAGGTAGTCAGGGAGCATTGTGGAGGCTATCGGAAGTGCGGTGTAGCCATTCTAGCAGCCCGCAATCCGGTTGCCTTTGCGCGTTGCGCCGGATTGTTCGAGAATGGCCCTATCTTTTCGATTTGAGCTGATTATGCCGATACACTTCGACTGGCGAACCCTGGAGTTGTTTGCCGCCGTGGCTGAAACGGGCAGCATCGCCCGTGCGGCCGAGCGCTGCCATACCGTTGCCTCTGCTGTCAGCAAGCGCTTATCCGATCTGGAAAGCGCTCTGGGAACCGCCTTGCTCGAACGCCACAGCAAAGGCATCCGCCTGACCCCGGCGGGCGCGGCGCTGCTCGACCGGGCGCGCGGGCTGATCGAGCAGGCCAGGCAGATCGAAAGCGAAATTTGCGGTTTTGCCTCCGGCATGAGCGGACAGGTCCGGCTCTTTGCCAATATTTCGGCCATCGTCCAGTTCCTGCCGGCGGCGCTGGCGCGCTTTGCCGAAGCGCATCCGGAGGTGCAAATTCACCTGGAAGAACAGGTCAGCAGCCGGGTGGTGCAGGCCGTGCTCGATCATGTGGCCGACCTTGGCATTGTCAGCGACTGGGTTCGCCACCCTGATCTGGAGCAACTGCCTTTCCGCAGCGACGAGTTGGTGTTGCTGGTGCCGCCCGGCCACCCTCTGGCCAACCGCCAATGCCTGCCTTTTGCCGACGCCCTCGATTTCTCGATGATCGGGCTGCACGCCAGTGGGACGCTGCAGGCCTGCCAGTTGCGCGCCGCCGCCGAAGCTGGGCGCGAACTGCCTTTGCGCATCCGTGTGACCAGTTTCGATGCCGCTTGCCTTATGGTCGCGGCCGGCCTGGGCATCGGCGTCGTTCCCAAAATGGCGACGACGCCCTACGTTGCTTCGCTCGGCCTCATCAGCCTGGAACTGACTGATCTGTGGGCAAGGCGGCAACTCTATTTGTGCCGCCGCATTGATGAGCCGCTTTCTCCGGCAGCGCAGCGTCTGTACGCGCATCTACTGCGTGAAAGCCATCGTTGACCGCGATGGACCAATCTTAAAACATCAATTTTCACGAAATCAAAATCCGGCGACACTTTTCCTCATTTCAAACAGGAGGAAGAAAAAATGCATCCCTGGAACCCCGAAGACTACGCCCGAAATTCATCTGGCCAGGAGCGCTGGGCGCGCGAATTGATGGAACAGCTTGAGTTGCAGCCGGACGATACCGTCCTCGATATCGGCTGCGGCGATGGCCGCCACACCGCATCTATTGCCGATCAGTTGAAGGGTGGTTTTGCCCTTGGTGTAGATAGTTCGCCCGAGATGATCGAACACGCCCGCAGGCATCACGAACCAGGCCGTAGGGGCCGTTTGCGTTTTGCCGTCGAGGATGCCTCTCGTCTGCCGTTCAAGGCTGAATTCTCCTTGGTCTTTTCCAATGCTGCGCTGCATTGGGTCAAGGATCATCGTCCCGTACTCGCCGGAATAGAGCGCGCATTGAAACCGGGCGGGCGCGCCATTCTGCAAATGGGTGGCTACGGCTGTGCCGCTGAAATGATCGCCGCCTTTGATCGTGTGTGCGCACGTACCGAGTGGAAAAACGATTTCGTCGGCCTGGGGTTACCCTACGGCTTTCATCGTCCCGAGGATTACCGAAGTTGGTGCGCCGAAGCCGGGCTGGAGGCGCTTGATCTGCGCCTGATTCCTAAAGTGTTGTGTTATGAAAACCGTGACGGCTTGCTTGGGTGGGTCAGGACGGCCTGGCACCCCTACACCGCCAGGGTGACGGAAGCGCGCCGCCCGGAATTATTGGAAGCCGTGCTCGACGACTACCTGAAGCACCACCCGGTCGATGCCGAAGGAACGATTCGAGTGCGCATGGTGCGCCTGCAGGCAAAGCTGGTGAAAAAAGCAGGCAGCGTGCGATGACATCCCAGGGGAAAGGAGAACAGCGCTGCCCTTCCAGATGCAGCGGCTAGACTGTGGTGGGTAGCCATTCGCCGACAAACTGTTCAATTTGATCGCGCTGGTAGATGCAGCCGAAGTGTCCCCAAAGGCTCTCCACCACGCGGGTTGTTGCCTGACCCGGACGCACGGCATTGAGGATGTCCGCCAGTTCCTCGGCGTAGAAAGGAGGAAATTCGTGGTCGGTATCGACGCTGATGAGCAAAACCGGGCATTGGATGCGCAGCACGCCTTCCTCGTAGGTGTCGAACCCTTCGCCCAGGTCATGGGTGTTGATGGCTGAAAGCGTGGTGATAAAGCAGTTGGCGTCGTGAAAGGCGCAGGCTGTATCGAGACTGGCGGTCAGGAAAGCATTGGCCTTGGCCGAGCGCAGCGCCTGCGCGCCGTGCCTGGCATGGGGCACGCTGTCCGCGTTGAGTTTTTTGTGCAGCTTGTCGCTGACATAATAGAGCTTGTACATTTGCACAATCATTTTGCTGGCCGCCAACGGCGTTTTGGGGTCGTACCAGCCTCCGTGAAAGCAGGGGTCGGCGCGCAGGGCGTTCATCATAAAATGGTGTACCGCCATACCCGAAGCCGTCATCCGGCCGCCGCCTGAGGCCGCCACAACGCGGTCAACGCGATGCGGGAAGAGGGCGGCAAACATTAGGGCATGCATTGCGCCCATTGAGGGGCCGGCGAAACAGTACAGACGCTCGATTTCCATTGCGTCGAGCGTGGCGGCAATAAACCGCACCTGGTCGCGCAAGGTGATTTCCGGAAAGTTCGGGCCGTAGCGGCAACCCGTGTCCGGGTCGATGCTCTTCGGACTGCAGGTTCCAAACATGCCGCCCAAAGCGTTCATCGCCAGGATGCGGAAACGATCGGTGTCAAAAGGCTTGCCCGGCCCGATGACGCCGTCCCACCATCCGGGCGTGGCATCGGTTTCCGCATATTTGCCGGCGGCGTGATTCGAACCCACGCCGCCATGGCCGATGACGATCACGGGTCCGTCCGGGTTGCCATATTCCTCATAAGCCACCTGAGGCTTCTTCAATGTGGCGCCTCCTTCGGTGACGAAGGGCTGCGGCAGGATCAGGGTTTTCTTTTCGACGAGCATGAGAAGGCCTCCGATAAGGTGTCAGGCGCCATTATCGCCAAATGATTACGTTCGGGTAAGTTGCGGCGGTAGAGATACGGCGAGCGCGCGAATGGCATCGCGGTTGCTCCAGGAAAAAACCTTGGCGGCGGCTTCGGGCCAGGGCAGCCAGAGAAAATCACGATGCTCTTGTGGCGCCAACAGCACTGGCAAGCGTTCTGGAAGTTTTAGCGAAAACCAGTGTTCGGTATTGACGGACACGCCCGGCGCATAGCGATGCCGCCATTCCGGGTAGATTTCATAGCGCACAGTGGTTTTCCAGTCGGTGAGCGCATACTTTATGGTATCGATTCCGGTTTCCTCAAGCACTTCGCGCCGCGCTGTTTCGATCAGGGACTCTTCGCCTTCCTGGCTGCCGGTAACGGATTGCCAGTAGCCGGGATGCGCCTGCCGTTCTAGCAGCAATATGTCCAGATCGGCGGTATGAATGACGACCAGCACCGACACCGGCTGTTTATAGGTGTTCATGCCTTGAAAGGCGCGATTCCAGGAAATGGGGCGTCGAGCAAAACCGAGAAAGGCTTGCCACTGGCGCGCCACTCCTCAGTCGCCGACCGGAAAATTTCCAGCAGTGTGGTGCAAGCCTTCGGTTCGACCTTCTGCAGTGTTTGCAAACCATCAACAAACAGCACGTAGCTTTTGGCGGGCCAGAAATCGGGGTCGGTCAGGCAATCGCTCAAGGCGTCGAAATTTTGGCCATAGTGTTCCGGGAATTTGAGCGCACGCCCTAGCGCTTTTAAAACGGCCGTTTTGCTTTTGAAACCGTTCAGCTTGACCTGAATAAGCGTTGAACCAAGTGTGGCTTGTTCGGCCTTGGCCCGTTCAAGCGGTGACAGAAAAAAAACGCCGTAACGATTTGGGTCGGGGGAAACCATATTCATCGTCGCTCTCGAATGCGCTTAAACGTGCGGTAATGGTCTGCGGTGTAGTAAAACTCGCCGACAGGGCCGGTGACAATGCGTCGGGCGCCGCGATGGCGGACGCCGGGGGTGGGTACCGTGTATTCACGGTAATGTCCGCGCGGCCGCGGTGGCAGGATTTTTTCGTAATTGCCGAAGGTGCTGCCATCCTTGCCATAAGGGAAAGGGCCGCCGCGCTGAATTAGCCGTAACGTATGCTGGGCTTCAGGCGGCAGATCGCGAATATCGACCGAGGGAAGGTTCTCGCGGGCGGCGGCAGCACCAAGCATACCGGCGAATAATAAAACGAGCGCCAGACTGAAAACCCCCATCCAAGCCCATTTGAATCCGCCTTTACCCTTCACACTTCCCCTTTCTTCCTTCCCGATACGGCGCAGCCGTATCAGACCTGCGTTTCAGCCTTCTGCCGCAGGCGGATGTGCAGTTCGCGCAACTGCTTTTCATCGACTGCCGATGGCGCATCGGTGAGCAAGCACTGGGCGCGCTGCGTCTTGGGGAAGGCGATGACGTCGCGGATCGACTCGGCGCCGGTCATCATGGTGACGATGCGATCCAGACCAAAGGCCAGACCACCATGCGGCGGCGCGCCGTACTTGAGCGCATCGAGCAGGAAGCCAAACTTGAGCTTGGCTTCCTCTTCTCCGATGCCCAGCGCATCGAAGACCTTGCTCTGTACGTCGGCACGGTGAATCCGCACGGAACCGCCACCGATTTCCCAGCCGTTGAGCGCCATATCGTAAGCCTTGGCCAGACACTTGCCGGGGTCGGTGGTCAGTAGTTCGAGATGCTCGTCCTTGGGGCTGGTGAAGGGATGGTGGCAAGCCACCCAGCGCTTGTCTTCCTCGTCGTACTCGAACATCGGGAAATCGACCACCCAGGCCGGTTCCCAAGCCTTGCCATTGAGGAAGCCCTTCTCATGGCCGAGTTTGGACCGCAAAGCACCCAAAGCATCATTGACGATCTTGGTCTTGTCGGCGCCAAAGAAGATCAGGTCGCCGGATTGGGCGCCGGTGCGTTCGATGATGCCCTTCAAGGATGCTTCGTGCAGATTCTTGACGATGGGGCTTTGCAGGCCGGTTTCGTTGAGTTGCGTGACGTCATTGACCTTGATGTAGGCGAGCCCTCTAGCCCCGTAAATGGCGACGAACTTGGTGTAGTCGTCGATCTCGCCCCGGGTCAGGCTGGCGCCGCCCGGCACACGGAGCGCGGCGACACGGCCGCCGGACGTCGCCGGGCCGGAGAATACTTTGAAGGCAACATCCTTGACCAGATCGGTGACTTCGGTGAGCTCCAGCGTCACGCGCAGGTCGGGCTTGTCCGAGCCATAGCGGCGCATCGCTTCGGCGTAGGAGATGCGCGGGAAGGGCTTGGGCAGATCGACGTCGATGGCGTCCTTGAAAACGTACCGGATCAATTCCTCGATCAGGCCGGTAATCTCGGTTTCGTTCATAAAGGAAGTTTCGATATCGACCTGGGTAAATTCCGGCTGCCGGTCGGCGCGCAGGTCTTCGTCGCGGAAGCACTTGGTGATCTGGTAGTAACGGTCGAAACCAGCGACCATCAGCAACTGCTTGAAGAGCTGCGGCGATTGTGGCAGTGCGAAGAACTGGCCGGCATGCACGCGTGACGGCACCAGATAATCCCGTGCCCCTTCCGGTGTGCTCTTGGTCAGCATCGGGGTTTCAATGTCGATGAAGCCTGCATCGTCGAGGAAGCGGCGGAAAGCACGCGCCACTTTGTAGCGCAGGAACATGTTGTTCTGCATTTGCGGTCGGCGCAGGTCGATGACGCGATGGGTCAGGCGAACGGTTTCGGAGAGATTTTCGTCATCCAGTTGGAACGGCGGCGTAACCGAAGGATTCAGCACTTCAATCTCGTGGCACAGCACTTCGATTTCGCCGGAAGCCAGATTGGTATTGGTCGTCCCTTCCGGGCGGTGGCGCACCTTGCCAGTGACCTTCAGGCAGAATTCGTTGCGCACCGATTCGGCAATGGCAAACATTTCCGGGCGATCCGGATCGCACACCACCTGTGCCAGCCCTTCGCGGTCGCGCAGGTCAATAAAGATGACGCCGCCGTGGTCACGGCGACGATGCGCCCAGCCGGCAAGGGTGACGGTCTGGTCGCAAAGTGAGGCATTCAGTTGGCCGCAGTAATGGGTACGCATGGGAAATCCGCAATTTAGTGAGGGGTGTTGTTGGAGGCCGGGGGTACGGGCGGCGCCACTACCCCCATGGAAATGATGTATTTGAGCGCTTCGTCCACGCTCATGTCGAGTTCGACCACGTCCGCCTTCGGCATCATCAGGAAGAAGCCGGAGGTGGGATTGGGTGTGGTCGGCACATAGACGCTGACGTATTCGCCGTATAGGTGGTTGGCGGCATCGCCTCCGGGTTTGCCAGTCAGAAAAGCGATCGTCCAACTTCCCTGGCGTGGATATTGCACCAGCAGGGGCTGGCGAAAGGCGTTGCCATTGGGAGACAAAATGGTGTCGGAGACCTGCTTGACCCCTTTATAGACCGAATTGACCACCGGAATGCGCGCCAAAATGGCTTCCCACCAGGACACCAGTTTCTGGCCGATGATGTTGGTGGCCAACAGGCCGGTCAGGAAAATGATGAGCAGGGTCAGGATGGCGCCGGTGCCGGGAAGATGCAGGCCAAAATAATTGATGGGTTGCAGCGCCGCCGGCAACAGATGCAGGCTCTGGTCGAGGGCGTCAATGATGAGCGACAGCACCCAGGCCGTGATGACCAGAGGGACCCAGATCAACAGCCCGGTGATGAAATAACGCTTGATGAACTTCAAGAGTACGGCTCAGCCTGGGTTGCAGGTACAGGAGGCGGTTCCACCCTGGCAAGGGGGCAGGTTTTCCGGCTTGCTGGCAGGCTTGTTGGTACTTCCCTTGAAATCGGTGGCATACCAACCGCTGCCCTTGAGCTGAAAACCCGCAGCACTCAACAGCTTGGTATAGCGCTCCTCCCCGCATTCCGGGCAGGTGGTCAGCACTGGATCGTTAAGCTTTTGCAGGTGCTCCTTCTGGAAACCACAAGCATCGCAGCGATATTCATAAATGGGCATGGCGCTCCTCCAAAACGGACAATTATAACGCGGGGTAAATGGGAGCCTGCCAGCAAAAAATCAAGTGGCGATGCCCAGGTAGGTACGGTTGATCACCGGCCCCCAGAACAGCGCGATGACTCCGGCACCGGCAAGATAGGGGCCAAAAGGGATGGGGATGTTGCGGCCATGTTTGGCGAGGATGATGAGAACGATTCCGACCACGGCGCCAATCATTGAAGAGAGGAGAATAATCACCGGCAGCATTTGCCAGCCCAGCCAGGCCCCCAGCGCGGCCAGAAGCTTGAAGTCGCCATAGCCCATGCCCTCCTTGCCTGTGGCCAGCTTGAAGAGCCAGTAGACCGTCCACAGGCAAAGATATCCGGCCATGGCCCCAATGACTGCGGACTGTAGGCTGGCAAAGCCACCCCAAAGATTAAAGAGTAGACCCAGCCATAGCAGCGGAAGCGTGATGCTATCGGGCAAAAGCTGGGTGTCCAGGTCGATGAAGCTGAGCGCGATCAGGGCCCAAATCAGGCAAAGCGCTGCGGTGGCCGTTAGCGTCGGACCAAAATGCCAGACGGTGAACCCTGAGAGTAGGGCGGTTAGCGCCTCAACCAGCGGATAACGTGCCGAAATCGCGGCCGAACAAGCTGCGCAGCGGCCATGCAAGAACAGGTAGCTCAGGATGGGGATATTTTCCAGCGCGCCGATCGGATGGCCACACGCTGGGCAACGTGAACGCGGCCGGATGAGGGACAGGGGCTCACAGGATTCGAGTGCTTCGCCGCGCAGCTCGGCGCACTGTGTACGCCAATCACGCTCCAGGATTTGTGGCAGCCGATGGATGACGACATTCAGAAAACTGCCGACGCACAATCCCAGCACGCCGGCAGCGAGCAACCAGAACTCAAGGGCCATCAAACGACTGCGCCTAGCTTGAAGATGGGGAGGTACATTGCCACAACTAAGCCGCCGATCAGAGTGCCGAGGACGACCATGATCATCGGTTCCATCAGGCTGGACATCGCCTCGACCGCGTCATCAACCTCGGCCTCGAAGAAATCGGCCACCTTGGAGAGCATGGCATCCAGGGCGCCCGATTCCTCGCCGATGGCGACCATCTGGGTCACCATATTGGGGAACAGGTTCGTGTTTTGCATGGCCGTGGTTAAGTTGGTTCCGGTGGATACCTCGTTCTGTATCTGCTTGGTCGCGATCTTGTACACATAATTACCGGCCGCGCCACCCACGGATTCGAGCGATTCGACCAGAGGTACGCCAGCAGCGAACATGGTTGACAAGGTGCGTGTCCACCGTGCGATCACCGACTTGCGGACAATGTCGCCAAAAACCGGTGCGCGCAACAAGAGACGATCCATGACGATCTGGACTTTTTCTGAGCGTTTCCAGGTGTAGAAAAAAGCGTACAGCCCGCCGCCGATAATTCCGAAAATAGCCCACCAGTACTGCACAAAGTAGTCCGAAATGGCAATGACGATCAGGGTGGGGGCCGGCAGATCGGCGCCGAAATTCTTGAATACATCCTTGAACGCTGGAATGACAAAAAGCATAATCACCGCAGTGATGATAAAGGCGACGATGATGATGGCCACCGGATAAAAGAGCGCCGATTTGATCTTGCTCTTGATCGCCAGGATCTTTTCCTTGTAGGTCGCCAGGCGATCCAGCAACGAATCGAGAATCCCGGCCTGCTCGCCGGCACCGACCAGATTGCAGAAAAGCGCGTCAAAATAGAGTGGGTATTTTCGGAAGGCCTGCGACAAGGAACTGCCCGTTTCGACGTCGGCCTTGATGTCGAGCAGCAATTTGCCAACCGCCGGGTTGGCATGGCCGCGCCCGACAATGTCGAAGGACTGTAGCAAGGGTACGCCGGATTTCATCATGGTCGCTAGTTGCCGGGTAAATAGGGTGATGTCCTTTTCGGTGATTTTGCCACCCATGCGGAAGGACTGTTTTTTAACCTTGACGTTCGTGATTCCCTGGCGACGCAGAGTGCTTTGCACTACGTTGATACTGGCGGCGCGCATTTCGCCGCGTATCGTTTTGCCTTCCTTGTTTTTGCCCTCCCAAAGGAAAGTAAATTCCTTGGTCTCGGAAGCTTTTTTGGCGCCGGCAGTGGCCATCGTCATCCCCTTTGCTTAAAGATTGGTGGTGCTCAATACTTCGTCGAGTGAAGTCACGCCCTGTTTGACCTTCAGTAGACCGGATTGGCGCAGATCCTTGACACCCTCACGCTTCGCCTGTTCAGCGATATCGATCGAATTGCCACCGGCCATGATGATGCGCTGGATGGCATCGCTGTTCGGCATGACTTGGTAGATGCCGACGCGTCCCTTGTAGCCGCTGCCCTTGCAGCGTTCGCAGCCGCCCGGTCCGTACAGCTGCCAGGACCCGTCCAGGTCTTCCTCGCTGTATCCGGCATTGAGCAGTGTTTCTGGTGGCACGTCAATGAGCTGCTTGCAGGTGCATAAGCGCCGCGCCAGGCGCTGTGCGGTAATCAACAGGACGCTGGAGGCGATGTTGAAGGTTGGGATGCCCATGTTCATCAGACGTGTCAAGGTTTGCGGCGCATCATTGGTGTGCAGCGTCGAGAGCACCAGGTGGCCGGTTTGCGCTGCCTTGACCGAGATTTCGGCAGTCTCCAGATCGCGGATCTCACCCACCATGATGATATCCGGATCCTGGCGCAGAAAGGCCTTGAGCGCGATCGGGAAAGTCAGGCCCGCCTTGTCATCGACATTCACCTGATTGATTCCAGGCAAATTGATTTCAGCAGGGTCTTCAGCGGTCGAGATGTTGATACCGGGTTTGTTGAGCAAGTTGAGGCAGGTGTAGAGCGATACCGTCTTGCCGGAACCGGTAGGCCCGGTCACCAGCACCATGCCATACGGGCGCTCGACTGCATCGAGCAAGGCCTGCCTTTGCTCCGGCTCGTAGCCCAGCGCATCAATGCCCAGCGTTGCCGAACTGGGGTCGAGAATACGGCAGACGATCTTTTCGCCCTGCAAGGTCGGCAGGGTGCTGACCCGGAAATCGATGGCGCGCGTTTTCGACATCACCAAGCGCATGCGGCCATCTTGCGGAACGCGCTTCTCCGCGATGTTCAGCCTCGAAATCACCTTGATACGCGATGCCAGCTTGTCCTTGATCGCCAAGGGCGGCTGCGCCACTTCGCGCAGGATGCCGTCCACACGGAAACGGATGCGGTAAAACTTCTCGTAGGGTTCGAAATGGATGTCCGAAGCGCCGTCGTTGATGGCGTCTAGCAGTATTTTCTGCAGAAACTTGACGACTGGGGCATCGTCGACCTCAAGCGATGCCGCATCTTCAGTACCGCCAGCCGCCGCAGCTTCTTCGTCGAGAAAGTCGAGATTGACGTCCTCGCTGACCATGCTTTTCAGGGTCTCGGTGGCAGATTCCGACTGCTTGGTGATCCATGGCGCCAGCTTGTGTTCTTCAACGACGATGGGGTCAATGGCCAAACCGGTCTGGAAACGGATCTCGTCCAGAGCGCGCAAATTGGTCGGGTCGGCAATTGCGATCGAGAGCCGGTTACCACGCTTGAACAGCGGAACAACACGGTGCGTTGCCACCAGCTTGCGGTCGATGGCGTTCGCCGGCATATGAGCTTCTTCGTAGGCGGCGAGATCCAGCAGGGGATAGCCAAACGTCTCCGAGATGAAGCGCGCCACTTCTAGCGGCGTGGCCTTCTTGCTGCGGGACAATTGCTCGATGAAGCTGATGCGGTCGGCGGCGGCCTGGCTCTGCAATTGCTCCGCCTCGGCTTCCTTCAGCCGCCCCGCCTGAACCATGGCACGCGCCAAACCACCCAGGGATGAATTTTGGGACTGGGCTGCCATCAATCGGTGTTGAATGCCGGATACATCCGACCGATAATGCTACGACACGCCTCTTTTGTAAAGAATCCGCTCTTTACCTGATCAGGGTTTGAAGAGCTTTGCGGTGCGCACGCTACGGTCCTGGGTTTGCAGCACCTCGATCTGGACACCGGCAATCTTGAAACTCACCCCGGGCTCCGGAATGTCTTGAAAGTGTTCAAGAATGAGGCCATTCAGGGTTTTTGGTCCGTCGATCGGGAATTCGAGCCCGAGAAGACGGTTGATTTCGCGCAGCGAACGCGCCCCGTCCACGACCGCGCAATGATCCGAATCCCAGGAAAGCGCGGCGCAATGATCGGGCAGCGATGTCGTAAATTGGCCGACGATTTCCTCGATAATGTCTTCCAAGGTCAGCAGCCCGAGAATTTCGCCGTATTCGTCGATGACAAACCCGATGCGCCGCCGGTTTTCCTGAAAAAAGGCAAACTGGACGAAAGCCGGGGTCCCGGCCGGGATGTAATAGGGCGATTGTAGTTGGGCAACCAGGCGGGTTTCATCGAGTTCACCGCTCTGGATGGCGCCGATCAGGCGGCGTACCTGAAGAAGCCCGAGCAAGTCGTCCATTGATCCGCGGCAAACGGGAAGGCGGCCATGGTGGCTGGTCGCTAGTTGCGCCAGCACTTCTTCCCAGGGTTGTTCTAGATCGAGAATCTCGATGGCGCTGCGTGGCGTCATCACATCCTCGACCGTGATGCGGTTGAGTTCGAACAGGTTGGAGAGAATGGAGCGGTGTTTTTTCGGGATGAAACTGGCGGATTCGAGAATCAGGGTGCGAAGCTCCTCCGGCGAGAGTCGCCCTTCGGTTTGATCGCTTGTGCTTGGCAGACGGAATACTTTGAGGACGCCGCGAACAAACAAGTTAATAAACCAAACTACCGGATAGATCAGGCGCAATAAAGGAGTCAGGAGGTAGGCTGAAAAAATCGCCAGCCGGTCAGCAAAAGTCGCTCCAATGACCTTGGGCGTAATTTCGGCACAGATGAGAATCGCAAAGGTCACCGCCAAGGTGCCTGCGCCGAGCGCCCACTTTTCCTCACCAAAAAGCTCGATGGTGATGACGCTGACCAGGGTTGCTGCGGCAGCATTCAGAAGATTGTTGCCCAGCAGCACAACGCCCAGGAATTTATCGGTTCGTTCAAGCAGCGACAGTGCGAGTTTGGCGCCGACATGTCCCTCTCCGGCCAAATGCCTTAGGCGGTAACGGTTGCTGGCCATCATGGCCGTCTCGGCCAGCGAAAAAAAGCCCGAAACCAATAGCAGGACAAGCAGTACCAGTAACTTCAGGAAAATCGGGATGTCAGACACGCGCGATTGCTGCCCAGAAAAAAGGATGTCTGCCTGTATCGGCAAAAAGACGAACAATGCTGGCTACGCCATCAGGGATGCGGAACACAAGCTGAATTACAATAGCGCCCATCACAAAATTCTACCCGAAGCGAATCGTCCATGCTTGATAACCTGACTCACCGCCTGGCGCGCGTCATGAAAACCCTCAAGGGGGAAGCGCGCCTGACTGAATCCAATATCGCCGAGGCCCTGCGCGAGGTGCGTATGGCGTTGCTCGAAGCCGATGTCGCTTTGCCGGTGGTCAAAGAATTCATGGCCGTGGTCAAGGAAAAGGCGCTTGGCGAGGAGGTGGTTGGATCGCTATCGCCCGGTCAGGCGCTGGTCGGCGTTGTGCACCGCGAACTGACGCGGATCATGGGCGGGGCGCATGAAGGGATCAGCTTGGCGACCCAACCGCCTGCAGTTGTTTTGATGGCGGGTCT
>JAKJFA010000025.1 GCA_022705135.1 Pseudomonadota bacterium | reverse complement strand
GGGTTTGCGCGAAAAATGCCCATCTGCATTGTTGCGCTCCTCGGCATCGTAGGCCCGGCTACGACCTTCGTCGCGCGTCGCGCATCTGAGCATTTTTCGTGTCAAACGCATTCTCCCGGTGAGTTTTTCAACAGCCTGTTAAAACAAATGCCGGAGACCAACCGCCGCCTGACGATAGTTGTAGTCCGGATCACCATCAAGGGACTTGCGCCCAGACGAGCGGGCCAGAGAGAAGTACAGCAGCGTCCGCCGCGACAGAGGGGATTCATAGCCAAGGCTCCAGACGCGGCGGTCTGCCTCGTAGGACCCCAGTGCCTTGCCGTCGCGCATTTGGCGCGCCAGCAAAAGATGGCCGCCCGCCAAGCGGAGGGTGACGCCGAGCATACCAGCCACGGCATCCGCGCCATGGCCACTTCCCACCGCACCGCTGATAAATTGCCTGTGTTCACGGGCATAGGCGGCATGCCACTTGATCAAACCCGCATCATAGGTGAGGCCCATCTGCAGGTTGGCCTGAGCGGGGCGGCCGGCATCAGGATGATCAAAACGGTCAAAAGTGGCGACACCATACCAAGGCCCGTTTTCGTAGCTTGCCGCCAGCCCGTTCATGCGGATTCTGGCAGCAGGCGGCGGAAACTTGAGGTCATCGATATGAAAAGAATGAATCAGGCTAAAGCGCAGACCACTCATTTTTTCGGATTTCCAAAGCACGCCATGATCGACCCGCGCCCCCGTAGCGATGGAAAAAACGTTCTGAATTCCGACATTGGAAAAACCAGTGGAAAAAGGATCGATCCGCGCAAACAGGTCGAAATCGCCCGTCCCTGAGCCCGGCAAGGCAAAACGTCCCAGCGCCAGGGTTCCCATACGGCCCTTGAACCCGACATAGGCCTGCCGTCCCAACAGGCGCCCGCCCTGTCCCGGCGCGCCGGTGGCGAGATCAAAGCCGCCTTCCAGGGCGAACACTGCCGCCATCCCGTCCCCCAGTTCCTCGGAGCCGCGCACCCCCCAGCGCGACTGGGAACGATGGCCGGCCTTGACTCCGAGTTTGACATTCCCCCCTGCCGGACCGGAATCCAGCACGCGCAGCCCGGCATCGACGATCCCATAGAGGGCCGTCGCCGGCCAGGCGCTGGAAGCCGCTGCCGACAACCATGCCGCCGCCAGCACAGAAGCAGCGCCCCGTCGCAGATGACGGCGCACGCAGCCTATGAGAATGATTCGTGTCAAGCGCAGTCTCCCGGAGGGTTCCTCAACAACCTGCTACCCGACTGCAAAATGGCTTGGGTTGCGGCCATTGTGGACGTATCATCGGCAGGCAGCAAGGACGCAGCAGACGGGGTGAGAAGCATGGCAATCGGTCTGGAACACAGGGCGTGGGGCGGTCTGTTCAAGAGGCATCCTCGGCGCTCGCTTTCACCCTCCTGTTCGCATGTGCCTGTTTCCCCTTCCAATCCTCGTTCGCGCTGGCGAGCGGTCGGCCGGTACGCGTCGGCGTCTATGACAACGCCCCCAAGGTCTTTGTCGATTCCCGTTCGCGCCCGGCCGGGTTCTTCATTGAGTTGATCGAGGAGGCCGCCCGCCTGGACGGCTGGCAACTCGAATTCGTCGTCTGCGAATGGAATGACTGCCTGAAAAAGCTGGAGGCGGGCAGCATTGACCTGATGCCGGATGTCGCCGTCAGCGAAGAGCGCCTCAAGCGATTCGATTTCAACGCCATTCCGGTCGCCCAGAGTTGGTCGACCCTGCTCTATCACCCGCGCCTGCCCGTGCTTACGCTGAACGACCTGGCCAACAAGCGCATCGCTATCCTGCAAAGCGCCGTGCAGGAAGATGTTCTGGCACAAATGATGGCGAGCCTCAATCTGAGTTATCAGGTCGTTTATGTCGACAGCCTGGCCAAGGGATTTGAATCCGTGCAACAGGGCGCAGCCGAAGCCGTCGTCAGCAACAACTTCTTCGCCGGCCGCAACGCATCAAGCTATGGCCTGCGGCTCTCCCCGGTCATCTTCAACCCGGCCAGCCTGCAGTTTGCCGTCGCCAAAGGTCGCCATGCCGATCTGCTTACCCGCATCGACCGTCTTCTCGCCCAATGGCGCCTCGATCCGGATTCCGTCTATTACCGTGCCTTGAATCGGGCGATGGCAGCCCCCCAAGTTGAAATCCTTGGAGTCGCCTGGAAAACGGTAATCGCCTGGAGTGCCTCCCTGCTCTTTCTGCTTCTTGGCGGCGCGGCGCTGGCGATTTTTTCCAACCGCCAACTCGAACAGATTATTTCAAAGCGCACAGCCGAACTGCAAACCGCCATCGAACGGCACGAGCGCACCGAAGCCGAACTGGAGCGCCATCGCAACCATCTCGAACAAATTGTCGCCAGCCGGACCATCGAACTGGAAGAGGCCAAAAAGGCGGCGGAGGCCGCCAACCTCGCCAAGAGCGGTTTTCTGGCCAGCATGTCGCACGAACTGCGCACTCCGCTCAATGCCATTTTGGGGTTTTCGCAGTTGATGGCCCGGGATGCCTCGATTCCGCCAGCACAACGCGAACAGCTTGAAATCATCAATCGCAGCGGCGAACACCTGCTGGCCATGATTAACGATGTCCTCGATCTCTCCAAAATCGAGTCCGGAAAAATTGCCGTGTCGAGCGAAATCGTCAACCTGCGCCAAGTTTGCACCGAGGTCGCCGATCTGATGCGTTTGCGCGCCAGCGAACGTGGCTTGCGGCTCGATTTCATCCTGGACGACGGTGTACCCGCCCATATCCGCTCCGACGCCACCAAACTGCGCCAGGTTCTGCTCAACCTGCTGGGTAATGCTGTCAAATTCACCAAAGAAGGCGACGTCGTATTGCATGTCCGGATGCCGAAGGAAGGGCAACTGCTCATCGAAGTGCACGATACCGGGCCAGGCATCAGCCAGGACCTGCAGCAGGCCATCTTTGAACCCTTTGTCCAGGCCGACAACAAGGGCAACTCCGGCGGAACCGGATTGGGATTGGCGATTAGCCGCAGGATCGTCGAAATGATGGGTGGGCGGATCGGGATGACAACCCGCGTCGGGCAAGGCTCCTGTTTCTGGCTGGAACTACCGGTGGAGAAGATGGAACAGGCCGAGTTCCCAGAGGTCGAGGCGCACCCTCGCAATATTGCCGGCCTGTTGCCGGAACAGCCGGGCTGGCGCATTCTGGTGGCCGAGGACGATCACGACAGCCAACTCTTCATCCAGCAAGCCTTGCGGCAGATCGGTTTCGAAGTCAGCATCGCCTGCAATGGCCAGGAAGCGGTCCGTCTCTTCCGCGAATGGCATCCTGACCTCATCCTGATGGACATCCGCATGCCGCTCCTCGATGGCATACAGGCGACGCGCGCCATCCGCACCCTGCCGGGCGGTGAAACGCTCCCCATCGTGGCGCTCACCGCCAGCGTATTTGCCGAGGATCAGCCACAAATCCTCGCTGCGGGCTGCAACGAGGTGCTCTACAAACCCATCGACATCGCCGGCTTGCTCAACGGTATCGCCCGCCACCTGCCGGTATTATTCCGCTATGAAACGCCCGACCTCCCCCTTCCAGGCGAAACCGACCGCGACCTCATCCGCGCCGAAATCGCCGCATTGCCGCCAGCGCTGCGGCAATCCCTCATCGCATCGGCCCGCCGCCTCGACGCCGAAGCCATCGAAGCGGCCTTAGCGGAGATGGCCGAACAATCGCCGCTGCTTGTCAAATATCTCGGCCTGCTCCTGCGCCGCTTCGACTTCGGCCGCATCGTCGAAGAGCTGGCTTGATCCAAAAACCGGGATTTTGGCGTTGCCACAAAGCGACGCAGTCACAACTTGTCCCTGCCGCAAGCACTATCCAACTTTCCATGGCTGCAAAATTTTTTTATGATGCTCGGTTCAAACATGCACGATGCGGCTGAGTCGGTCAGGCTTGGCCTCTTGCCAGGAGGACTGAATCATGTTCTGGAAAAGCCGGCTCGATTCTTTCGTGAAGCGCATGCGTCATCACGACATTCCCGTCCAGTTGCGCTTGTGGGACGGGCGGCATTTCACCCTCGGCCACCAACCCAAAGTGACCTTGCACATCAAGTCACTACGCTCCTTGCGCCTGCTGCTCAATCCCTCGCTCGGCAATCTCGGTCGCGCCTACGTCGAAAACGAGATCGACATCGAGGGAAGCATCACCGACATCATCGACGTGGCCTCTCAGCTTTCGGTGCATGGCTTTGGCGGCGGCAAGCTACTGCGCCGCACCCAGCATCCCGGACGCCATACGCACAGAGTAGACTCGGACGCCATTGCCTACCACTACGACGTCTCGAACGAATTTTACGAACAGTTCCTCGACCCCAACATGGTCTATTCCTGCGCCTATTTCCGCCAGTTGGACGACGATCTGACCCGCGCCCAGGAGCAGAAAATCGACCATATCCTCAACAAGCTGCAGGTCCAGCCAGGCCAGACCCTGCTCGACATCGGCTGCGGCTGGGGTGCCCTGGTCATGCGGGCCGCCCGCAACTACGGGGCGAAAGCGCTCGGCATCACCCTTTCCCAAAACCAGTACGAACTCGCCCAGGAACGGATCGCCCAAGCCGGTCTGGGCGATCGCTGTGAAGTCCGCATCGAAGATTACCGCGATGTCAAAGGACGCTTCGATCGCGTCGTCAGCGTCGGCATGTTCGAACACGTCGGCTTGAAAAACCTGCGGCTCTATTTCCACCGCATTCACGATCTGCTGTCGGATCAAGGCGTCTGCCTCAATCATGGCATCACTTCGACCGACCCCGATTCGGCCGAGTCGCCCCTGGGCGGCGGTGATTTTATCGGCCGTTACGTGTTCCCGCACGGCGAACTGCCCCATATCGCGCTGGCCCTGAAGGAAATGAGCGCCGCCGGCCTGGAAGCCGTCGACATTGAAAACCTGCGCCTGCACTACGCGCAAACCCTGCGCCTATGGAGCAGCCGCTTCGAACAGTCGGCTGAAAAACTGCGACAGATTGTCGGCGAGAAACGCTTCCGCATCTGGCGCGCCTACCTGGCCGGCTGCGCACACGGCTTCGCCCAAAACTGGATTTCCCTCTACCAGATTCTCGCCATCAAAGCGGACGAGGTGCGACCTCGCCCCCTGCCGCTGACGCGCGACTACATCTACGCTCCGCGTTAAACAGGCTGTTGAAGAACTCTACGGGGTTGCGGCGCAGACTTTCCGGGATGGGATGCGCGAAGGGAAGCGAAGCCAATGGCCAATCGCCTTGGCGAGCTTCCTGACAAAGCAGACCGGTTCAGAAGGTCAGCAGATTGGCGCCGACAAAGAACCCCGAGCCCGAGGCAATGAGAGCAACGGTATCACCGCGCTTGATCTTGCCTTCCGTAACGGCGTGGTGCAGCGCCATCGGCACACAGGCCGAACCCGTGTAGCCGTAGCGATCCATCACCGTCGTCGTTCTCTCCGGCGGCAGTTCCAGAAGGTTCATCACCTCAAGGATGACTGAACGGTTGATCTGGGTAAAGATGATGTGGTCGATGTCGGCAATGCGGCGCCCGCTTTTCTCGACAAGTTGCCTGGCCAGAACCGGCCACAGCTTGATGTTGCGATCTCCCGGCAGCGGTTTGAGGTTCTGCAAGCCATATTCGCCCTTGTCGAGCCGCTCGTGCGTGATCGGGTTTTTCGAACCGCCAGCATAGATGCCGATGTAATCCCATTGCGTCCCGTCCGCCATCAACTGACCCCCGATATAGCCCGAAGGATCGCTATCATCCACGCGCTGCAGAACCACGGCACCCGCCCCGTCGGCAAAAATGGCGTTACCGAAGGAATCGTCCGGCCGGACAAAGGCGGGCATATTGTACGCGCCGACCACCACCGCATACTCGAGGCTGGAATCGCTCGCCATCATGCGCGCCGCCACTTCGAACGCGGTGGTAAAGCTGGCGCAGGAGGCATTGACGTCAAAACAGCCTGCCATCATTTGCTGGCCCTGTATCCGGCCCTGCAGTACCACCGCCGATCCGGGTGAAAGGTATTCCGGCGAATCCGTTCCGACGATGAACAGCCTGAGCGCCATCGGATCAATCCCGGCATTGCTGATCGCTGCTTGGGTGGCCTTGGTTGCAAAATCAGTCGTAGTCTCTTGAATCCCCCGCAATTTGGCGACATGCCGATGGTAAATCCCGAGCTTGTCTTCCAAGGCACTCATGGGGAAAGTCGTCCCGGTCAGCGCAACGATCTCGCTGTTCGGGATCGACGCGCCAGGCACATAGAGACCGGTACCGATGATTTTTGCCTTGGCCATGATGTTCTTTTCCTCTTGAATTTGCGATAAAAACAGGGGGGTACTGCAGGTCATCGTCCTTGAATTCCTTCTTACTTCAGGCGGACGAGCGAGGACGCACTCTAAAGAAAGAAGGGCGCAATTTCAACTTTTTTTCCTGAACTTGATTTTGGCCGCCACGCATCATGTCGCCCTTTTCCCACGTTCAAACCCAGCGTCGCCCGACCTGACGCCCACAACAGGATATTCGACTTGATTATTCGGCGCTTTCAGGCGTAGCATCTTCGCTCATGCAGGCTGTGCGCCATTCTAAAACGAAGGCCCGCCTTGGCGAAGGAGGATAACAATGGCGTTTGTAAATCTGGATGGTCATCGAATCAGGTACGAACTGGTTGGTCCCAAAAATGGCATCCCGCTCATCTTCCTCAACGGCCTGACCCAGGCGGCGCACCTTTGGGGCGCCTATGTCCCCTTCTTCGCCGAGCACGGCTACCGCGTCCTGACCTTTGACATGCTCGGCCAGGGCGAGTCCGACAAGCCCCTGCTGAGCGCCGGCTTCGACCGGCACGCAGCAATCATGTCGAAATTGCTCGACAAGCTGGGGCTCGACAAACCCTTTGTCGCCGGCATTTCCTACGGCGGGGCCGTGGCGCTGCGCTACGCCATCCTCTACCCGGACCAATTGCGTGGCCTCGTGGTCATGGGTGCCTTCTCGGAACTGGACGGCCGCCTCAAGTGGATCGGCGAGAACCTCTACGTCGGCCTGGCCTGCGTCGGCACCGAGTATCTGCAAAATCTTTTCATGGCCTACAACTTCAGCAGCAACTGGCTGGAGAAAAATGAAACCATCATCCCCGTGCTGCGCCGCCGCGGTTACAACCTGAACGACCAGTATGCCCTGCAGAATCTGATGGAGGCGGCATCCACCTCTCCTTCCTTCTCGCATGAGCTTCCCGCCATCAAGGTACCGACCATCATCATCAACGGCGAATACGACTACATCACGCCGCGCAAACTGCACTACATCATCCTCAAGGGAATCCGCAACTCGCGCCTGGTGGTCGTCCAACACGCCTGCCACGCCTTCACCCTGGAATATCCGGAAATCACCAGCCGCCTGATTCACGACTTTGCGCTCAAGGTCGGCAACAACGCCTGGGAAGGCGACCAAACGATCTGGGTCGCCAACGATGATCCGAAGGGCGAGCCACTGTACCTGCCCGTCCTCGGCGATCCCCTGCGGGCCATCCAGCCCGCACCCATTGCCGAGCAGCGTGCGGCGCCGGGAAAAGCGCCAAAACCCCGTGCAAAAAAGACCGGAGACAAGCATGTTTCTTGACGAAAAACAATCCAAGCGGCTTGGCGACATCATTCTGGAACCGAAAATCCAGACCCGCATCGCTTCCTTCCTGATCGGCATCAAGCAGTACAACTGCATGGTCTTGTCTAAGTTTGAGTGGCAACCAGTGGAGTGGATTCCGTATGCCCTGCTGCATGGACAGCTCTACCGGGAAATGGAGTTGATCGGCCTGCTGCGCCATACCTGCTCCTGGTCGCTCGACCCAGGCGTCTATGTCCAGACATCGAAAACCCAGATGCAGGTCTATACCGACCTCAAATTCAGCGATTACCTGTTTACCCCAGCCGAAGCCGACCTGACTTTTTACCGCTATCTGGCCCTCTCCCAAGGGCTTTTCGCGCACCTGCGCTTCATCCGCCTGCTGCCCGTGGAACTCCCCATCGAACACAAATTCCTGGTTCTCCTGCGCTCCCTCGAAACCGTGCACGGACAGCAAATGCAAGGGCAGATCCAGATGTTGCGACATTTCCCCGTCGATCTTTCGGAAAGCGCCCGCGAGCGTATCGTCGGTGAGGAAAGCCGGCGGGTTCTGCGCGTCTTCGAGAATTTCGTCCAGGAACTGTTGCAGGAAGAACCCTCCTGAGGAAACGCTCCATCCATGGCTGTGCAGGCAGCCTGCGGCGTGACACCCTCCCCATTCTGGTGCACAAAAGGCCACCTCCGGCCCGATATGAGCGTACAATCGCCCGCAGTTAGCCTATCGGGCGCACCCGGCCACGCACAACATCAACCGGGGCAGTCCGAGGCAGCAGCGCAGTCGGAACCTCGTTTCCGGCCCTTGATCGACGGAGGGGGATCAAATGCATCTGCATGTCATTGCACTTGTCGCTTTGGCCATCGCGGCTTTTTTTCAATTCGCTGTGTCCTTGCCCTGGCTTTCGGCCCTGGCTCTTCTGGTTGCGGCCTTGCTGTTCATTGCAGCACTTCTGCGCCAACGCCGCCTCGCCAAACAGATTGAAAAACTTCAGGACAATTTCGCCCGCTCCAAGAACCACGCCATCAATCTCGACCGCCAGTTGCAACTCAGCGCACCGGAACTCGGCAAAACGCAGCAGAACCTCAATACCTTCCTGACCGAACTGCAGTCCGGCATCGGCGCGGTGCGCTGCGCCAATATCCGCATCGCCGCCGGGGTCGCCAGTATCGGCCACCAGATGAAACAGGTCGTCACCATTTCTGGCGGGCAACGCGAGCAAACCACCGCCATCGTCACCGCCAGCAGCAGCGTGGCCCATGCCGTCGAAGCCGTCAGCCAGAGTTCCAGTGCCATCACCGAAGCTGCCGGACGCAACGCCCGCGAAGCGGAAACGGCCTATTCCGAGCTGGCGCAATCGGTCGATTCCTCACGCTCGACTGTGGCCGAGATGGAAAATTTCGCCAAGACCATCGAGGAATTGATGCGTCAATCCTCCGAGGTGCTCAATACCGCCAGCCTGATCAACGACATCTCCGACCAAACCAACCTGCTGGCCTTGAACGCTGCCATTGAAGCCGCCCGTGCCGGCGAGGCCGGCCGCGGTTTTGCCGTCGTCGCCGATGAGGTGAGAAAACTCGCCAACAATGCCAAGGAAGCCGCCAACCTCATCAGCGGTGGCATGCGCCGCATGGGGGAAATGGTTTCCGTTACCCTCAAGGGTTCCAACGCCACCCTCGAACACTCGCGCAAGGCTTCGGAAATTGCCGAGCGCAGTAGCGAACGCTTCCAACACATGACCGAGGATCTCAGCGGAATTGCCCAGTCGATCGCCCATATCGAGAAGCAGATCAACGATATTGCCGGTCAGGCCGCCCTCATCAGTACGCAAGCCGCCGACATCGAACAGGGTACGCAAAAACTGGCGGACGAAATTGCCAAATCGGCGCAGGCCGCCTCCCAAGGCGGGCTGGAAACCGAAGGGGTGATTGCCATTCTGGGCGACTATTGGGTCGGCAACACCAAGTACGACCAGGTCTTTGCCAAGGTACGGGGGTTCAAGGCAGAATTCGAAAAACGCCTGGAACAACTGGCGACGCGCTGCAACGTCTGGGATACCAACTACACCCCCATTCCGAACACCAACCCCCAGCAGTACGATATTTCTTACCAGAAAGCCTTTGCCCAAGAATTCACGCCGCTCTACGATTCCTGGGCCACCCAGATTGAAAATGTCGCCTATGCCCTGACCACCCCGATGGATGGTTACATGCCGGCGCACCTGTCCAAATGCTCGCATCCACCCACCGGAGACTATGCTGTCGATCTGGTGCAAAGTCGTTTCCGCCGCAAGATGACCGATACCGGTGCCGTTCGGGCCAACCAGAGCAATGCCCCTTTCCTCTTCCAGACCTATGTGCGCGACACCGGCGAGGTGTTGAGCGACTTCGGCATGCCCATCTTCCTCGGCGGCAAGCGCTGGGGAACGCTGCGCGTCGGTCTGCCACCCTCCGTCCTGCTCTGAACAGGAATAGCCCCGGCTACGACAGCCCGGTCTCCCGCCGGGCTTTTTTCGTTCAAATCAACCGATTACGGAGCGGAAGCCAAGCGACGGGCTTATCTACAGAACACTATATTTAGTCAATGTATTGCACTTAGCCACTAGATATAGTAGTTTTACGCCAATACAAGAACAGCAAACCTGAACCTCCACAACCACCGCAGGAGCACCCCATGACCCCTGTTTCCGAACAGCTCTCGCTTGCCGCCATTCCCGCCCCACCCAAAGTCGTTCCCCTGCCCGCACAGGAAATCTCCGCCGAAGTCCTGATCGAAAAATACGCCAAGGGGCGTGAGGTCGACGTGCGCGACGTGCGCAAACGGGTAGCCCGGGCGCTGGCCGCCATCGAAAACGAAAAGGACCGCCCGCATTGGGAGAACCGTTTTCTCTGGGCGCAGGAAAACGGCTTCATCCCGGCCGGCCGCATCAATTCCGCCGCAGGAACCGACCTGCAGGCAACCCTGATCAACTGCTTCGTGCAGCCGGTCGGCGATTCCATCGTCGAAACCGTCGATGGCAAACCTGGCATTTACACCGCCCTGGCACAGGCTGCCGAAACGATGCGGCGCGGCGGTGGCGTCGGCTATGATTTCTCCAGCATCCGCCCCATCGGCGCCCTGGTCAAAGGCACGCAATCGCGCGCTTCCGGCCCCGTCTCGTACATGCGTGTGTTTGACCGCTCCTGCGAAACCGTTGAATCCGCCGGTGCCCGACGCGGCGCCCAAATGGGCGTCCTGCGCTGCGACCATCCCGACATCGAGGACTTCATCCACGCCAAAGACAAAGGCGACCTGACCAATTTCAACATCTCCATCGGCGTCACCGATGCCTTCATGCAAGCCGTCGAAAACGACGAAATGGTCGAGCTGGTGCACCGTGCCGAACCCAATACCGATCTGCTCGATTCGGGCGCTTTCCAGCGCGAGGACGGCCTCTGGGTCTACCGCAAGCTGCGCGCCCGCGACCTGTGGGATCAAGTCATGGCCTCGACCTACGACCACGCCGAGCCGGGCATCCTCTTCCTCGACCGCATGAACAAGGACAACAACCTCAATTACTGCGAAGTCATCGAGGCGACCAATCCCTGTGCCGAACAGCCGCTACCCCCCTATGGCTGCTGCTGCCTGGGTTCGATCAACCTGACCCTGTTCGTGCGCCATCCTTTCTCCGACAAGGCCGAATTCGATTTCAAAGCCTTTGGCGAAGTCGTCCGCGTATCGACCCGCATGCTCGACAACGTGCTCGACGCCACCCACTGGCCGCTCGAACGCCAAAAACAGGAAGCCGCCAACAAGCGGCGCATCGGCCTGGGCTATACCGGCCTGGGTGATGCCTTGGCCATGCTTTGCCTCAGGTACGACAAGCCCGAAGCCCGTGCTTTTGCCGCCCGGATCTCGGAGTTCATGCGCGACACCGCTTATCTCTATTCGGTCGAACTGGCCAAGGAGCGCGGCGCCTTTCCGCTCTTCAACGCCGAACTCTACCTTTCCGGGGGCAATTTTGCCTCGCGCCTGCCGGCCGAACTCAAAGCGGAAATCCGCCAGCACGGCCTGCGCAACTCCCACTTGCTGTCCATCGCCCCCACCGGCACCATTTCGCTGGCCTTCGCCGACAACGCCTCGAACGGCATCGAGCCTCCATTCTCCTGGACCTACAGCCGCAAGAAGCGCATGGTCGACGGCACCATCAAGGAATATTCGGTCGAGGACCACGCCTGGCGCCTTTACAAACACCTCGGCGGCGACGTCGGCAAGCTGCCGGATTATTTCGTCACCGCGCTCGAAATCTCGGCCCAGGCGCACAAGGATATGGTCGCCGCCGTCGCGCCCTATATCGACACCTCCATTTCCAAGACGGTCAATGTACCGGGCGACTACCCTTATGCCGACTTCCAGGATCTCTACATGACCGCCTGGAAATCGGGCTTGAAGGGCCTCGCCACCTACCGCCCGAACAGCGTGCTGGGCGCCGTCCTCTCGGTCGAGCCCGCCAAGGCCGAAGCCGCACCCGCCACCGACAACAAAACGGCGCCGCAGGACTTTATCGCCGAAGCCAACCGCCGCCTGGAAATCAAGAATCTGCCGGCGCCGGTACTCGCCAGCCTGCGCTGGCCGGGTCGCCCCAACCTGCCGGAAGGTAATCTGTGCTGGACCTACATGCTCGATTCTCCCATCGGCAAATTCGCCCTCTTCGTCGGCCACGTCGAGCCGGAAGGGCGCGCCTGGCCCTTCGAAGTCTGGGCCAATGGCCCGGCCGAACCGCGCGGCCTGGGTGCCGTCGCTAAGACCCTCTCCATGGACATGCGCGCCAACGACCGCGGCTGGCTCAAAATGAAGCTCGATGCCCTGGCCAGGACGCCAGGCGATTCTTACGAAATGGCGATGCCGCCGCACGGCGAAAAGAAGCGCATGCCTTCCGTCGTCTCCGCCATGGCGCAGATCATCCGCTGGCGCGTCGAGCAACTCGGCGCGCTTGAAGAAGAAGGCACCACGCCCGTCATGGACGCCCTCTTCTCGGTCAAAGAACCCAAAACCGGCACCGACGGAACGTTGTCCTGGACGGTTGATGTCCTTAACCCAGCCACCGGAGAGGACTTCGTGCTGGGACTAAAGGAAATCACGCTGCCGGACGGCGTCACCCGCCCCTACTCAATGTGGCTCTCCGGCAATTACCCACGGGCGCTGGACGGCTTGTGCAAGCTCCTGTCGCTCGACATGCGCGTCCTTGACCCGGCCTGGATCGGCATGAAGCTCAGGAAACTGCTCGATTACCCGGAACCGCTCGGCGATTTCATGGCCTTCGTTCCCGGCTCACGCAAGCAGCAGACTTATCCGTCCACCGTTGCCTATATCGCCCGCCTCATCATCCATCGCTACGCCATGCTCGGCATCCTCGACGAGGAAGGCATTCCGGTACAGCAGATGGGTATCCTGGAAGCACCGGAAGACGCCAGCAACAGTGTCCGCCCGACCGTCGGCAAGCTGTGCAGCGAATGCGGCAATTACACGATGATCCGGAAAGACGGCTGCGATTTCTGCACCGCCTGCGGGGCAGTGGGGAGCTGCGGCTGATTGAAGCAGGAGGGAGAAAAGAGGTTGTCAACCTCGAAGCTTTGGCGATGGCTTTGGGCGATTCCAGTCCTCATAGGCATTGCTGTGGGTCTGGTCGCTTGGGATCTATTTTTTCTCCCCACCTCATTCTCTGAAGCGCTTTTTCGTTACCGGCTGAGTAACGCTGTTGCGAGCGGGAGAACAGAAATCTCCCTTGCCGAAATGGCCCGCTTTGAATGGGAAGAAGTTTGCGGTCATCACCCCTATGATGGCGAGTTCAAACATCCCAAGTATGGCCGTACCTACCGCGCTCCAATGAACTTATCCCGCGACGGCATTTGGGTCCTCCTGTTTATCGACAAGTCCGGCAACCCCACCTACATTTCCGGGAGTTGTGCTCGGGGTGGCGCAGACATCCGCGAATTTGGGTGCCGCTCACGCAGCGATGCAGTTTTCCGTTCGAAGAGACCGGAACGGTGCCCGACTTATTCCGCGATCCCAATCGCCAAAGCGCACTAGCGCAATAATTCGAGCCCGGCCTATTTGCCTCCGGGTCTGCTCGATGGCCTGAGCGTCGAGCGAAACGCTATAATCGCGCCCTTCCGACCCTGCGCGATTGCCGCCGTGAACCTCATCGATACCGAAATTTCCCGCCGCCGTACCTTCGCCATCATTTCGCACCCGGACGCCGGCAAGACGACGCTGACTGAAAAGCTCTTGTGGTTCGGCGGCGCCATTCAGGTCGCTGGCGAGGTGCGGGCGCGCAAGGCTTCGCGCCATGCCACTTCGGACTGGATGGAACTGGAAAAGCAGCGCGGCATTTCGGTCACCTCATCGGTCATGCAATTCCCCTACCGCGAGTGCATGATCAATCTGCTCGACACGCCGGGCCACGAGGATTTTTCGGAAGACACTTACCGCACGCTGACCGCCGTCGATTCGGCAGTGATGGTCATCGACTCGGTCAATGGCGTCGAGGCGCAGACCATCAAGTTGCTCAACGTCTGCCGCATGCGCGACACGCCGATCCTGACCTTCATCAACAAGCTCGACCGCGAGGGCAAGGAACCGATCGATCTGCTCGATGAAATCGAATCGGTGCTCGGCATCCAGTGCGCGCCGATGACCTGGCCGATCGGCATGGGCAAGCGCTTTCGCGGCGTCTATCACCTCTACGACGACACCATCAGTTTTTTCGATCCGCAGGCCGAGAAAGGCACTTCGGAAATCATTCTGGGACTCGACAATCCCCGCCTCGACGAATTGATCGGCCATCAGGCCGACGAGTTGCGCACCGACATCGAACTGGTGCGTGGCGCTTCGCACGCCTTCTGCGCCCAGGCGTATCTGGCCGGCCAGCAGACACCGGTCTTCTTCGGCTCGGCGGTCAATAATTTCGGCGTGCAATCGCTGCTCGACGCGGTCGTCGAACTCTCGCCCGCCCCGCTGGCCCGCCCGGCTATATCGAACGGCGAAGCGCGCGCCGTCGAACCGAACGAGCCCAAGTTCTCCGGCTTTGTGTTCAAGATCCAGGCCAACATGGACCCCAAGCACCGCGACCGCATCGCCTTCCTGCGCGTCTGTTCCGGCCATTTCGAGCGCGGTATGAAAATCAGGCAGGTCGCCGGCGGCAAGCAGATCGCCGTCAATAACGCCATCACCTTCATGGCGCGCGACCGCAGCACCACCGACGAAGCCTGGTCGGGCGACATTATCGGCATACCCAACCACGGCACCATCCGGCTGGGTGAAACCTTCACGGAGGGGGAAGATTTGCGCTTTACCGGCATTCCTTCCTTCGCGCCGGAACACTTCCGGCTGGCGCGCATCGCCAACCCGCTCAAGATCAAGCAATTACAAAAGGGGCTGCAGCAACTGGCCGAAGAAGGCGCCACGCAACTCTTTCGCCCGCTGTCCGGCAACGATCTGATTCTCGGCGCGGTCGGCCTGTTGCAGTTCGAGGTTGTCGCCCACCGGCTGGAAAACGAATACGGCGTGCAGGTTATTTTTGAGCAGTACCACTGCGCCACAGCGCGCTGGATTCGCGGCGACGCCGATGAACTGCGACAGCTTTCCGACCGCTATAGCGCCAATGTCGCGCTCGATGGCGCCGATGACCCGGTCTATCTGGCACCGAACAACGTTTACCTGAAAATGATGCAGGAAAAATACCCCAAGCTCAGCTTCCTGGAAGCGCGGGAAGTCATTTGAGACAACGGCTGACCCGACTTTTCGGCTATCATTTCGGGTCATTCAACAAGATCAGTTTCTGCCCATGCGCTCCCTTGTCAAATTCTTGATTCCCCTCCTGCTGGTGCTGCTTTCCGCCTGCTCCTCGGCCCCCAAGATGGCCACGCCCAAGCTGGAACAGAAAGGAACGCTCAAAGCGCATCCCGGCCTGCTCGGCCAGCCAGTACCCCCGGAACTGCGCGAAGCCGAGGAGCGCAAAGTGGCGCGCGTCGATGCCACCGGCGCGCAGGAGAACCCGTCCGGTGCCAATGAACCCGCCAATGCCACCAGCCCCAGGGAAACCGCCAAAGCCTCCGGCACCCGGGAAAAAACCAAAAACGACACGCTCCCCTCATCGCCCGGCAGCCTCTATTTCGATTACAAGGATGCCCGCATCCGGCCGGATCACGAACGGTTGCTCGACGAACACGCCGGCAAGCTCACGGCCAACCGCAAGGCAAAATTGCGCATCGAGGGCCACGCCGACGAACGCGGCTCCGACGGATACAACAAGCAACTCGGCATGAAACGCGCTGAATCAGTGAAGCAAGCGCTCACAAAGCGCGGAGTCAATCCAAAGCAGTTGAAGCTCCTCTCGCTTGGCAAATCGCGCCCCAAGGTCAAGGGACACGACGAGGCGTCCTGGGCGGAAAACCGCCGCGCCGACCTGATCTACGAACGGGAATAAACCGATCATGGCCGAACGCGTCGCCCTTCCCGCCGGACTCGAACATCGCTATGAGATCGAGCGCGAGATCGGCAAGGGTGCCACCGGCGTCGTCTACCTCGCCCGCGACATTTACCATCAGCGCGAGGTCGCCCTCAAGGTGGCGTTGTCGCACATTTTCAACGACAGCGAGGAAAACGCCCTCATCCGCAAATCCTGGCTGAACGAGGTGCACCTTGCCGGCAGCCTCAAGCACCCCTACATCGTCGACATTTTCGACGCCGGCACCGGCCCCGACAGCGCCTGGCTGGTCATGGAATATCTGCCGCACGGCACACTGGAGCCCTATACCAAGCCGGATCGTCTGAAGCCGGTACCGGAAGTGCTGGAAATCATCTACAAATGCGCCAGCGCCCTCGATTACGCCTGCCGCAACGGCATCGTGCACCGCGACATCAAGCCGGCCAATCTGCAGTACGTCGGTCCCGGCGAGGCCAAGGTCTGCGACTTTGGCGCCGCCTACTGGACGCGCGACGATGCGACGCAGGTCATGGATATCGGCTCACTCGCCTATATGGCGCCCGAGCTCTTCCGCCAATGGGTCACCCCGCAGGCCGACATCTACGCCCTGGGCGCCGTGCTGTACCGCCTGCTGACCTCCCGCCTGCCCTTCGAGGCCGACAACCAAGCCGCCCTGATGTACGCCATCATAAACGGCGAGCACCCAGCACTCACCTCCTTGCGCCCCGACCTACCGCCGGAACTGGAAGCGCTGGTGCACCGCATGTTGGCGCGCAGCCTCGAGGATCGTTTCCCCAACTGGAACGAGGTCTTGAAATCCCTCACCCAGTTGATCCCGCAACTGCGCAAGGCCGACAGCGAAGCGCACAACACGCCGACCCGTCGCCCGGCCCAGGCCGAACTCTTCGATCAACTGCGCCAGTTGCCGCTGCTCGCCGAACTCAACGACGCCCAGCTCTGGGAACTGCTACGCATTTCCAAATGGTACCAGCTGGAAAAGAACACCATCCTCATTTCCGAGGGCGCCTCCGCCAAATCGTGTTACATGCTGCTTGAGGGCGACGCCAAAGTGCTGCACCAGGGCAAGCTCATCAGCTTCATGGCTCCCGGTACTATTTTCGGCGAACTGTCCTTCGCCGAAAGCACGCCGACGCCTCGCGCCGCTACCGTTGTCGCTGATGGTGAAGTCACGGTGGGCAAATGGCCCTACGCCGCGCTGCGCAACGCCTCACCCGAATTGCAGAGTAAAATGCTGCAGATCTTTTTCCGCCTGGCCGCCGAACGCCTCAAACGTGCCGACGAGCAGTATCTCCACCTCTACCGGCAGTATCTGGAAGTCTCCCAGGTCAAGGAAGAAAACCCAGGCAATGCCTGACGCTATCTGGTTTCTTGCGCGAACATGCTGATCACTCTGGGCATTAACCATCACAGCGCCCCGCTCGCCATCCGCGAGCAGGTCTGCTTTTCCGCCGACCGCCTGCCGCTGGCTCTGTCCAACCTAGCCGGAACCGAGACGGTGCGGGAAGCGGCCATCCTGTCCACCTGCAATCGCACCGAACTCTATTGCTGTGGCGAATCCGCCGAATCGCTGACAAACTGGCTGGCCAACTACCATCATCTTGACCCTCACCAGCTCCAGCCCTATCTCTATGCCTTGCCACAGGCGCAGGCGGTGCGCCATGCCTTCCGGGTCGCCAGCGGCCTCGATTCCATGGTGCTGGGTGAACCCCAGATCCTGGGACAGATGAAACAGGCGATGCACGCCGCCGAAGAAGCGAGAACGCTCGGCACACACCTGCACCAGTTGTTCCAGCGCGCCTTTTCGGTCGCCAAGGAAGTAAGGAGCAGCACCGCCATCGGCAGAAATGTCGTTTCGATGGCAGCCGCCAGCGTGCACCTGGGGCTCCACCTGTTTAAATCGCTGCGCCCCTGCCACGTCCTGTTCATTGGCGCCGGCGACATGATCGAGCTGTGCGCCGCTCATTTCGCCGCCCAAAACCCGGCCCGCATGACCATCGCCAACCGCAGCGCCGAGCAAGGCGCCTGCCTCGCCAAACGGTACGGCGCCTGCGCTATCCGGCTTGACGAACTGGCCGCCCACCTGCCGCAGCAGGATATCGTCGTTTCCTGCACTGCCAGCCCGCATCCGATTATCGGCCGTGGACTGGCCGAAGAGACCTTGCGGGCGAGGCCGCATCGGCCCATGCTCATGGTCGATCTGGCGGTGCCGCGCGATATCGAGCCGGAGGTCGGGGAAATCGGCGCGGTTTCGCTCCACACCGTCGATGACCTGGAGAGCATCGTCAACAGCGGGCATCAATCGCGGCAACAGGCGGTCGAGGAAGCCGAAGCCATCGTCGCGGCACGGACCTCGGGTTTCCTGCGTTGGCTGGAAGGCCGCCAGAACGTGCCGCTCATCCGCGCCCTGCGCGACACAGGGGAACGCCTGCGCCGACAGGAAGTGGACTACGCCATCAAGGCCCTGGCGCGGGGCGAGGCGGCGCAAACGGTACTGGAAGAATTATCGCAACGCCTGACCAACAAGCTGTTGCACGCGCCGACGGCGGCGCTGCATCTGGCCGAAGGCGAAGCCGGAGAAAAGCTGCATCTGGCCGCCACCCGGCTCTTTCGCCTGAACAAGTAGCTGTACCGCCTGGGCGGCACACCGCCTACCCTACTAACGACTGGCGGGAACGACGCGGTTACGGCCACCTCGCTTGGCTTCGAGCAGCGCATTGTCGGCGGCTTCAACCAGTTTGCTTCCCGTGTCAAAATCAGCCAAGGAAGCCACACCGCAACTGAAAGAACAGCGCAGGGTTCCTTGCGCGTGGGCATGCGGCAGAGTGGAGAAATCCTCACGGATGCGATTGAGCATAACCGAAGCCTTTTCCAGATCAACCCCGGAAAGGGCGACCAGAAATTCCTCCCCGCCATAGCGGCCGATCAAGTCGGAACTGCGCAAGCGGCCGCGCAGCAGCCAGGCCAAGCTGCGAATGACTTGATCGCCGACCGGATGCCCCCAGGTGTCATTGACCGACTTAAAGCGGTCGATATCGATCATCGCCACCGCCAGCATGCCGGTCGGTTCGGACGCCTTGATCATCACTTCGAGCCTGCTCTTGGCCGCCGTGTGGTTGAGCAGCCCAGTCAGGCTGTCATGACGGCCCGAGCGCATCATGTCACGGTAGCGGTCAATCTTGGTTTTGACCACAGCCGCCAGGACAATGGGATTGACCGGCTTGGTCAGGAACTGATCGCCCCCCAGCCGCAAGGCCTCAACCTGCTGGGCAATATCGGTTTCGCTCGACAGGTAAATAACGGGAACCGACTGGTACTCCGGCAACTGGCGCAAGGCTCGCGTCACCTCGACGCCAGTGCAGAACGGCATGTACATGTCCATCAGGATGACATCGGGATGATAGTCCATCGCCGCTTCAAGCAGGAAGCGGGGATCACCAATGGCGCGGCTATCGATGCCATGCTGGGAAAGGGAACGGCGAATGTGCGCCACGGCGGTCGCCGAATCCTCGACCACCAAAACACGCGGCACCGTCTGCTCCTTGGTCTGCACCAGATCAAGAATGCGCGAGAGGACATCGCTCACCTTGTCGCTGACTGGAACGCAGACATCGGCGCCGGCACGCTGCAAATGGACAATGGACTCCAGAATGGAAGGCACAGACAGGCAATAAAAGAAACTGGCCGGGAAGCCCTTACGCAAGTGGCTGATGTAAGCAACTGCTTCGTTCGGGTAATGCAGGCCCTCCTGGTCGGGGACGAAAATCACCGCCAGCGGCATGATTTCTGCGGAAAACTCCTGCTCCCAGCGCACTTCATGCGGGCGGAAGCCGAAAAACTGAAGTTGCTCGAACAGGGAGGACGTCCAGGAATGGCCGGCGCGCGAAACGATCAGGACATCGCGCGGCCGGTTCCAGCCCTCCGTATGGGTCTCCTCATGATCTGTCTGCCGTAGCGCCACCGCGGGCGTCTCGTGCCGGTGCAGTTCGCGCAGAATGGCTGTCAGTTGGCTCTGGATGGCATCGGATTCGGCCGGACCGATGGGGTGGGAATGATCGCCGCCAAAGAGGCTAAGCGCCATGTTCTCCAATCCCTGACAGGCACGCACCAAGCCCGGCAAACTCAGGCGGTCGAGCTGCTCGGTCAGGCCGTTGAGCGAGAGCGTGAATTCGACAAAGGCGTCGAAATTGCCGCTGTTCAGATATTGCTTCCAGCGGCGCTCCAGCGTTTCGGCAAGCGCGATGACGGAATGGGGAATGGCAGGCATAAGGACTTCCAAGCAAGCAGATCGGATTATGAGGCCAGAAGATACGCGCTGCAACCGGCAGCTCTGCCCCTTCACTCTTCCCTCTCTCGCGGTTACTATTCTTGGTTTGCCACGTCAGCCCTGCCCCGCATGAACCCAAGCATTCGCCGCCAGCTCGACCGCCTTGCCGACCGTCTCGGCGAAATCGATTTACTGCTCTCCGCCGGAGATGCCACCAAGGATCTCGACCAGTTCAGAAAACTGTCGCGCGAGCGTGCCGAAATCGAGCCGGTCATCCTGGCCTTCAACCAATACCGCCAGGCCGAAACAGACATCGGTGAGGCCGAAGCCCTGCGCTCCGACCCGGAAATGCGCGAGTTCGCCGAGGAAGAACAGGCCAAGGCAGAGGCGCGGCGCTCCGAACTCGACATCGAACTGCAAAAGCTGCTCCTGCCGCGTGACCCCAACGACGACAAAAACGTCATTCTTGAAATCCGCGCTGGCACCGGCGGTGACGAGTCGGCGCTTTTTTCCGGAGACCTCTTCCGCATGTATTCGCGCTACGCCGAACGCATGCACTGGCAAATCGAAGTTCTGTCGGCAAACGAATCGGAACTCGGCGGCTACCGCGAGATCATCTGCCGCTTGATCGGCAATGGCGTCTATTCACGGCTCAAGTTTGAATCCGGCGCGCACCGCGTCCAGCGCGTCCCCGAAACCGAGGCGCAGGGGCGCATCCACACTTCGGCCTGCACCGTCGCCGTCATGCCAGAAGCGGACGAAGTCGGCGAAGTCGATCTGAATCCAGCCGACCTTAGAATCGATACCTTCCGGGCTTCCGGCGCTGGCGGCCAGCATATCCAGAAAACCGATTCGGCGGTACGCATCACTCATCTGCCCACCGGCATCGTCGCTGAATGCCAGGACGGCCGCTCGCAGCACGCCAACAAGGCCTCCGCCCTGCGCGTACTGGCCACCCGCATCAAGGACGGACAATTACGTGAGCAGCAAAGCCGCATTGCCTCTACCCGCAAGAGCCTGATCGGCTCCGGCGACCGCTCGGAGCGCATCCGCACCTACAATTTCCCGCAGGGTCGCGTCACCGACCACCGCATCAACCTGACCCTCTACAAGATCGCCGCCCTTCTGGACGGCGACCTGGACGAACTCATTGATGCCCTGTTGTCAGAGCACCAGATGGAGTTGCTCGCTTCGCTCGCGGGGGATATGTGAGGAGTGAGGAGTGAGGGGGGAGGGGAAAACAGTAGCCGGATTTCTGGCGCTGGCGCGTGGAAAAATTGATCGGCTCGATGCGCGGCTGTTGCTGCAGGACATTAGCGGCTTGACGCATACGCGGTTGATCGCCGAACCGCAGACCGCCCTTTCGCCGGAACGCTGGCAAACCCTGGCATCGCTGCTCGAACGCCGCGCTGCCGGCGAACCGCTGGCTTACTTGCTCGGACATACCGAATTCCGCGGCCGTCGCTTCATCGTCACGCCGGATGTCCTGATCCCGCGCCCGGAAACCGAGGAACTGGTCGAACTGGCCCTCGAGAAGTTCCCTCTCCCGGCCTGCGGCCACCCTCTCCCATTTGCGGGAGAGGGAAACACCCTTCCCTTTTCCCCCTTCCCCCTTCCCAGATCGATGCCACCCCGCTGCGTCGATCTGGGCACCGGCTCCGGCATCATCGCCATCAGCCTGAAACTGGAATGCCCACAAGCCGAAATGCAAGCGGTCGATGCTTCATCCACGGCGTTGGCAGTGGCACAAGAAAATGCCCGGCAACTCGGCGCCGACATCGCTTTTCATCACGGAAGCTGGTTTGAACCACTGGCTGGACAAACTTTCGACCTGATCGTCGCCAATCCGCCCTATGTCGCGGCTGGCGACCCGCATTTACAATTGAATGGTCTGCCGCACGAGCCGCAAACGGCGCTCGTTGCCGGCGCCGATGGCTTGGACTGCCTGCGCACCATCATCGCCGATGCACCGGCACACCTGAACCCCGGCGGCTGGCTGCTGTTTGAACATGGGCACGACCAGGGAGATGCCGCCCGCCACTTGCTGACGGCGGCGGGGTTCGAAGCCGTATTCACCCAAACCGATCTGGCCGGCCTTGACCGCATCAGCGGCGGCCTGAAAAAATAAAGGCGGCCGCAGCCGCCTTTCTCAATCCACCTGTAACTTCTAGGATCAGTCTTCCTTCTTTGGAAGATTTTCGACAATTTCCTTGGTGTCGCGGGCAATCACCAATTCCTCATTGGTCGGAACGACCATGACCTTGATCTGCGAATCCGGCGTCGAAATGATGGCTTCCTTGCCGCGTACATCATTGGCGCGCTCGTTCAGCCCAATACCCAGCGCAGTCAAACGCTCCACGACGCTGCCGCGGAAATGGATGGCGTTTTCGCCGATGCCGCCGGTAAAGATGATGGCATCAACTCTGCCAAGTTCGACCGCGTAGGCGCCAATGTATTTGAGCGCCCGGTGGCGCAGCACGTCAATGGCCAGCTGGGCGCGCTTGTTGCCTTCCTTGGCGGCATTTTCAATGTCACGCATATCGGAGGACACGCCCGAAATCCCCAGCAGGCCGGATTTCTTGTTCAGGGCGGTATCGATATCGGCAATGCTCATCTGAAGGTTGGCTGCGAGGAAGCTAAAAATACCCGGGTCTGTATCACCGCAACGCGTCCCCATGACCATGCCTTCCAATGGGGTCATCCCCATCGAAGTATCGTAGGACTTACCCCCTTTAACCGCAGTGTAGGAAGAACCGTTGCCCATGTGGCAGGTAATGCAGTTGAAGCGCACTTTAGGGATGCCGAGAATCTGGGCGGCGCGCTCGGAAACGAAGCGGTGCGACGTGCCATGGAAGCCGTAGCGGCGAACGCGGTGCTGCTCATACCACTCATAGGGCAGGGCATACGTATAGGCTTCTGCCGGCATGGTGGCATGGAAGGCGGTGTCAAAGACGCCGACGTTGGGAACGCCCGGCAAGGCGCTTTGCATGGCCTCGATGCCGGTGATGTTGGCCGGATTATGGAGAGGGGCCAGTGGAACATTTTCGCGCAGCGCATCCATGACTCTGTCACAGATCAGCACGGAGCCGGAGAATTTCTCGGCGCCATGCACCACACGGTGGCCCACAGCCGCAATATCGGAGAGGGACTTGATGACGCCGATCTTGGTATCAACCAGCTTGGCAAGCACCATTTTGATCGCCACCGCGTGATCGGCGATGTCAATGACTTCCTTGATCTTGTCGCCATTCGCCGTCTCATAGGCGAGGATCGAGTCCTTTATGCCGATGCGCTCGACCAGCCCGGTCGCCACGCGGTGTTCGTTGGACATGTCGAGCAACTGGTACTTGAAGGAGGAGCTGCCGCAATTCAGTACAAAAACAAACATGATTCTTTCCTTTGAGTAATAGCCAAAAACCGGAAACGCCCGCTGTTGAATGTTCAGACGCTGCCCCGCACCCTTGCGCCCGCAAGAACGCTCAAACGACACGAACCACACGTGCCCGCAACGCGATCGCAAACCGGCCCTTGCTGCGCCGACCGCAACCAGTCAGTTGATCATTTTAACAGAAAGGCTTGGAGATCAGAAAGCGGCGAGGCGCTGGTTGGCCACAGCAAGACGGCCTGCCAGAACGTCGAGGAAGCCTTGATAGAAATGCATGCGACAGCTTTCCGAAGCGGCATTCAGAGCTTCGCCGTTGATCGTGATGATGTCGGCCGCCGTCAGCGCCGTCACATCGGCGCCACGCGTTTGGCCCTGCCGGTTGATGACCGCCATTTCGCCAAAACAGTCACCGACCGTGAGCACATTGAGCATCTTGCCGTTCTTGGTGATTTTGAGTTCACCGCTGGCGACAAAGCAGAAAAAATCACCCGGTTCGCCATCGCGCATGATGACGGTCCCCGGCGCGACATGGCTCCATTGGGCAAAACGCAGCGATTCCCATAGCTCGACATCGCTAAAGATTGAAAAGAACGCTAGGCTGCGCAGCATGGCAAACTTTTCAGCATCGGCAAAATCGCCTTTTTGCACCTTCAAATGTGGCAGGCGCACCGCCATGGCGAGGTCGGCACCGAACTGCTCCCAGTCCGGATAGCGCTCCTCAAGTTCCTTGGCCATGGCACGCGCCACAATGTCGTCAAGGACAGCAGGAATGTCCGAGCGCAGGAAGGAAGGTTTGACCGGCTGGGTATTGATAATCTGGTACACCATGTTGTAGTTGCTGCTGGCCTGGAACGGCAACTGGCCAGTCAGCAACTGGAACATTACGACGCCGAGCGAATAGATGTCAGTACGGTGGTCGAGCGGGCGTTCCTGCACCTGTTGTGGCGACATGTAAGCCGGCGAGCCGACGCCGGACACCTGAGTACAGTCGACCCCATGCGCGATGGCCGTGCCGAAGTCCGAAATCTTGACGTCGAATTCTCCGGCCAGCAGGATATTGGCGGGTTTGATGTCGCGGTGCGTGATGCCCAGCCGGAAGGCGAAGTCGAGCGCCCGGGTGCATTTGAAGATGATTTCGACTACCCGCTCCAGCGGCAACAAATGGCCGACCTGCGCGAAGGCTTCGAGCGTCCCCCCCGGCACATATTCCATAACAATGTAACAGGCATTCTCCGCCACCACCGCGTCGTAAATCTGGACAATGTGCGGATGATTGAGCTTGCCGACCAGCGAAGCTTCGTTCAGGAACAGCCGGCTATAGAGCTTGCCGCGCTCCGGATCGGAAAGGATTTCCGGTGTTGCCACCTTGATCGCCACTTCACGCTGGGCAAAGGGGTCACAAGCCAGATAGACCGTGCTGGAGGCACCCTGCCCGAGCACCTTGAGGAGGTCGTACTTTCCCAGCCGGTTCAGCATGCCGCCAGAAGACGCCGCGCCCGCGCAATCGCCGCCTTGACCTGTTCCGGCGCCGTCCCGCCAAAATGGCTGCGCGCCGCCAGCGAGCCTTCGACCGTCAGCACGGCATAAACATCTTCGGCAATGAGCGACGAAAAGGTTTGCAATTCGTCTAGAGGCAGTTGCGGCAGATCAATCCCGAGTTGCTCGGCGCGTTTGACAGCCAGCCCGACCGCTTCATGCGCATCGCGGAAAGGCAGACCCTTCTTCGCCAGATAATCGGCCAGATCAGTCGCCGTGGCAAAACCCTGCGTCAACGCAGCGCGCATCGCTTCCGGCTGCACCGAAATACCCGGCACCATGTCGGCGAAAATCCGCAACGTATCGGTCACCGTATCGACGGCATCGAACAGCGGCTCCTTGTCTTCCTGATTGTCCTTGTTGTAAGCCAGCGGCTGGCCTTTCATCAGGGTCAGCAGCGCCATCAGGTGGCCATTGACGCGGCCGGTCTTGCCACGCGCCAGCTCCGGCACATCCGGGTTTTTCTTCTGCGGCATGATCGAGCTGCCGGTGCAAAAGCGGTCGGCAATGCGGATGAACCCGACGCGCGGATTCATCCACAACACCAGTTCTTCGGAGAGGCGCGAAATGTGCGTCATCAGCAAGGCGCTGGCAGCACAGAATTCGATGGCGAAATCGCGGTCAGAGACGGCGTCAAGCGAGTTCTCGCACACCGCGTCGAAACCCAACTGCTCGGCGACATAGGCACGGTCGATGGGATAAGTCGTTCCGGCCAGCGCCGCTGCGCCCAGCGGCAAGCGGTTGGTGCGCTTGCGGCAATCGGCGAAGCGCTCGGCGTCGCGCCCGAACATTTCGAAATAGGCCAGCAGGTGATGACCAAACGTGACCGGCTGCGCCACCTGCAGATGGGTGAAGCCCGGCATCGGCGTCGCCGCTTCCTGCTCGGCCAGATCGAGCAGGGCGGTACGGAAGGCAGTGATGAGTTGCAGGATGGCATCAACGGCATCGCGCAGATAGAGGCGAATGTCAGTGGCCACCTGGTCATTGCGGGAACGCCCGGTGTGCAAGCGCTTACCGGCATCACCAATGATCGCCGTCAGCCGCTTTTCGATATTGAGGTGGACGTCTTCGAGATCGATCGACCAGACAAAGGCGCCGGATTCGATTTCCTCCGCCACCGTTTGCATACCACGTTCAATATCGGCCAAGTCATCGGCACTGATGATGTTCTGCCGCGCCAGCATGCGGGCGTGCGCGAGCGACCCTTGAATATCCTGCCGCCACAGACGGCGATCAAATTCGACCGAAGCCGTGTAGCGTTTGACCAATGTGCTGACCGGCTCAGAAAAACGGCCCGCCCAGGTGTATCCGGAAGTGCTGGAAGTCATAAGTGTGATCTAGAATGCGTGAACCATGACGAGTATAAGTCAAAATCCGCTCCCGAACGCCCTGCCCGACTGGCGCAATTTCGGCACCGTGCTGCGCGTGCTGCTCGGCGCCAATCTCGCCCTGGCGCTGGCGGCGCTGCTCCTGCCTGGCGGGCTGGCGGGCTGGCCGGCTCGATACGTCCTCCTCGCCGCCTGGGGCGAACCGCCCTTGCTGGCCGCGATGGGAATCCTGGCCCTGTTGCGCGATGCCCTCTGGCGGCTGCCGCTCTGGCAGGGCCGCGGATTCACTATCGGGATTGCAGGTCTGTGCGCCCTGCTGCAATACCGCCTCTGGCTTTGGCTCGGACTGGCCGATGAGGCGCCTTGGGGAAACGCTCAGGCCGCCCTTTTGGGCATGCTGCTCGCCGCCGCACTGCTGCATTACCTCGAACTGCGCGCCCGCGCCTACTCGCCGGCCATCGCCGAAGCCCGCTTGATGGCCTTGAATGCCCGTATCCGCCCGCATTTCCTGTTCAACGCCATCAATGCCGTGCTCTCGCTGATCCGCGCCCAACCCAAGCAGGCCGAGGATGCGCTCGAAACCATTTCCGACCTCTTTCGCGCCGCCCTGCGCGATCCGGCCGAATGGCTGCCCTTGTCCGAGGAAATCGCCCTCTGCCGGCAGTACCTCGAACTGGAAAAACTGCGCCTGGGCAAACGCCTGCAGGTCGAATGGGAGATTCGCTCCGTGCCGCTGGACGCCTCCATTCCGCCCCTGATGCTGCAGCCGCTGGTGGAAAACGCCATCTTCCACGGCATCGAGCCGGCAAGCGAAGGCGGCACCATCCAGATCATTTTTTCCTCGAAAGACGACGAACTGACGATCGAGGTCACCAATCCCAATTGCAGCGTCCCCCGCCAGGCACGCAGCAACCAGATGGCGCTCGCCAATATCCGCGAGCGACTGGCTTTGTATTACGATCTCGAAGCCCGCCTGGAAATCGAGCACACTGATCAGCACTACCGCATTCGCATCGTCCTGCCATGCAAAACGAAGAAAGACCGCTCACCGTCCTAATCGTCGACGACGAGCCGCCGGCGCGCGCGCGCCTGCGCGAGCTGCTGTCCGACATCGCCCCACAGTTTCCGCTTGAAGTTGTCGGCGAGGCCGAAAATGGCGTGCACGCCCTCACCCTGCTTGGGGAGCGCCCCGCCGACGTGGTCATTACCGATATCCGCATGCCGCGCATGGACGGGATCGAACTGGTCGAACATCTCGGCACCCTGGAAGCGCCGCCGCATGTCATTTTCGCCACGGCCTATGACAATTTCGCGGTTCAGGCCTTTGACCTCAATGCCATCGACTATCTGCTGAAACCCATACGCGCCCAGCGCCTGCGCGCTGCGCTGGAAAAAGCACGCAAAGCGGCGCAGCCGGCGCGGACAACACTTTCGGACATCGGCCGGGAATTACGCGGCGGCGGCCGTACCCACCTCTCCTGCCTGGAACGCGGTCGTCTGCTGCTGGTGGCCATCGACGAAGTCCTCTACTTCAAGGCTGATCTCAAATATGTCACGGCCCGCACACGCGACCGCGCCTATTTGCTGGATGAAGCGCTGACCCACCTGGAACAGGAATTCGCCGGGCAATTCATCCGCCTGCACCGCGCCGCGCTGGTCGCCAAGAGCGCCATCGCCGGCTTTGAGCGCGCCGCTCCAGACGACACCGAAGCCTACGCCTGGGCGCTGCTGCGCGGTGTCCCGGAACGTTTGCCGGTCAGCCGCAGGCAATGGGCATTGGCAAAGTCGTTCGCCAAAGGTAGCTGAGCGAAAACCAAATCATCAACGCAGAGAAACAGAGAACGCAAAGTACCGCAGAGAAAACCTGATTCATTTTCAGAAACTCTGCGGCACTCTGTGACCTCCGCGCCTCTGCGTTGGAATCTATCTTTTAACTCCGGTAGTCAGCGTTGATTTTGACGTACTCGTAAGAAAAGTCGCAGCTATAGACGGTCGCCTTGGCTGCGCCACGGCCCAGCGCGACCTGCACAGTGATTTCAGCCTGTTTCATTACCCGCGCGCCTTCGGCCTCGGAATAGCTAGCTGCCCGGCCGCCCTGTTCGGCCACCAGCACGTCGTCCAGCCAGACCCGCACCTGATCGACATCGAGGTCGGCGATACCGGCATTGCCAACCGCCGCCAGGATGCGTCCCAGATTGGGATCAGAAGCAAAAAATGCCGTCTTGACCAGCGGCGACAGGCCAATCGCGTACCCCACCTTGCGACACTCCTCTGCATCGCGCCCGCCTTCCACCGCAATGGTGATG
>JAKJFA010000024.1:25615-29345 GCA_022705135.1 Pseudomonadota bacterium | reverse complement strand
CTTCGTCGCGCGCCGCGCATCTGAGCATTTTTCGTGTCAAACGCAATCTCCCGGCGAGTTTTTCAACAGCCTGTTAGAATGCGGGTTCCTCAAAACGATAATGAACCGTGTCCGAACAAATCCTGGTCCAGATCGAGGATCTTCAGTTCACCTATGACGAGCGCCCGGTACTACAAGGGATCAACATGCGCATCCCAAAAGGCCGGGTGGTTGCGGTCATGGGCGGCTCCGGCTGCGGCAAGACCACGCTGCTGCGCCTGATCGGCGGACAGTTGCGGTCTTCTATCGGAAAATTACGGGTCGGCGACTACGATGTTCCCCATCTCGACACCGAAGGTCTGTACGCCATGCGCCGCCGCATGGGCATGCTGTTCCAGTTCGGCGCGCTGTTTACCGACATGTCGGTCTTCGACAACGTCGCCTTCCCGATGCGCGAACATACCGACCTGCCGCCCGAAATCATCCACGACCTGGTCTTGATGAAGTTGAACGCCGTCGGCCTGCGTGGCGCAGCGCACCTGATGCCGAGCGAACTTTCCGGAGGCATGGCGCGGCGCGTCGCCCTGGCACGCACCATTGCGCTCGACCCCATGCTCATCATGTACGACGAGCCTTTTGCCGGACTCGATCCCATCTCTCTGGGCGTGGTCGGACAACTGATCCGTCACCTCAACGATGCCTTGGGTGCAACCTCGATCATCGTCACGCATGACGTCTACGAATGCCTCAAAATTGTCGATTATGTCTATTTCGTTTCGGAAGGAGTGATCGTGGCGGAAGGAACCCCCGACGAAATCCGGGCTTCAATGGCGCCTTTCGTCAAGCAGTTCGTCAATGCCGAGGTCGACGGTCCGGTGCCCTTCCACTATCCGGCTCGTGATTACCGCGAGGAGTTGCTGGGTGTTCATGCTCGATAAAATTCTCGGATTCTTCCGTTTTCTCGGCCATCAGGTGACTTCCGCCATCGCGCGGCTGGGTGTCGCGGCCCGCTTCTTCATCAGCATCTTCTGGCTTTCCGGAACGTCGTTCCGGCGTTTTCAACTGACGATGCGCGAAATCTATTTTGCCGGCGTGCTCTCGCTCATCATCATCCTGGTTTCCGGCCTGTTTGTCGGCATGGTGTTGGGGCTGCAAGGCTACGAAACCCTGCAGCGTTATGGCTCTTCCGAAGCACTCGGCGTCCTGGTCGCCCTCTCGCTGGTACGCGAGCTGGGGCCGGTCGTGGCCGGATTGCTCTTCGCCAGCCGGGCGGGCTCCGCCATCACCGCCGAAATCGGCCTGATGAAAGCCACCGAACAACTCTCAGCAATGGAAATGATGGCGGTCAATCCGGTTGCGCGCGTCGTGGCCCCGCGCTTCTGGGGCGGCGTCATTTCGATGCCCCTGCTGGCCGCCCTGTTCTCCGCCATGGGGGTGTTTGGCGGCTGGCTGGTCGGCGTCGTGCTGATCGGCGTTGACGACGGCTCTTTCTGGTCGCAAATGCAGGCCGCAGTCGATTTTCGACTCGACATCGTCAATGGGGTCATCAAGAGTCTCGTCTTCGGCGTTCTGGTGTCCTGGATCGCCGTATTTGAGGGCTTCGATTCGGAACCAACGGCGGAAGGCGTCTCCAGCGCCACAACCCGCACCGTCGTCACTTCCGCTCTGGCCATCCTTTTTTCTGATTTTATCCTGACAGCACTCATGTTCCGGGGACAATGATGAAGCGTACCGTACTTGACCTCTGGGTCGGATTTTTCGTAGCCATCGGTTTTGTCGCACTGGTGTTTTTGGCACTCAAGGTGGGCAACCTGTCCGGCAGCAATTTTGAAGGTGCTTATCCGCTCCAGGCTAAGTTTGACAACATCGGTGGCCTGAAGGTGCGCGGAGCCGTCAAGAGCGCCGGGGTGGTCGTCGGCAGGATCAGTGAAATTCATTTCGATTCAAAAACTTATGAAGCAATCGTCACCCTGACGATCGATGGCCGTTACCGTTTCCCCAAAGATACCATTGCCGCCATCTACACCTCCGGCCTGCTGGGCGAGCAATATATCGGGATGGACGTTGGCGGTGACGAGAAGATGCTGAACCCCGGCGATACGGTATTCAAGACCCAATCTGCGGTAGTATTGGAAAAAATGATCAGTCAGTTCCTGTTCGACAAAGCTGCGGAAGGACAAGAGAAAAAATGAGGAATACCATCTCCGCTCCGATCAAGGAGCAAAGAAGCGAAAAACTGGCCGCAGTTCTGGCGTTCGCGGCTTTGTTGCTGTCCGCCTGCGCCACGACAGGCAACAATCCCAAAGACCCCAACGAAGGCTTCAACCGTGCCATGTTCGAGGTGCATGAAGGGATCGACACGGTGATCGCCAAGCCGCTGGCGAAAGGCTACGACGCCGCAGTGCCGCTGCCGGTCAAGGCCAGCGTCGGGAATCTCTTCGGCAACGTCGGCGATTTGCTCATCGGCGTGAACAACGGCCTGCAGGGCAAAGTCGACGATGGCGCCTCCGACCTCCTGCGCCTACTCATCAATTCCACTGTCGGCATTTTCGGACTCTTCGACGTCGCCAGCGAAATGGGGCTGGAAAAGCATAATGAGGATTTCGGCCAGACCCTCGCCGTTTGGGGCATGGACGACGGCGGTTACCTTTTCCTGCCGATCGTCGGCCCCCGCACGGCACGCGATGGTCTGGGCTTTTTGGTCGACACCTACGCCGACCCGGTACGCTGGGGAATCGACCGCGTTTCCGTCCGCAACAGCGCCATGGGCCTGCGAATGATCGACATCCGCGCCAGTCTGCTGCCCTCGGACCGGGTGGTGGAAGAGGCCGCGCTCGACAAATACTCCTACATCCGCGACGCCTACCTGCAACGGCGCCGCAACCTGATCTACGACGGCAATCCGCCGAAACTGGAAGACTGATTTGAGGTACGCTTGATGAAACGTTTTGCTGTCTTTCTCCTCTCCGCCTTTCTTGCCTTTTCCGCCTGGGCTCAAGAGGCCCCCGATGTCTTGGTCAAGCGTATTACCGAGGAAGTGCTCCACATCATCCGTACCGACAAGGAACTTCAAGAGGGCAACACCCAGCGCGCCATCGAGCTGGTCGATCAGAAAGTGCTGCCGCATTTCAATTTCACACACATGACAGCACTTGCCGTCGGCAAGGACTGGCGCAAGGCCTCGCCGGAGCAGCAGAAAAAACTGACGGAGGAATTCAAGACCCTGCTGGTGCGTACCTATTCCAACGCCCTCACCGGCTACAAGAACCAGACCATACGGTACAAACCGGCCAGGATGGACGCAGAGGGCAAGGACGTCCGGATTCCCACCGAGATCCTTCAACCCGGCGGACAACCTGTTCAACTCGACTACAACATGGAAAAGCTGGAAAACGGCTGGAAGGTCTATGACGTGGTTGTCGGTGGCATCAGCCTGGTCACCAACTACCGCGACCAGTTCGGGCAGGAAGTCCGGGCCAATGGCATCGATGGCCTGATCAAGGCCATTTCGACCAAAAACAAATCACTCGAAGCCAGCAAGAAATGATCGAACGCACCGAAGGCTGCCTGCGTGTCACCGTGCCGATGACCGTTCCGAACGCGGCGGCTTTGCTCGCTGTCGGACTTGGCATCATCAAGGAGAGGGCCGAAACCATCGATCTTTCGGCCGTCAGCGCGGCGGATTCCTCCGCGCTGGCGGTCATGCTGGGCTGGATGCGCGCAGCTTCCGCATCCAGCCGCACGCTGAGTT
>JAKJFA010000024.1:16501-25605 GCA_022705135.1 Pseudomonadota bacterium | reverse complement strand
CCCGCCGGCAGGCCTACAGGCGCTTGCCGAACTCTACGGCATCAGCAATCTCCTGCCCCTGCATTAGGCGCCTTTGCGGCGCAGAACCGGGGTCTTCAACTCATGGCAACTGCCGTCTCCCTATCCGGCTTGGTCAAGCGTTATGGCACGGTTGAGGCCTTGGCCGGCGTTTCGCTCGAAATTGAAGCCGGCGCCTTTTTCGGCCTGCTCGGCCCCAACGGCGCCGGAAAAACGACGCTGATCTCCTGTCTCGCCGGTCTGGCCAAGCCCACCTCCGGCCATCTTGCCGTGCTTGGCCACGATGTCGCGCGCGAGTATCGTCAGGCGCGTCGACTGCTTGGCGTCGTGCCGCAGGAACTGGTCTTCGATCCCTTCTTCACCGTCCGCGAAACCTTGCATCTCCAGTCCGGTTACTATGGCCTGCGCCGCAACAGCGATTGGATCGACGAAATCCTCAACCAACTCGACCTGACCACCAAGGCCGACACCAACATGCGCCAGCTTTCCGGCGGCATGAAGCGGCGGGTTCTGGTGGCACAGGCGCTGGTGCATAAACCCCCGGTCATTGTGCTTGACGAGCCGACGGCGGGCGTCGACGTCGAACTGCGCCAGAACCTGTGGCAATTCATCCGCCGCCTCAACCGCGAGGGCCACACCATCATCCTGACCACGCATTATCTGGAAGAGGCCGAAGCGCTGTGCGACCAGATCGCCCTGCTCAAGGAGGGGCGCCTGGTCGCCCTCGATTCGACCGCGAATTTGCTGGCCCGTTTTTCCGGACATACCCTCGCCCTGCGCCTGCAGGAAGGCGCTTTCCTCCCGGACGATCTGCAGCGCTTCGCCGTTGGTGAAAAGAACGGTATGCATCTTCTGCGGCTGGAACAGGTCGCCGCAGTCGAAGAGGTGCTGGTGCGGCTGCGCCAAGCCGGCATTGCCGTCCTCGACATGCGCCTGTCCCCCCCCGACCTGGAAGAAGTTTTTGTGCGAGTGATGCAGGATGATCCTGGAAACCTCAGTTGACCGCTGATTTGACGACTTAATCCCTTATGAATCTTCAACTTTCTGGCTTCGTTACCCTTCATCCATCGGTTGATCCCGCTACGTTTCCGTGTGCACGACTGGCGGGGCGTAGGGCTTTGTTGCTCGTCCTTGCATGGGACGGCCATGCCGCGTCCTCGCGTCGCGCCCCGCACCCCGCCAACCATGCCCAAAAAACCGTTCAACTGAGGTTTCCAGGATGACCGGTTTCTCCACTCTGCTCTACAAGGAATGCCTGCGCTTCTGGCGGGTGGCGTTCCAGACCATCGTCGCGCCGATGATGACCGCACTGCTTTTCCTTCTGATCTTTGCCCAAGTGCTGGATGGCCGCATGCAGGTGCACGGCGTGGGCTACGCCGGTTTTCTCGTCCCCGGCCTGGTGATGATGCAGATTCTGCAAAACGCCTTCGCCAATTCCTCCTCCAGCCTGATTGTCGGCAAAGTCACCGGCTCCATCGTCTTTGTCCTTCTGCCCCCCATTTCCTACGGCACCTTTTATGCCGCCCATGTGCTCGCCTCGATCTTGCGCGGGTTGATTGTCGGCGCCGGCGTCCTATTGGCCACCTTTTGGTTTGCCCCGCTCCGTTTTGAAGCGCCGCTCTGGATCATCGCTTTTGCCCTGCTGGGGGGTGGATTATTCGGCAGCCTCGGAATCATCGGCGGCATCTGGGCGGACAAATTCGATCAGCTGGCGGCGTTCCAGAACTTCTTCATCATGCCCCTGACCATGCTCTCCGGGGTCTTTTACTCGATTCACGCCCTTCCCCCCTTCTGGCAGCAAGTCTCGCATTACAATCCAGTCTTTTATTTGATCGACGGCTTCCGCTATGGCTTTTTCGGTGTCTCCGATGTGCCGCCCGAACAGGGCTTTGCCGTCGTATTCGGCCTCTTCGCGGTGCTGTCCTGGTCGACCCTGGTACTGCTCAAGCGTGGATGGAAGCTGCGCACCTGACCCCCTCCCAGAAGAACCAATGCACAGACGCATAATGCAATACAAGGAAGGCATCCGATGGACAAATTACTGATCGAAGGCGGCTATCGCCTCAGCGGCGAAGTCGCCATTTCCGGCGCCAAAAACGCTGCCCTGCCCTTGCTGTGCGCTTCTCTGCTCAGCGCCGATCCGCTACGACTGGACAATCTGCCGCAACTGAACGACATCGCCACCATGCTGCGCCTGCTGGGCGACATGGGCGTCGTCATCCATCCGGAACAGAATACCGTCCTGCTCGATTCCAGTGGTCTCAACAACCCCGTCGCTTCCTATGAGATGGTCAAGACCATGCGGGCTTCCATCCTCGTTCTGGGGCCGCTGCTGGCGCGTTGCGGCGAGGCGCGCGTCTCGCTGCCCGGCGGCTGCGCCATCGGCGCTCGTCCCGTCGACCAGCACATCAAGGGACTGCAGGCCATGGGCGCGGAAATCAAGGTCGAGCACGGCTACATCCACGCCAAAGCCAGCCGCCTCAAAGGCGCCCGCATCTGCACCGACATGGTGACGGTGACCGGTACCGAGAACCTGATGATGGCGGCGGCGCTGGCCGAGGGCGAAACGGTGATCGAAAACGCCGCCCGCGAACCCGAGGTGGTCGACCTGGCCAATTGTCTGGTCAGCATGGGTGCCCGCATTTCTGGCGCCGGTACCGACGTCATCCGCATTCGCGGCGTCGAACGGCTGAATGGCGCAACCCATTCCATCATGCCCGACCGTATCGAAACCGGCACCTTCCTCTGCGCAGCGGCCGTCACCGGCGGCGACATCCGCCTGACCCGCACGTCTTCAGCCTATCTCGACACCGTCGTCGACAAGCTGATGGATGCCGGCTGCGATGTCGTCAGCGAACGCGACGCCATCCGCCTGAAAGCCCCCGGGCGGCTCAAAGCGGTCAGCCTGCGCACCGCCCCCTACCCCGCCTTCCCGACCGATATGCAGGCGCAATTCATGGCCATCAACGCCGTGGCGGAAGGCGTGGCGACCATCCGCGAAACCATTTTCGAAAACCGTTTCATGCATGCCATCGAACTGATGCGCCTGGGCGCCGACATCCAGATCGAGGGCAGCAACGCCATCGTGCGCGGCGTCGACCACCTGCAGGGCGCCACGGTCATGGCCACCGACCTGCGCGCCTCAGCCTCGCTCATCATCGCCGGACTGGTGGCGCAGGGCGAAACCCTGATCGATCGCATCTACCACCTCGACCGCGGTTACGAACACATCGAGGAAAAGCTCTCCCGGCTTGGCGCGCGCGTCAAGCGGGTGCGCTGACCGGCAACGGCATGAATACGCCCGCCTCGCCAACAGCGAAGGAACAGCCGGCCGGAATCCAGCGCAAGGTCGCTATCGCCGCCTGCTTCGGCACCTTTCTCGAGTGGTATGACTTTCTGACCTTCGCCAGCTTGGCGACCTGGTTCGGCGCCCTCTTTTTCCCCCCGGACGATCCGGTGACAGGCTTGCTCGCCAGCCTCGGCACCTTTGGCGTCGGCATGATCGTCCGGCCTCTGGGTGCCGCGCTTTTCGGCTCGCTGGGCGACCGGCACGGACGGCGCACCATTTTTCTCGTCACCATCGTCCTCATGGGCGGCGCCACCTTCGCCGTCGGCCTGCTGCCCACCTACGCCCAGGCCGGTCTGCTCGCCCCCGCCCTGCTGCTCGTCCTGCGCATGGTGCAGGGACTCTCCGTCGGCGGCGAGATCGGCGGCGCCGCCGTCTATCTGACCGAGCACGCCCCCGCAGGCCGGCGCGGCACCTATACCAGCGTGCTGCAACTGATGGGCCCTCTGGGCATGCTGGCCTCCACCCTGCAGATCGTCGTTCTGCAACACTTCCTCAGCGACGCCGAATTTCGGGATTGGGGCTGGCGCGTCCCCTTTCTGCTCTCCGCCCTGCTGCTGGCGATCTCGATCAAAAGCCGCATCAACCTGCACGAATCGCCGGTATTCCGGCATCTGCGGGAAAGGAAGGCCATCGCCCGCACCCCCTTGAAAGAGTGCTTCTCGGACCGGCAAACCCTGGGACGCATGGCGCTGCTCTTTTTCTGCATATCCTCCGGCGGCTCCCTGCTCTTTTTCTCCTCGCAGGTCTATGCAGGAGTCTTCCTCAAGACCGTCATCAAACTCGATGTGCGCACCGCCAGCGAACTGGTCGGACTGTCGACGCTCTGCCTTTTCCCGCTGACGATCTTGTGCGGCTGGCTATCCGACCGCATTGGGCGCCGCCCGGTGCTGCTTTTCGGCCTGTTATGGGGCGCCCTCAGCATTTTCCCGGTCTTCCTGGGTCTACTCCACTTTGGCAGTCAGCCCCAACCCAATCTGGCCGCCATGGCCTTGCTCCTGCTCGTTCTGGCCATCGCGCTCGCCGCCATTACCGGGCCGCAAACAGCGGTGCTGGCCGAGTTGTTCCCGGCACGCACACGCTATTCGGCCGTGGCGCTGCCGCACAACCTGTCCGCCGGCTGGATCGGCGGACTGTCGCCGCTGGTCGTCACCTGGCTGGGCACGCACTTCGGCAATCCACTGTACGGACTCGCCTATCCCGCCGGCCTGTTGATCCTGGCATCGGTCGCCGGCCTGCTCTTCCTGCCAGAAGTCTACAACCGGCCTCTTGATGACTGAGAAGCGAAGAGACAGCGAATTAGCACCCCATGTTATCGTTTTATAATTCTCTTTTTGTCAAAATTTATGTTCAACATGGGTATACCTCGTAGACTTGCAAATTGGCAGCGATTTCTCCTTTCGCTCATCACCTTATCTTCAACACTCATCTTATCTGGATGCCTTCATATTCCTGTCGCTGATTACCAGCAGCCCGCTGATGCTCAAGCAGCACGACTTATTGTTCGCAGTAAGGTCGAACCAGAGACCACGTACACCATTTACATGTTTGCCAACAGTCTTGAATGTCGCGGTTTGCAACGATTAGGCAGTGGTGGCTATAACAGCCAACCACCACGCTTCAACATTGTTCCGAGCAAACAAACGAGTTTAGAAATTATCTTTAGAAAACCTGCGAATCGCTATTGCAGAATGATAATATCATTCAACCCCGAAACTAACCGAAACTATCTATTACAATTGGATTCACGTCCAGACAGCTGCTGGACAGGCCTTTTCAATGCATCAAATCCGGATGACATTATTCCGGAACCATCTGCAACATATCGTGACGCCTTATGTAACGTGATTTCCAAACCGCAAGGGAACATAGCTCCCTCTCCAGAGGACATTCCTGAACCCAAGTCTGGCCATGGCAATTCCGATCCGAAATTATTCAACAAACCTTTTGACGACGATCTTAAAGGTTTAATCAATAAGGATTCGAAATAATGTCTCGCATATTTCATGCAATCTCATTTGCAGTGATCACAGCATCCAGCATGTCGGCTCATGCATTGACTCCTACTGAGGTTTTTTCCAAAGCCTCACCCAGTGTCTGGGGCATCAAATCTTATGACAACGACGGGCTGCCATTATCTCTTGGAAGCGCAGTTGTCATCGCGCCGGAAACTCTCATCACAAACTGCCACGTTCTACGCAAAGCCGCACGCATCACCCTGACTTTTGAGAACATATCAATTGGTGGAACTTTGGAAATGTGGGATACAGTTCGTGATCTATGCCAGATTCGCGCTAAAAACCTGACATCCCCTCCAGTCAAACAAGGCTCCTCATCCAACTTACAAGTTGGGCAAAGTGTCTATACCATCGGCAATCCAAAGGGTCTGGAATTAACTCTTGGAGCCGGACTTATTTCAAGCCTGCGGAAAAACAACAAATCGCAGTTGGAGTTAATCCAGACTTCGGCACCAATTTCACCAGGATCAAGCGGTGGCGGCCTCTTTGACGACCAAGGAAGACTGATTGGAATTACGACACTCCAGATCAAGGATGGCCAGAATCTTAACTTTGCCATTCCTGTCGAATGGATCAAGGAACTACCCGTAAGACATCATGCCGCCCGCACCAAAGAACAGGATCAAATCAACCTTGCAGAACAGGCCAAAAAATCCGGTAAACCTACTAACCTCCGAGCCTGGAACTATCAGTACCAAGACATATACAACAAAAACATCAGCATTGTGATTAAGTCCGGATTCGAAGGCCGCGACACCATCGTTGAAGAAGCATCCGTTGACGCCAAATCCGAGGGCAGTATCCGCTGGACAACTCACTCGACAATCGTGGCCAATAGGTCAGCGGAAGGCACGGAGTGGGTTGACATTTCCCCTTTTCTCTTCACCGGCGACCAACACAAAATTGCACAAAATCTGAGCAACGTCCCTCTATTCGGAGAGAAATTTCACATCAAAGTGCGCGCACTTGGGGAAGAGGAGGTTTCCGTTCCAGCCGGCAATTTCAAAACTGTAAAATATGAATTAATAGGTCGAAACATATCACCTGTACCATCTGGCTGCATATTATGCGGAGTCAACAGTCAAAGGTCTTTTGAACTCAGGGCGTGGTACTCCAAAGAATTGGGACGCATCGTCAAACTGACTTTTGTCAGCAACGATAATACGAATAGCGTCAAGAGCAAATACGAAATCAATCTGCTCGGAAAACCTGATCCGGTCCCATAAAATTATTTACCAACTACAACTCCACCCGCCTGTGCGGATACTTCACGGTACGGGACAACGGTTCCACCCCCTCGCTGGCCGCCAATTCAGCCTCCAGCACCTCCCAATGAGATGAGGAACCAGGAGCCTGATCCTCGATCTTGGCCTGAATTTCAAGAACAATCCGGTAGACCCCGGCCCGACTGGGCAGAAACTCCAGAAAAGCAACCTGGCCTTTGAGGGTTGCCTGGCCGCGCTCGCTGACCATGGTTGACGTTTCCCCTCCTCTACCCCCCAGCCAGGCCACAAACCGAGCCAATGTATTCTCTTCCCGGTAGAGTTCCTGGCCTAACGAGTCCGAAATGGTCAAGAGGTAAGGGGTACCAATGACCAAAGCCACCCGCTTGAAAAAATACCGCGGCGTTTGGTTGATCTGATAAACCGTCTGGGCCGTAAGCCGAAGCATCAAACGGCACCATCGCCTGCCCTCACTGATATTCAACTGTTGATCGAAGACCAGCTTTCCATCCCGGCAGACCGGCTGGAAGCATCCCAGCTCACGCCCTGCGGACAATTGCCTCCGCTGAATCATAAATCTGTAAATGGCCACAAGCACAAGAAGGCCGATAACGCCAAAAACAATCAGCAAGCCCAAGGAGTTGCTCATAACGTCTGCCTTCGTGTTGAACGATTTTATGTTGTAATAATAACGGGGTTAAAAGGGCCGTGGTCGATTTCTTCTTCGGCATAACGAAGGGCACCCCCAATTCCCGGCCTGCCGACGACTCGGAAACCGGCCCATGCCCAATTTGGGGTAAACTGAGCGCCCTCAAGTTCGTGTGATGCCATCCCCTATGTCTGAAGACCTGAGTCTGGGCTCCACCCCCCACGATCCGGCCGGCGAATTTGCCTACGACGTCGGCCTTGAAGACTTCGAAGCACGGGTGCTCCGCCCCTCGTTTGAAGTCCCTATCCTGGTCGATTTCTGGGCGCCCTGGTGCGCGCCCTGCCGGGCGCTCAAGCCCGTGCTGGAAAAGCTGGCCGCCGAGTACGGCGGGCGTTTCCTGCTCGCCCGCGTCAATTCCGACGAATTTCCGCAAATCGCCCAGCACTTCGGCGTGCGCAGCATCCCCACGGTCAAAGTCATCAAGGAGGGACGCCTGGCCGACGAATTCAACGGCGCCCTGCCGGAGGGCGAGGTACGCGCCTTCATCGAACGCCTGCTGCCGCCATCTGCAGCGTCGGAACGCGAGCAGGCCGCCCTGCTGTCTGCCGAAGGCCGCTTCGAGGAAGCGCTGGCCCTTCTGCTCCACGCCCTGCAGGCTAATCCCGGCGACGAGGCGCTCCGGCTCGACAGTGCCGAAATCCTCTTCGAACTCGGCCGTCTGGACGAAGTAGCCCAGCTCCTCGATGGGGAATTTGAGCAGGAGAACGATCGCGCCCGCACCCTGCGCGCCCGTCTCGACCTGGCCGCCGCCCCGGTAGACCCGGATCAGCTTGGCCAACTGCAGGCCAAAATTGCCGCCGATCCGGACGATCACGCCGCCCGCCTCGAACTTTCGGCTGCCCAGGCCGCTGGCGGCGATTACCGTGCCGCCCTCGAATCGGCGCTGGAAGTCGTCCGGCGCGACCGCAACTTCGGCGAGGACGCCGGCCGCAAGGCCATGCTGCGTCTTTTCGAGGCGCTGGGCGGCAATGCGCGCTATGACGATCTGGTGCGGGAATACCGCCGGCAGCTTTCGGCGGCGCTCAACTGAAACACCATGTTCGCGGCAAGCACCCCCCTCTACCGCAGTCTGCAGCTTCGCCAGATCGAGGCCAACTACCGCAACGAGGCGCTGATGCAGCGCGCCGGAACGGCAGCAGCGGACTGGGCAGGTGAACTGGCGACCGACAGCACAGGCGCCATTCTGGTTTGCGCCGGCCCCGGCAACAACGGCGGCGATGCGTTCGTAGCCGCGCATCTTCTGCGCCAACGCGACTTTCCGGTCACCGTGGTTTTCATCGGCGACCCGGTCCGGCTGCCCGAAGACGCCGCCGCCGCCCACGCCGGTTTTACCGGGGCCGGGGGAAGCACCGTCGACCGCATTCCAGCCAAAAGCAAATGGCGGCTCATCATCGACGGCCTCTTCGGTATCGGTCTGAGCCGCGAAGCCCAAGGCGATTACGCGGAGATGATCGACGCCATGAATCTCCTCTCCCGCGAACAGGGCTGCCCGCTCCTCGCTCTGGACTGCCCCTCCGGTCTCAACGCCGACACCGGAGTCGCGCTGGGCAAAACCGTGCGCGCCACCCATACCCTCAGTTTCATCGCCGCCAAGCCGGGGCTTTTTACCGCCGACGGCCCCGATCACTGCGGCGAAGTGCGCATTTCACCACTCGGGCTTGAGATCAATCCGGAGAAAGCCGAGGGCCATACCGTCAGCCCGGCGCTGTTTGCACGGGCTCTGCGGCCGCGCCGCCAAAACAGTCACAAGGGCAATTTCGGCAATGCCGGGGTTCTCGGCGGGGCTCATT
>JAKJFA010000024.1:15967-16401 GCA_022705135.1 Pseudomonadota bacterium | reverse complement strand
CCTCGCCGCGCTGGCCTGCGGCCCCGGCATGGGAACCAGCCTGCAAGCCGCCCAGTTGCTGGAACAAGCCTTGAATCTTGACCGGCCGCTGGTGCTCGATGCCGACGCGCTCAATCTGCTGGCTTTCGAAGGCAACCTGCAAACCGCTCTGGCCATCCGTCCGGCACCTACTTTGCTGACCCCGCATCCCACCGAGGCCGCCCGCCTGCTCGATGTCGAAACCACTGAAATCGCCAGCGACCGCATCAGCGCCGCCAGCGAAATCGCCAGCCGCTTCCACTGTCATGTCGTGCTCAAAGGCTGCGGCAGTATCATCGCCGCGCCGGACGGGCGCTGGTGGATCAATACCACCGGCAACCCGGGTCTGGCGACCGCAGGCACCGGCGATGTCCTGACCGGAATCGCCGTGGCGCTGCTCGCCCAAGGCTGGCCAG
>JAKJFA010000024.1:10887-15864 GCA_022705135.1 Pseudomonadota bacterium | reverse complement strand
CCGCCGGCGAAATCATCGCGCCGGCCCGCCACCTGCTCAACCGTTGGATCGCCGATGCCCACTGAATTTTCCCTCATCGAGAATTCCGAAGCCCTGAACGAGGAAATCGCCCGCAATGTCGACCTGGCCTTGCAGGAGGACGTCGGCAGCGGCGATCTGACCGCCCGCCTGCTTCCCGCCGGACAAATCCGCCGGGCGCAGGTAATCTCACGACAGGCCGGCGTGCTGTGCGGCGCCGCCTGGTTCGAACGCTGCTTTGAGCGGCTTGACCCCGCCATCGGCATCCGCTGGCAGGCGAAGGACGGTGATCGCATTGCTCCCGGCCAGTTGCTCTGCCGCATCGAAGGCGAGGCGCGCGCCCTCCTTTCGGCCGAGCGCAGCGCCCTCAATTTTCTGCAACTGCTCTCTGGCGTTGCCAGCCGCACCCGGCTTTTTGCCGACGCGGTCAGCGGTACCGGCGCCACCGTCGTTGACACGCGCAAAACCTTGCCGGGCCTGCGTCTGGCGCAAAAATACGCCGTCCACACGGGCGGCGGCACAAACCACCGCCTGGCCTTATGGGACGCCATCCTGATCAAGGAAAACCACATCATGGCCGCAGGCGGGATCCGCCCCGCGCTTGACGCGGCCCGCGTCATTGCGGAAGCTGAGAAACAGCGCTGCCGCTTCATCGAGATCGAAGTCGAAAACTGCGATCAATTGCAAGAGGCGCTGCAATCGGGCGCCAAGATGATCCTGCTCGACAATTTCGAACTCGATGAATTGCGCCAAGCGGTCCATCTCAACGCGGGCCGCGCCATTCTCGAAGCCTCTGGCAATGTCGCGCTGGAAACCGTGCGCGCCATCGCCGAAACCGGCGTGCAGCGGATTTCCGTCGGCAGCCTGACCAAGGACATTCAAGCCCTGGATCTCTCCATGCGATTGGATCATTGATGACCAGCAGCCTGCTTCTGCCCATTCTTGCGCTCCTCGCTGGCTTGGTTTTCCTGATCTGGAGTGCCGACCGCTTCATCACCGGGGCCGCGCAAATCGCCCGCCATTTCGGCATGCCCCCCTTGTTAATCGGCATGGTCGTCGTCGGCTTCGGCACCTCGGCGCCGGAATTGCTGGTTTCACTACTCGCCGCCCTGCAAAACAACCCAGGCATCGCCCTGGGCAATGCCTACGGCTCAAACATCGTCAACATCGCGCTCATCCTCGGCCTGACGGCAGTTATCAGCCCCATCCTGATTCATTCGCGGGCGATTGTCCGCGAGCTGCCCATCCTGTCTGGAGTGACTTTCCTGGCAATCTGGCAGGTCTGGGACGGCGAAATCAGCCGCATCGACGCCTTGGTTCTGTTGCTTGCTTTCTTCCTGCTCATGGCCTGGAATATCCGCAACGGCCTAAAGGAAAAAGGCGATGCCCTGGATGGCGAAACGCAACAGGAACTCAATCAACACAGCATGCCGGTCCGTCGCGCCGTATTCTGGCTCATCGTCGGTCTGGCGGTACTCATCGCCAGTTCCCGCCTGCTGGTTTGGGGCGCCGTCGACATCGCCCACGCGCTCGGGGTCAGCGATCTCCTCATCGGCCTGACCATCGTCGCCGTCGGCACCTCACTCCCGGAGCTGGCCTCTTCCATCATCGCCTGCCGCAAGGGGGAGCACGACATCGTCTTCGGCAACGTCATCGGCTCCAACCTGTTCAACACGCTCGCGGTCGTCGCCATCGCCGGTATCGTCCACCCCATTCCAGCGCCGCCGGAAATCCTGGCGCGCGACATGCCCGTCATGGCCGCGCTCACCCTTTCGCTCTTCGCGTTCTGCTACGGCAGTAAGAGGCAGGGACGCATCAACCGCTGGGAAGGCGTGATTCTTCTGTTAAGTTTCGCCGCCTATACCGGCTACCTGATGCTCCACGCCTAGCCGCACCGCTCCCTTGCGGGGCATGGCCCGACAACTGTCAGTGCCGCACCATGTCACGGACCATCTCGGTAATGAGCCGGAAATCAAGCTTGCCACTGCCAGATTTGGGCATTTCCGGGATCACCACGAAGCGGCTGGGCAGTTCGATCGGAGTCAGCTTCTCGGCCAGTTTTTTCTGAATCGCCCGCTCATCGATCTCCTGCGTCACCGCCGCGACAATTCTGGCGCCACGCAAGGCGTCCGGAATCTCGACAACGCAACATTCGACATCCGGCGGAAGGAAAGACTCCAACACATTCTCAACCCGGACCAGCGAGATCATTTCGCCGCCAACCTTGAGGAAGCGCTTGAGCCGACCAACATGCCAGAGATAGCCGTCCTCGTCGAGGTAACCCATGTCACCGGTGTCGTACCAGCCATGGCGGATGCTGAGGGCGGTCTGTTCGAAATCGTCGAAGTACCCCTTCATCACATTATCGCCCTTGACCAGAATCTTGCCGGTCACGCCCACCGGGCAATGCTCGTCCGTCTCGTAATTTTCCACCCGTACGCTAACGCCCGGAATCGGCCGCCCAACACTGCCGGGACGATTGAATTCAGGCGTATTGACCGTGATGGCCGGGCTTGTTTCGGTCGCTCCATACGCTTCCAGCAGGACTTTTCCGTGCTTGTCCATGAATCCTTGGCGCAGCGCCTCAGGACATTTGTCCGCCCCGACCAGAATCACCCGGCAGGAATCAAAATCGCCCGGCTTGGAATTACGCAAATAGCCCCAGAAGAAGGTTGGCGTTCCGGTAAACAGGGTCACCTTCTCTTCCCGCACGATCTCGGAAATGTTCTTGAATTCAAGCGGATTGGCACAAGTCACAAGGGTCATGCCAACGCAGAGCGGGACCCAGAGGTTGGCCGTCTGGCCAAAGACATGGAAATAAGGCAGGTTGGCAAGAAAAACATCCTCCGCGACAAAATGAAAACACGACGAGAGGCTTTCGACATTGCTGCCGATATTGTGGTGCGACAATTGCACCGCCTTGGGATCGCGCTCGCTACCGCTGGTAAAGAGAATGAGCAGGGTGTCGTTCTCAGCGCCCCCGTGAATGCGGCGCAGGATCATCTCGGCGGGCAGGGTCGCCTTGATGAGGGCAGCCGCCTTGTCCAGCGCCGATACCGAGGCCATGACGTCCTCAAGGTAAACCATTCCGTCCACATGCGGACAATTAATCTTCTCGCAAAAAGCCCGCGAGGTAACGATGGTGGAGAAATCACATTTTTTCTGCGCGAAGCGGCAATTGCCTTCGGCCCCGGTGGAGTAATTAATCATCACCGGAATCCGCCCGGAAAAAAGCGTTGCCAGGATGGTCAAAATCGATCCGGCCGAATTGGGCAACAGAATACCAATGAAGCCCTTTCGATAAGCCTCCAGTTTCTTGGCCAGAATCAGGGTGCCAATCAACGCTTTTTTGTACGTCAGACGCTTGCCCGTCGTCCGGTCGACAATCGCCAGCTTATCCTCGAACTTTTTGGCCGTACGTACAAATTGTTGGTGCAGCAGCATGATCATCGCCCCCGGCATCGATGCCGAATTGTAATCTTCTAATCGGCCCTTGCCCACACCCCCGGCAAGCCAAATTACGCCGCCGAATCCTCCTGGGCGCGCAACCGGTCAAACAGCGTTTTAATCATCCCCGCCGTCGCGCCCCAAATGAAATAATCCCCGTAGGGCATGGCGTGGAACTGCCGCAGCGCCCCACGGTAAAAAAGGGAATGCTTCTTGTGGTTGGTCGAATCGAGCAGGAAAGCGAGCGGGACCTCAAAGACCTCGTCCACCTCGAGCGGATCGGTACGCAAGTCGAAGGGTGGAAAGACGCGCGCCACCACCGGCGTGATACGGAACCCTGTACCGGTACGGTATTCCGGTAAATAGCCCAGAAGCGAAACGCGATCATCCGTCAGACCAATTTCCTCTCTCGCCTCGCGTAGCGCCGTGTGCAAGGGAGAAGGATCGTCCGCGTCGACGCGCCCGCCGGGAAAACTGACCTGCCCCGGATGATCCCTCAGATGAGCAGCGCGCCGCGTCATCAAGACCGTATCGCCCTCATCGCGCAGAACGATCGGCACGAGCACTGCGGCAGGCGTCATCTCCAAGCCGTCGGTCCAATCCTCCCGCACCCCATCCCCTTCGCCCGGCTCCGGCAGAAGCGCCGCTCTCAGGCGTTCGCAATCAATCTTCATGCGCGTCGTCAGAAGTCTCCGGTTCAATTTCCGCATGCACGGAACGCAGCGCATCCTGCAGGGTTTCCTCGGGCAACTCGTTGATGCGCGTCGCCACCAGATCGGCAGCCTCCACCGCGCCCACCTGCAATCGTTGCGTATCGACCGCCGCAATCATCGCTGCAGCAGCTCCGACAATCTGAAGCAGAAGTTGCCGCTCCCCCATGAGGAGTTCAACTTCCCTCCTCAACATGGCGATTTCCTGATCACGATGCGGCATTGCTCACTCTCCTTTTCCCGGTATATTCCGGCACCATCGGTCAAAACCGCTTCCTGAGTGTCATGGTTGCCCCCTCGCGCTGCATTTCCATGCGGTTGAGGAAACTCATGCCGAGCAAGGTCACCGGCAGATCGGCGCCATGCACGACCGCGTCGACATTATGCAGCGTCACACCGCCCACCTGGACGCTGTCCAATTTCACCTTGGTCACCTTGACTTGTCCATTCGCGGTATGGCTGATCCCCGTCTGGCCACGCGCGGTGTCGATGCCGAAGCGGCGCGCATCCGAGCTTCCTATCGACACAAAAGTGGCGCCCGTATCGACCAGAAAACGCACGGCGACGCCGTTGATCGCGCCCGTGGTAAAAAAATGACCGGCGCCATCCGCCATCAAGGTAGTTTTGCTTTCGCCCGCGCTTTCATCCGAGGCGCCGGCATCGGCGCCCCCACCGCCAGCGTGCTGCCCGATGCGCAAGGGCCGCCGCTTGCCGCCAACCTCGACCACCGCCTGATCTCCCTGGAGGGAAACGACCCGCACGCCCTGCACGGATTGGCCTATCGCCACTGGCACCGGGTCGC
>JAKJFA010000024.1:5918-10877 GCA_022705135.1 Pseudomonadota bacterium | reverse complement strand
GGAAAGCAAAGCCTTGCTGCCCATCACCCCAACCAGACCGACATCGGCCGCGCCCGCCGAGAACGAGGCCAGCGCAAGGGCCATAGAGAAGAACACCCAACATCCCAGGCGCATTTGCCGCCCTCCTCTCGAACGAAAACACACCCCATTTTGCCACACTCCAGCAAAAGCGCAGGCAAGAAAAAACCGCCCCGAACAGGGCGGTTTCGAGTTGATCAAACTTGCCGGATTTCAGCGCGCTGACAAGGCCAGCATCAAGTCGTTGATCCGTTTGACAAACCCGGCCGGATCGTCGAGATGGCCGCCTTCGGCCAGCAGCGCCTGCTCGAACAGCAGCGCCGCCCAGTCGTCGAAACGCGCTTCCTCGTACTTGAGCCGCTGCACCGCCGGATGATTCGGATTGATTTCGAGGATCGGCTGCGCTTCCGGCGCTTTTTGCCCAGCCGCTTTCAAAATGCGCGCCAGATTGCCGGAAACGTCATGCTCGTCCGCCACCAGACAGGAAGGCGAATCGGTCAGACGATGCGTCACGCGCACTTCCTTGACGCGCTTGTCGAGCGACTTCTTGATTTTCTCCAGCAAGTCCTTGTACTCGTCGGCCGACTTTTCGGCTTCCTTCTTCTCGGCCTCGTCTTCCAATTTGCCGAGATCAAGCCCGCCCTTGGCCACCGATTGCAGCGACTTGCCTTCGTATTCGGTCAGATGGCCGACCACCCATTCATCGACGCGGTCGGAGAGCAGCAGCACCTCGATGCCCTTCTTCTTGAAAATTTCGAGATGCGGGCTGTTGCGGGCGGCGTTGAAGGTTTCGGCAGTGACGTAATAAATCTTCTCCTGCCCTTCCTTCATGCGGGCGATATACTCGTCGAGCGAAACGTCCTGCGTCTCGCTGCCACTTTGGGTCGACGCAAAACGCAGCAACTTGGCGATCTTATCCTTGTTGGCAAAATCCTCACCCACACCTTCCTTCAGCACGTTACCGAAGTTTTCCCAGAACTTGGCGTACTTTTCCTTGTCGTTCGCGGCAAGATCGTCGAGCATGGCCAGCACCTTGCGGGCACAGCCGTTCCTGATCGACTCGATATCCTTGCTCTGCTGCAAAATTTCGCGCGAAATGTTGAGCGGCAGATCGTTGGAATCAACGATGCCGCGCACGAAACGCAGATAGAGCGGCATCAGTTGCTCGGCATCGTCCATGATGAAGACGCGGCGCACATACAACTTGATGCCGTGACGGGCGTTGCGATCCCACAGATCAAACGGCGCGCGCGCCGGAATGTAGAGCAGTTGGGTATATTCCTGCTTACCCTCGACCTTGGCATGCACCCAGGTTAGCGGCTCGTCGAAATCGTGGGCGACGTGCTTGTAAAACTCCTTGTACTGCTCGTCGGTAATGTCGCTCTTGCTGCGCGCCCACAGGGCATTGGCCTGATTGACGGTTTCGTCCTCGTCAGTCAGTTCCGGCTTACCCTCTTTCCACTCCTCCTTTTTCATCAGAATAGGCAGCGTGATGTGGTCAGAGTATTTGCGGATAATCGATTTCAGTTTCCAGCCATTGACGAAATCGTCCTCGCCTTCGCGCAAATGCAAGGTCACGTCAGTACCGCGCCCTGCTTTCTCGAACACCTCGACCGAAAAATCGCCCTCGCCAGCCGATTCCCAACGCACCGCCTGATTCGCCGCCAGCCCGGCGCGACGCGACACCACCGTCACCTTGTCGGCGACGATAAAGGAAGAGTAGAAACCAACGCCGAACTGGCCGATCAGATGCGCATCTTTGGCCTGGTCGCCGGTCAGCGCCGCAAAGAATTCACGCGTGCCGGATTTGGCGATGGTGCCGAGGTGCTCAATCGCCTCCTCGCGCGACAGGCCGATGCCATTGTCGGAAATGGTCAGCGTGCGCGCTTCTTTATCGAAGGAAACGCGAATCTTCAGCTCGGAATCGTCGCCATACAACCCGGCGTTGTTCAGCGCCTCAAACCGCAGCTTGTCACAGGCATCGGAGGCGTTGGAAATCAGTTCGCGCAGGAAAATCTCCTTGTTGCTGTACAAGGAGTGGATCATCAAATGCAGCAGTTGCTTGACTTCGGTCTGAAAGCCGAGGGTTTCCTTCTGGTCGGACATGCTTGAAGCTCCCATGGGTGAAAACGGACGATGGGAGGCGAGGTGGGGGCGAAGACAGCAATTTCAAGGGCCGGAACACGAATCCCGCTGGCTTCCCGTCATCAAGAACCCTTTCAATTCGGGTCAATCGTCACATAGCGCACTTCGACAATATCGATTTCGCGCCAGCCTAAAGGACTCTGGAAACGCACAGTGTCGCCTTCGCGCGCTTTCAAGAGTGCCCGCGCCAGCGGGGAAATCCAGCTGATGCGGCCGCGCGCAGCGTCGGCTTCGTCGATGCCGACGATGGCGTAGGTGTTTTCGCTGCCTTGGTCGTCACAGACGGTCACCGTCGCCCCGAAAAAGACCTGGTCGGTCTCCTGCCGCGCCGCCGGATCGACCACTTGGGCAATGTCGAGACGTTTTCCCAAAAAACGGATGCGGCGGTCAATTTCGCGCAAGCGCCGTTTGCCGTAGATGTAATCACCATTTTCGGAGCGGTCGCCATTCGAAGCCGCCCAGGCCACGACTTCAACTACCCGTGGCCGTTCGCGCTTGACCAGTTCTTCCAGTTCGTCTTTGAGGCGGGCGTGGCCCGCCGGGGTGATGTAATTGGCAGTTCCGACCGGCAGTTGCGGCGTCGATTCGAGATCGCCCTCGTCACCCTCCTGTTCGCGCACGAATGCCCGGCTCACTAGTCTGCTCCCCGGCATTGCAAAGCTCGCCCGAAAGAGCAAGAATGATCGGCGCCAAGTAGTTTGACGGCACCGGGAAATGGACGTACACAGGGGTGCATTTTCCCTCCAAGAGCAAGCGATTTATGGGTATTCTAGCAAGTGGGACTTTCCTCAGGAGAAGCATATGGAACAGCAGACAGGAACGGAAACTGATATCCCGCAAATCAAGGCGCGGCTATACGAGTGTCAGGTCGAGCATCGTGACCTCGACAAAGTCATCGACTACCTCGAAGCCGCCGCGACACCGGATGAACTCCTTATCCGCCGCTTGAAAAAACGCAAACTGATGCTGAAGGATCGCATCCTGCATCTGGAACACACCATCACGCCGGACATGCCGGCCTGACCTCCCCTTCTTCTCGTCTTTTCTCAAAAACCTGCCGGGAAAACCGGCAGGTTTGCGTGTTTTGCCGCCGACCCCGATCCTTCACGCACCTGATGCCTTCGGCGACCGGTTCGATCTGAAACAACTGCCGCTGGCACGGCCTGGCAGCGGCTACGCCGTGCAGTATCTGGGCAGCGACACCCTGCTCGACCGGGAACGCGGAATCTTTCTCCCGGTACGGGATCCCGGCCTGAAAGCTCTGTTCGACAGCTTTGATCTAGCCCATCGAGCCGCCAGCCAATGGCTATGGAGACAAAACACAAGCGTTGAGGAACACCCGCTCGCCATCGTCCCCGCTTTCTTCGATTTCGCGCTGGAACGGCATGTGTTGGTTTACGGGGTGCTATGCCCGTCGCCTTCGTCTCCACGGCCGTAACTCCTTCCTCAGAAACCAAGAGATGCCCGTTCGAATGACGGGTTCGATGCGCCAAGGGCATAGCCACCATCGCAGAACCAGCTTACCGGCCACCTTCGCCCACCACGACAAAGGGAGCCCAAAGGGCAGGATGCGCATACTCTGGGCTGCCCCGCGTTTTCATCAAAGCCAGCATCGAACGCCGCAGCGCCTCAGCCTTTGAGACCCCCCTGGCGGTTTCCTCGAACATTTTCGTCGTCAACGCCACCGTCGATTCGGAACCAACCGCCCAATGCGAGACCAGCAAGCTTCTCGCCCCGGCATAGAAGAACGCCCGCGCCAGTCCCGACAGCCCTTCGGCACCCGGTGTACCATCCGGCGCCGCCGTGTTGCAGGCCGACAGGATCACCCAGTCGGCATTGAGTCTCAAATCGGCGATCTCGCCTGCCGTCAGTAGCCCGTCATCAAGTTCCGAGGCGGTCGCCGGGGGCGTCAGCACCAGCGCCGGTTCGGCCAGACCGCGAAAATCACCGGCCATCAGGCCATGCGTGGCGAAAACCAGGGTGCGGAAACGGGTCAAATCCGCCTGTTTGACCGCCTGCTCGGTCGCTTCCGAGCGTAATTTGACGCGATTTTCTGGAGCATTGAGAAGTCTGGCGATGGCGCGCAGCTCGCCCGCCGTTTCCGGCAGTGACGGCAGTTTCCGAACTTCCGCCGGATCGGCGATGGCGCCACGCGCATAAAGGCCGGGGATCGCCCGTGTGCGGTTGTCCTTGCCGCCGCCCAGTTGCGGATCGCCGAAACCGAGAAAGGATTCGGCACCTGGCGCATCCCGGGCGACCATGCGCAACGCGCGCAATACGGCTGGGGAAGGCAGGCTGGAGGTAGCAAACTTGCGCGCCAGCCACGCCACCTCGGCCTGATCGCCTGAACCAGCCGGCGCATCGGTGACCAGAACGGCCAGCGGCAGGCTGGTCAACGCCCCGTCGGCGACAACGATCAGGTGCCGCACACCGGCAAGCTGTTTTTCGCCGGCTGAAAACAGCTTGCCGTAGAGCTCATGCGCAGCCTGCACATCGAAGGACTTGCCCAAAATGTCGCTTACATTGCCGGCGCCCAGATCGAGTTGCGCGCGCAAGGCCCGGACATTCGCATCGAGTTCGCGGCGCGGCAGGGCGAGACGCTCGAAAACGGCAGTATCGCGCCGGACGATCCAGACGAAACTTTCATCGCGCGCCACCAGAAACATCACCAAGGCCTCGTCCGGGCCAAGAAGTTTTTGCGCTTCGGAGAGCTTCAGCGGATGCGGATCAATCAATTCGCGGTAGCGCGGAAACTCGGCGGCCAGGCGGGAGTCCAGGCGGGCGAGGGCCGCCAGC
>JAKJFA010000024.1:0-5908 GCA_022705135.1 Pseudomonadota bacterium | reverse complement strand
CAGCGCCGAGGCCCGCTCGTCGTTGAGCCGCTTCTCTGCCGTTGCGTCGCGCCCGGCCGCCGGCCTGCCCAGCGCCCGCATCAGGGCGAGGTCGAACTGACGGATGCGCGCCTGCAGATCCTGCCGTTCGCGCGCCAGTCGGGCCAGCGCACCGCTGCCCGAGGAAAAGCGCGCCGCCATCCTGTCGACCTGTTCGGCAAGATCGCTGGCATAGGCCAGCTGCGCCGCTTCGAACGACTCGGCGGCAGCTTCGGGGGTTCGAGCGTGGTACAAAAAGGAAATTTGCAGGGCAAAGAGTCCGGAGCGCGTGCGCAGTTCCGAAAGGCGCGCCTGGCTGGCGGCCTCGCCGGGAACAAAACTACGCGCCGCAAACGTCCGGGCCGCCCGGCGCGCCACCTCCAGACCGTCGGACCAGCGGCCCCGCTCATAGTAAAAATAGGCCAGGTTGCCGAGCGCATGCGCCACGTCCGAATGTTCGCGGCCCAGCGCCTTCTCCAGGCTGGCGACGGCGTGCCTGTACTGGTCCTCGGCTTCGGCATAACGCCCCATCGCCATGTCGCAGTCCGCCAGATTGTTGCGCACGATGGCCACTTCCAGGTGCTCCGCCCCGAAAAGCTGCTCACGGAGGGCCAGGGCGCGCTCGAGCAGGGCCCGCGCTTCGCCATGCCGGTTCAGCCGGGTGAGCAAAACGCCCAGTTGGTTGAACTCCACCGCTACGAGCGGATGTTCCGGTCCATAAGCCTTTTCGAGGCTGGCCAGCGCCTGCCGGTGCAATTGTTCCGCTTCAGCATTACGCCCCTGCGCCCGGTACAGCGGCGCCAGAAGGCGGACCTTGGCCAGCGCCACCTCCGGGTGACCGGCCCCCAGTGATTTTTCCATCAGGGCAAAGGAACGCAGATGCAAGGGCGCCGCCTCAGCCAGGCGTCCTTGCGCCAGATAGAGGCCGGCCAGATTGTTCAGCGCCGTCGCCACCTGCGGGTGCTCCGTTCCCAGCGCCTTTTCCGCAATGGCGATCGAGCGCTGGTACAAGTGCTCCGCTTCGTCATAACGGGCCAGCGTCTGCAACAAGCCCGCCAGATTCGTCAGCACCAGCGCCACGTCGGGATGTTCGGGCCCCAACGCCTTTTCCCGGATGGCAAGCGATTTCCGGTACAACCCTTCCGCGTCGGCATGATGCCCCAGCGCCGCCGCCAGCAACGCCAGATTGTTGAGGGTGATCGCCACGTTCGGGTGTTCCGGCCCCTGCGCCGTTTCGTAGATGCGCAAGGCGCGCGCATACAGCGGCGCGGCCTCACGATTCCGGCCCTGGGACCGGTAAAGATCGGCCAGATTGTTGCTGAGGGAAGCGACGTGCGGGTGCTCCGGCCCCAGCGCTTTTTCGAGCATGGCCAGGCCGCGCCGGAAGGCTTCCTCGGCTTGGGAAAGCCGTCCCTGTCTACGGTAGATCACGCCGAGATTGTTGATCGTCGCGGCGATCTTCTGGCCGGGATCGGCCAGCGACTCGGTTTCCTTGAGCGCCGCGGTGTAGCGCTCGGCGGCAGCGGCAAAATCGCCGCTCCGGTAGGCGGCGTTGCCGGCCTGCATCAGCTCACGCCACTCGGCTTCGCCGGCAAGAATCTCCGTACTGCGCGCAAAGAAAACCAGCAGCAGAACCACCCCCAAAATCCGCAAGGAAACGGGTTGGGACATCATATCTCCCGCAAAACGGGGAAAACCGTTTTCCCTATCCCCAGGAAGGTTATCTTGTCATTCACCGCTCTTCCTTCTCGTCCCGATAACCGCAGGAATCCGCGCCATGGACCAGTCGTGCACTCCCGAGAAAAAACCCAGGCTGATGATGCCGCCAACCATGGCCAGAAACATGTCCCACTGCGCATCCCAGACATCCCCCTGACTTCCGAGATAGGCTTGACCGACTTCCGCAGCAACAATCAGGCTGACCCACCATTCAAGCAATTCCCAGAAGGCGCCAATCGCCAGAACGATGCTGACAATGATGAAAAACAGCCAGCCGCCACGCTGCAAGGGGGTGAGGCGCAACAGAATTTCGCGGATGGTGAAGGCGGGGAAAAGCCCCAGCGCCAGATGGCCAACACGGTCGTAGTGATTGCGGACCAAGTCGAAACTTTCCTTGGCCCAGTTACCCAGAGGCGTTGCGGCATAGGTGTAATAGCCGCCGTACATCAGGATGCACAGATGCGCAAAGCAGCAAACATAGACCAGATGCGACATTGGAAAACGCCTGGCCGTCGCCACCAGCAGCGCAATTCCGATCAGACCGGGACCGACCTCCAAAAACCAGTTCAGGCGACCGGCAGGGGGATCGATGAATGTTGCCAGGCTCAAGAGGACGGTCAAAACCAACAACACGGCGGGAAGGCGATAGTACGTCATCGGTTGAACCCTGGTCTTTGCATTTCAGAGCCACAATTCTACCCTTTGCACTCTGATAAGGATCGGCTTGCTCGTCGGTAATTCAAGCGCTGGCAGGCACAGTCCTCCGCAACATGGGCAAAATGCGAAACCGGCATAAACCACTTCGACAGGGTTGCGGGATGCATAGAATTGAAATAGAGTGCCAAGGTAAATATGCAACCACTGCCAGATGTTCTGGCGACCATTCAACCCAACGCAAAAGGGAGTCGAAGATGGAAACTTCACTGCAGGTTCTGACGGTACAGGTCGTGTTACAGAAAAAGGGGACGCAGGTTCATAGCATTCCCCAGGAGGCCAGCATCCTCGAAGCAGTTGATAAAATGTGCTCCTTGAAAGTAGGCGCCCTGCTGGTCGTACAAGCCAACAAGCCCGTCGGAATCATCTCCGAACGTGACCTGATGAACCGGGTTGTTCTGAACAGAAAAGACCCCGCATCTCTGCGCGTTGCTGAGGTCATGTCTTCCAATCTGTTCACCATTACTCCGGAGGAAAAGCTGTCCGCCGCCATGTCGCTGATGACGGAGAAGAGAATCCGCCACCTGCCGGTCGTAGACGGATCGGGTAATCTCAAGGGAATGGTTTCGATCGGCGACCTGGTTCGTACCATCACCTCCGCCCAAGAGGAATTCATCAACATGCTTGAGGACTACATCACCGGCAAACACATGGCCTGACTCCACGCTTCTGCATGCCGGACCAGACCAGTTCCGTCCGGTATGCAAAAGCAAGTAATCGCTCAAAAGCATCATGTATGCCAATCAAGCAAATTTCTATAGCTGGCTAGAATCGACAAAACGCGATTGATCCAAAGCCTTAGCGATATTCGAACGTGCAGCCTGCTCGCAACGCTTTCGATATAAGGCTGTGTGATAAATAAACTTGCGCCTGGCAAACCCCCCCAGCACTTCAAAACGCGCGCGCCGATAGGCGGTTTCGGCCATCCATGAATACTCGGCGCGGACCAGGCGATCATATTCAGCAAAAGTCTCCGCCTTTGCGCCAAGGATGGCGAGGTCGATATCAAGCAGCAAGGCCTCGTCAGGCGTCTGTGGTTCCCCCTCGTGTGCTGTGGCCAGAATCATCGCTCTGACACGCGCCTTTTCCTCTTCGCTCCGACCCAGTTCCTCCATGACGCGACAGGCCCAATCGGCCGAGCGCGACTCGTTGTCCTGCTTTTGCGCATCGTAGATCGCGTCATGAAATATCAGCGCCCAACGCACTTCATTGAGATGAATCGCATAGTCCCAGTCCCTTTCGAGCAGGAAGAGGCCATTCTCGATATGCGCCAGGGAGTGATAGTGGCGATGGGATTCTGAATAGGCCAGGGAAAGTTCCTCGAACAACTGTTGTTTGAGGCGCTCGAGTTTGTCACTTCGCTCATCCCAGCGCTTACTAAAGTCCTTGAGGTCTCCACCCTTTTCCTTCGGATACCAATCAAGCAACACCGAGAACAGCGCTCTTTCCAGACTTTTCTCGTTTGTCGGCGGCAATTCCGGCGGCACATACTCAGAATTCCATCCCGGATCGATGGCAGCCAAAGCCATGGCACGGGAATAGAAATCGGCAAAATCCGCCGGGTTCAGGCGTGCGTGCTGGGCAACCAAAACGTCATATAAATCGAGACTGACCCACTCCCACAAATAAGTAGCAAAGTTATAGGCGATCATCGCCGGCCCTACTTCGCGCCGCCATTGGTCAACAGCGGCACGATCAAGCCCGATACTGGCAAACCAGGCAAATTGACGATCTATAGCCTCCTGACTCGCCGAACAGTCAAGAAAGGGATCCAGCAGTGCCGACCAGACCGAACTGCGATTGACGACCGGCAAGTCGTTCTGGTTGATGAAGCGCATCAACGCCTCCTTGCCGGAGTACGGAACAAATAGAATGTCTCCGGACTTGAGTCTGACTTGTAATGAACCACTCAGGTTGATTTCAGCAATGTGATCGGCTTCGACCCTGCCAGACGGAAATACGGTTGCGGGTTCGAACGGATAGTGGCTGAAGTACAGCGCAGAACCCTCAAGCACAACATCAGGGTGACGAAAGCTGCGCAGCCTGTCTGGTATTTTCCGGTAATCCGGACTCAACATGCTGGGGGCAAACAGATCTTCGATACCGTAGCGGCCTGCTTCTGATGCCGACACCTGATCGCTGCCCGCCATGCTGTTTCGACTATTCCTGTAGTGCTCGGCAAGAAAAAAAACGACGACACCCAGGATGAATAAACCCACTATCCACACCTGATATTCAGGAAAAATGGCCGCCAATAGTCCGACCAGTAAGCCGGCAACAATCCAGGCCAGATCACTTATTGTGATATTCGATGACTTCATGCTCGGCCGTGAAAAAATCACTCATTCCGGCAAAAGCCGGAATCCAGGAAGATCAACAAACTGGACACCGGCTTGTGCTGTGTAGCGGATTTCCAAATCAGCGCAGTTGCGTTGTCGAGCTGGAGACGAAGGTTTCCCAGAAGCCGGCCATGGTGCTGGCGCCCAAGCGCTTGGCAAACCGCTCGGCAATGTTCTCCTTGACCGTGTAGTCCAGCAGTTTTTCAGCCTTGATGACGTCACGCGCCACCGATTCGACCGTTCCGAAATCATCGGCCAGCCCCAGTTTAATGCTCTGGGAGCCCGTCCAGATCAGGCCGGAAAACATGTCGGGGTGCTCTTTCAAGCGTTTGCCCCGCCCTGCTTTCACCACGTCGATGAATTGCTGGTGAATCTCCTTGAGCAACATCTGGGCGTGTTCCTTGTGTTTTTCGTTTTCCGGTGAAAAGGGATCAAGAAAGCCCTTGTCGCCGCCCGCCGTCATCATGCGCCGCTCGACACCGAGCTTCTCCATCGTACCGGTAAAGCCAAAACCGTCCATCAGCACGCCGATCGAACCCACAATGCTCGCCTTGTTGACGTAGATCTTGTCGGCAGCCGCCGCCACGTAGTAGCCACCGGAAGCGCAAATATCCTCGACCACGACATAAAGCGGCTTGTTCGGGTATTGGGCGCGCAAGCGGCGGATTTCATCGTAGATGATTCCCGACTGCACCGGACTGCCCCCGGGGCTATTGATGCGCAAAATCACGCCGAGTGCCGACTTCTCGGCGAAAGCGTTACGCAACGCACTGTTGATTTTTTCCGCATTGGCCTCGCTCTTGGCATCAATGGCGCCTTGCAAATGCACCAGTGCGGTGTGATTACCCTCGACCGGAGTGCTCGTCCCGCCAAAATCGGCCAGAACCACCAACACCAGGAGCAAATAGACGAAGGTTGCCAATTTGAAAAAAATGCCCCAGCGCCGGCGCGACTTCTGCTCCTGCAGAGCGGAAAAAACGAGTTTTTCCAGCGTCTGGTGTTCCCAGGCCAGCATTTCCGGGCGCTTGACCGGGGCGCCGGAGCCCGGAGTTTGGGAAAGGTCATCCATAGGTATCCGCCTTCAACGTCGTCTGCTCGATGCCGCAACAGGCACGGCA
>JAKJFA010000023.1:21549-30322 GCA_022705135.1 Pseudomonadota bacterium | reverse complement strand
GAGGGAACCATACGCCTGATTCAACCGCCAGCATCCCCCGGAAACAAGGGCTGACCACCGGTAGCCGCTTTTTGGCCGGACGAGCCTTTCAAAGGCAGCGCCAGCGCGCCGGGCCGTTTTCACCAAATCCAGCAGGATTCGCGCCTTTTGGGCCGAGAGCACCTTTGCGGCGCGCTGTGAACTGTGACAGAATGAACAGCCGGGTGCCGGGGTCATCCGGCTTTCGAAAAAATAAGGTTTCCCATTGGTGTTGAAAGAGGTTGCGGACCATGGAACATACAAAGACGCGTCAGTCACAGTCTGTCTCAACTGCAGCATGGGGGGCTTGGTTGGCCATCGTTCTGGGCGCGTTGCTATGTGTTTTTGCCTATTTCAGAGGGTTGACCGCTCAGCCTGGCATCACGCTTCTGCTCGTTGCCGTCGGCACGGCGCTGACGACCGGCGGGGTCTGCGTCCTTATCCTTTACCAGCGTATTTTGAAGGCGCTGGGTGGAATGGCTGCAGTGATTGCGGAATCGGCGTCCGGCGCCGGGGATCTGTCGCGCGACATCGTCGGAGGCGGCAATGCGCAGTTGGAGGCCATCGCCCGCGACTACAATATCTTCCTGGCCAAACTGCGCAAATTGATTGGACAGATCCGCGGCAAAACCATCGGAATTGCGTCGGAATCGGTGCAGCTCAAGCAATTCCTGACTGAGGCTTCTGCCGGCGCGGAAAAGCAGGAGTCGCTGGTGCATGAAATCAGCGCCGCCTGCGCCGGGGTCACCGACACGGCCGTGAATGTCTCTGGCCGGGCGTCTTCACTGAATGCCCAAGCGGAGGGCCGCCTGGAGAATGCCTTTCATTCGCAGGCCGAATTGTCCGAACTGGTTCAAAGCATTGCCACGATTAATGCGAGCCAAAAGGACTTCCGTTCGACAGTTGAGTCGCTCGCCACGCATTCGCATGAGATTGACCGGATCACGCAACTGATCCGCGACATCTCCGACCAGACCAACCTGCTGGCGCTCAATGCCGCGATCGAGGCGGCACGGGCTGGGGAACATGGGCGCGGATTCGCCGTGGTGGCCGATGAGGTCAGAAAACTTGCCGAACGCGCCAAAACAGCAGCGGGCGACATTACCGGCAGCACCCAGCAAATGGCCAATCTGACCGACAACACCTTGCAGATTGCCCTTAAGGTGAGTTCCGATACGGAAAAGGCGCGCGTTGCTGTGGAGCAGGCGTCGGCCAGCTTCTCCGGCATGGTCGATAATTTCCGCCTGACCACCGACGAGTTGCACAGCATTTCGAGCGCCATGCTGCAGCTGGAGACGGCCAACCGCGGTATTTTGGCGCGTGCCGAGGAAATCGATGCAGTGAGCCGCAATATCGGCCAGCGCATGCGGGAATCGCTCGAATCATCAGCCAGGCTGGGGGTGTCGACCGAGGAAATTCTGGCTTCGGGTTCCCGGTTCAAGCTGGGAAGCGGCAATTTCGAAAAAGTTCTCAATCAGTGCTGGCATTACCGTGACCGTTGCCAGGAGTTGCTCAAGCGCTATGCCGACCGGGGAGTCGACATCTTTGACCAGAACTACAAGCTGATTCCGAATACCAGCCAGCCCAAATACGAAACGAGCTACGACAAACAGGTCGAGACGGAGCTGCAGGATCTGTACGACGAGATCCTGGCGAACATTCCTGGTGTCGTCTCGCTGATTGCGTCCGACATCAACGGCTATGCGCCGACGCATTGCCGCAAGTTTTCGATCGAAACGGGCGATCCGGAAAAGGACTTCGCCAATAGCCGCCACAAGCGCATCTACAATGACCCAGTCGGCATCCGTTCGGCACGCAACACGGAGCCTTTCCTGGCGCAGACCTATTTTCATCCCGGCACGCGCCGCATCTTTACCGACATCTCCAGCCCGATGTACATCAATGGCCGGCATTGGGGTGCCATGCGTATCAATCTCGATCCCAAGGTACTGCTCGACGATTGAGCCAAGGCAAGCGTTGCAGCAAGCGCGGAAGGCTGGCTAAAAATCGGAAACATCCCTGCGGTGCGGCGCTTGTGCGCCGCTGTTATTTTCAAGGTTGATTTCGCTTCAGCGCGGCTGGGCGAACCCCAGCATGGCGGAGAGTCCGAACTCGAAGACGGCAAGCATCGGCCGGGACAAATAATTGAGGGCCAGCCCCAGGGCGAGAAATCCACCCATCAGAGTGAGGGGAAAGCCGACGGCAAAGAGGTTGAGCTGTGGCGCGGCGCGTGTGAGGACGCCAAGGGCGATGTTGGTGATGATGAGCGCCACGATGACGGGCAGCGCCAGCAGCAAGCCGCCGGAGAAGATTTTGCTGCCCAGTTCGGCGACGTTGAGCCAGCTGCCGCTGCCCAGGGGGGTTGCACCGACGGGAATGGCGACGAAGCTCTGCGAAAGCGTGGCGACGTACATGAGGTGGCCGTTGATGGAAAGGAAGGCGAGCAGAGCCATCAGCCCCATGAATTCAGCCATGACGCCCGTTTGCGAGGCGCTGGTCGGGTCGTAGAAGGTGGCAAACCCCAGGCCCATCTGAAAGCCGATGTAGGAGCCGGCAAGGTCGATGGCAAGGTAGACGATACGCATGGAAAATCCCATGCCGAGGCCGATGAGGAATTGCTGTGCCAGGATCCATAGCCCCTCGGTTGAAGCGGGGGCGATGTCGGGCATGACCGGGAGTGAAGGAGCCAAGCCGATGGTGACGGCAAGCGCGAGGATGAGCCGGGTGCGGCGCGGCATTGCGGCGCTGCTCCAGAGCGGCGCGCTGGCAAACAGGGCGAGGATGCGGGTCAGCGGGTAGAAAAACGCTGCCATCCAGGCGTCAAGTTGCAGCGAAGTGATGCTGATCATCCGATGAACTGCGGGATGTTGTTGTACAGCCGTGTAATGAAATCCATCAGCGTTTGCAGCATCCAGGGGCCGGCAAACACGAGGACGATGAGCATGACCGCCAGCTTGGGGACAAACTGGATGGTGGCTTCGTTGATCGAGGTGGCCGCCTGAAAAATGCTGATGATGAGCCCAATCAACAAAGCAGCGAGCAACATCGGTGCCGCCACCATCAGGGTGACTTCAACCGCTTGCCGGCCGATTTCCATGACGGTTTCCGGGGTCACGGTCAGACTCCGAAACTGCGCACGAGCGAGCCAATGACGAGGTGCCAGCCATCGACCAGCACGAAGAGCATCAACTTGAAGGGGAGGGCAACCATCACCGGCGACATCATCATCATGCCGAGTGACATGAGCAGACTCGCCACCACCATGTCGATGACGAGGAAGGGGATGAAAATGATGAAACCGATCTGGAAAGCGGTTTTGAGTTCGCTGGTGACGAAGGCCGGGATCAGGATGCGCATGGGCGTATCGTCCGGCTTTTCGATTTTTTCGATTTTGGCCAGTTTGGCGAAGAGGGCGAGATCGGCCTCGCGCGTTTGTTTGAGCATGAATCCGCGCAGCGGGACGGCGGCGCGCTCGGCGGCTTGCATGACGTTGATGCGGTTCTCGCTTAATGGGATATACGCTTCGTCGTAGACCCGGTCGAAGACGGGAGACATGACGAAAAAGGTGAGGAATAAGGCCAGGCCAATCACGATCTGGTTGGGCGGTGCGGTTTGCACGCCGAGGGCGTGGCGCAGCAGAGAAAGGACGATGACGATGCGGGTAAAGCCGGTCATCATCAGGATAGCCGCCGGAACGAAGGTCAGCGCTGTCAAGGTGATGAGCGTCTGGATCGATAGGGTGTAGGTTGTACTGCCGCCCGGGCCTGGGCTGCTGGTGACGACGGGCAGGCTGCCGGTAGCCTGCGCCAAGGCGAGCGAGGCGGGCAGCAGGAGCAGCAGGAAGGCGAGCAATTTACGGGGCATGGGATTGATTCCGCCGTTCACTGACGTTTCTGAGCCACTGCGCAAACGGTTTTCCGGCGAGGTGGAGGGGAGGCTGATCGGCAATCTCGCCCTTGGGGAGGGTGTGCAACTTGCGGATCTGGCCGGGAACGATGCCGATGACCAACCAGTCATTGCCCACCTCAACTAGAACGATGCGTTCGCGCGGGCCGAGGGTCACTCCGCCGATGATGCGCATGCCGCCTTGCCCAAAACCGCGGCCGCCGGTGAACTTGCGGGCAAACCAGGCGGTTCCGGCCAGCAGCGCGACGATAACCAGCAGGCCGAGAAAGGCCTGAATGAAGCTGCCGGAGGAGACCCCGGGCGCGGTATTTTCGCCTGCGGCGATGGCCGTGGGAATGAGAAGACAGAGGCAGGGGATGAGAAGCAGGGGTCGCAGCGGCACGTTCACTCTCCAGTGAGGCGCTATCTTAAACCGGAAAAGCAGGGATGGGCGTACCCTAAAAAAGGGTCAGGCTCGAATTTCCATGGAAATTCGAGCCTGACCCCCATGTCGCTACCTTTTGGTGCTCTCTTATCGGTTGATTTTGCGCATGCGTTCCGAGGGGGTGATGATGTCAGTCAGGCGGATGCCGAATTTTTCGTTCACCACGACCACTTCACCCTGAGCGATGAGGGTGCCGTTGACCAAGACATCCATCGGTTCGCCGGCCATGGCGTCGAGTTCGACCACCGAACCGTGTGCCAGTTGCAGCAGATTCTTGATGGTGATCTTGGTGCGTCCGAGTTCGACGGTGATCTGAACCGGGATGTCCAGGATCATGTCGAGTTCATTCATCATGCTGCCGTTGCCGCTGCTGCTTGGCACGCCGCCAAACGCGGGAAAAATGTCTGCGGCGGCGGCGTTGGAGGCGGCTGTTCCGGCGTCCACCTGTTCCTGTTCAGCCATGGCGGCTGCCCAGTCGTCTTCGCTGATCTGGCCGTCGTCTTCCGAGACTGTTTTCACTTCTTCGTTTTCAAATTCGTCAGCCATTGGGTTCTCCAAGTGTGGCGGGGGCGGTTTCCGAGGCGATGAAGCGTTCCACCTTGAGGGCGTACTGGCCGTTCTGCTGGCCGTAGCGGCACTCGATCAGGGGGACGGAATCGACACAAGCGGTGATTTTCTCCGAAATCTGGACAGGAATGATATCGCCCGCTTTGAGGTTGAGGATTTGCCCCAGCGAAATCGACGCGGTGGCCAACTGCGCCACGATTTCGACCTCGGCACTTTGCAGTTGTTTTCTGAGGGTGCCAGTCCAGCGTTTGTCACTGGAGATCTGATCACTCTGCATCGAACTGTAGAGCAGGTCACGAATCGGCTCGATCATCGAATAGGGGAAACAGATGTGCATGTCCGACGTGGCGCCGCCGAATTCGATGGTAAACGTCGTCGAGACAACGATTTCCGATGGGGTGGCGATGTTGGCGAACTGCGAGTTCATTTCCGAGCGGACATATTCCAGGCTGATTGCGTGCACCGGTTTCCAGGATTTGCTGTATTCGGTGAAGACGACATTGAGCAGACCCTGGATGATGCGCTGCTCCGTCGGGGTGAAGTCCCGGCCTTCGACGCGGGTATGGAAACGGCCATCCCCGCCGAACATGTTGTCCACGACCAAAAAGACCAGATTGGGGTCAAATACGAACAGCGCGGTGCCGCGCAAAGGTTTGACGATGACCAGGTTGAGATTGGTCGGAACGACCAGATTGCGGATGAACTCGCTGTATTTTTGAACGCGGATAGGCCCCACCGAAATTTCGGAATTACGGTGCATGTAATTAAAGAGACCGATGCGCAGGTAGCGTGCAAAACGTTCGTTAATCAGCTCCAGGGTGGGCATGCGCCCGCGGACGATGCGTTCCTGCGTGCCGATGTTGTACGAGCGTATGGTGCCATCGGCCTCTTCGCTTTCTTCGGCCTCATCGACTTCGCCGGTGACTCCCTTGAGTAGGGCGTCAACCTCGTCTTGTGAGAGAAAGTCCTGAACCATGCCCTACTGGATGATGAAATCCGTGAATAGAACGGCGAGGACCGGCCCGATGATTTCCTGCCGCCGCTTGCCCCTGACCGGTGCGGGTTGATCCGGCTCAAGCAAGAGGTTGAGCGCGTCCCTGAGTTCCCAGGCGAGCTCATCCTTGCCTTCTGTGGTGGTCAGTTCGGAGGCCTTCTTGTTGCCGAGCAGACGGATGATGCTGTCGCGGATCTTGGGCATGTTTTCCTTCAAGGCAGCGTCAGCCAGGGAATCTTCAAGTTCGAGGGTGATGGCGACCTGCAGGTATTGGTCGCCGGTTTCCTGGGCCAGATTGACGGTGAAGGTGTCGAGCTTGGCAAAGACGGGCGGTGTTTTTTTCTTCTCTTCCTTCTTTTTCTTTTCTTCCTGCGCGGCAGCGACTTCTTCTTCGTCCTGGCCTGGCTCGGTATTACCGAAGAATTTGAAATACAGGGCCGTTGCGCCGCCTGCCAGCGCCAGGATCAGAAGCGCGGCAATGCCGATGATGAGGAGCTTCTTTTTCCGGCTGGGCTGGGGGGCAGGGGATTCACTGGTTTCTGTTTCGGGTTGCTCTTTTGCCATGTTGAGTGGGTCTCCCAGTAGGTTGCGTGCTTATACGCAAAAAACTTTGCTCAGGCGAAAAGGTCTACCAGTCCCCGACCGCTGCGCATCGCCGGGATGGGCATTTCGGTTCGGCCGGCATCCCCGCGCAGTATAGCCGGATCGCCGGAGAAACGGGGCGAATCCGCTGTCTGGGAATAGTTTCCCCGTTCCTGCTGTGCCATTTGTGCACCGACGTTCGTTTGTCCCAGTTCGATTCCGGCTCCGGAAAGGAGTTCACGCAGGCGCGGCATGGCCTCTTCAATGATTTGGCGCACCTCGGCGTGGGGCGAGGCGAAGGTGGCAGTGGCTTGGTCGCCGCTGATCTTGAGATTGATCTGGATTGGCCCGAGTTGGGGCGGGTTGATGTTGAGTTGCGCGCTTTGCTGGTCATTTTTGGCCAGCCAGACGATTTGCTCGCCAAAACTTTGCGCCCAGGATTGATTGTGAATCGAAGTGCTGACGGTGACTACGGGCTGACCCTCAGGCCGCTGTGCCACGCCGGTCTGGTGGACCGATTGGGTGGCCAGCACAGTGGAAAAATCAACGGAGGTGGATTCGCCCTGCGGGCCCGTCGGAGCGGCAAGAATTGCCGCAGACTGAGCGATTCCGGCAGGCATCGGCGCGCTATCGGGGGTGGAGGACGGCAGTGGATTGGCAGCCCCCTCCGTCTTGAGCATCGGTGTGGAGGGTTGGGCTGGAAGGCCGGGATTACGCCCGTCTGCGAGGAGACTGCCCGCTTGGCCGATTTTTTCCGGAATGGCAGGAGAAGATGTGGACTCAGGCGAAACCGCCAGTGTGCCGGCAAGAAGGGACCATGTGTCAATTGTGGTTATGGACTCGCCCACCTCCTCTTTGGTCTGATCCCCGGTGCTTGGCGCTTCGACCGCGGGCACCACGGGCATGGGAAGCCCGGTGATGTGCAGCGAGAGCAGGTTGCCAAAATCGAAGCCGAGGTCGTCCGCCGGAGCGGACAAGCCGCCCGGCAGCGCAGATCCGGCATTTGTCGGATTGCCAGGAGTCACGAGCATGATGGCCATGAGAGTTCCTTGGTAGACGGTGATGGTGCTACGGTGAAGCAATCAACGTGCCTGATTTTCTCAAGGAACGGATGGGCCGCTATTTGACTACTCTTTTGTCTCGCGCCCCTTCTTGCGCGCGGAAAATTCATCCTGCAGTTTTTGTTCCTGCTTGCCTTCAAAGTAGCGCTCACTGGCGGTATGACGGTCCGAGAGGGTGTCAATGGCTTTGAGGCGTTTGTTTTGCTCGCGCCATTGATCCTGACCTTGGGTGGTATCACGCTCGGAATTGGCGACGATGAGCCGTTGCTGGATGATGGCCTCGTCAATACGGCCCAGAAAGTCGAGGAAGTTGCGCCAGGCAAGCGGTGTCATCCCCGCCAGCGACGATTCACGAAAGCGCTGGTTGTACTCCTCGCGGTATTCTTCGAGCAGCTTCAGCCGGCTTTTCTGGCTCTGCTCGGCGGCGATCAACTGTCCCAAACGGCGTGCCGCCTCGTCGGTACGGGTTTGCATCAAATCAAGCAGAGGTTGCAACGAAAAAGGCTTGGCCATGCCCGGATTTTAACCTATGGCGAAGGGGTTTGCCGTTTGAAGAAACTGCCGTTCAGAACAGGGCCTTCAGGGCGTGCAGGCTATCCTGGAAATTGGCGCGTTCGGAAATGTTCTGTTGCAAGAAGGTTTCCATGCGCGGGTAGAGGGCGATGGCCTGATCGACAACCGGGTCGGAACCGGCGACATAGGCGCCGACGGAAATTAGGTCACGCGAACGCTGATAGCGCGAGAACAGCAATTTGAAGCGCCGGATCAGTTCAAGGTGTTCAGGACTCACCAGATTGACCATGGCGCGGCTGATCGACTGCTCGATGTCGACGGCGGGATAGTGGCCGGCATCCGCCATGGCGCGCGACAAAACGATGTGTCCGTCCAGAATAGCGCGGGCAGCATCGGCAATCGGATCCTGCTGGTCATCGCCCTCGACCAGGACGGTATAGAAGGCGGTGATGGAACCGCCACCTTCGGGGCCGTTGCCGGTGCGCTCGACCAGCTGTGGCAGGCGGGCGAAAACGGAGGGCGGATAGCCGCGGGTTGCCGGGGGTTCACCGATGGCGAGCGCGATTTCGCGCTGCGCCATGGCGTAGCGGGTGAGCGAATCCATGATAAGCAGGACATGCTTGCCCTGATCGCGGAAATGCTCGGCGATGGTATGGGCGTAAGCGGCCCCTTGTAAGCGGATGAGCGGGCCGGTGTCGGCGGGGGCGG
>JAKJFA010000023.1:17931-21530 GCA_022705135.1 Pseudomonadota bacterium | reverse complement strand
CGACGACGGAACGGCGACGCCCCTCGGCGCCGAGAATTTGTTCGATGAATTCCTTGACCTCACGGCCGCGCTCGCCGATCAGGGCGACGACGATGATCTCCGCCGCAGTGTAGCGCGCCATCATGCCAAGCAGGACCGACTTGCCGACGCCAGAACCGGCCATCAGTCCCATGCGCTGGCCGCGACCAACGGCGAGTAGGCTGTTGATGGAGCGGATGCCGACATCCAGGGGATGTTCGATGGCAGCACGCAGCATCGGATTGATCGAGCGGCTCTGCAGGGGGCGCAAATGTTCTTCGCCCAGCACTGGGCCGCCGTCGAGCGGGCGGCCAACACCATCGACAATCCGTCCCAGAAGCATCGGACCGACTGGAACCTGCTTGGCGCGGTCGATGGTGCGGCGGCGGTGTGGCGGCGGGTCGTCCAGCTGGACGGGTGGGCAGGGATTCTCGAAAGCGATGACGCGCGCGCCGGGAGAAAGCCCATAGACGTCATCCGAGGGCATGAGAAAAATTTTTTCGCCGGAAAAGCCGACGACTTCCGCTTCCACCGGCGGGCCGCTGCTAGGCAGGATGCGGCAGGAACTTCCCAGGGGGAGCTTGAGGCCGGAAGCTTCCATAACCAGGCCGTTGATCCGGGTGAGCTGGCCGCTGGCCCGGAAAGGGAAGGTATTCTCCGTCAGAGTCCGGCAATTGGACAAAAACTGGCGCCAGCGCGCAGTATGTTGTTCCGGAGTCATATGTCGCTGGGGGAGGACCTGCCCAGTGCTTCAAGCACACGTCGCCAGCGCGTGCTGAAGGAGGCGTCGACTTCACTGCCGCCGGTACGGACTTGGCAGCCTCCACATTTGACGCTGGGGTCGTCGATCAGGTGCCAGCCGGACTGGGCGATCTGGTTGCCCAATTGCTCGCGCAGCAGTTTCGCATCGTCGGGATGGAGGTGGATGCTGATGTTGCCGTGTTGCATGGGCAGTGAATTGAGGGTGGAGCGGACCACGCCGATGATGGATTCGGGCCGGGTTTGCAATTCCTGTTGCAGAACTTGCTGGGCGATGGTGAGCGCCAGTTCGAGGACGGCGTCGGCAATATCCTGGTCGAGCGTGCCCAGCGCTTCTTGGAAATTGTCGGCCAGAGTGGCGAGGCGCTTGGCTTCGTGCTGCAGTTGTTCCAGCCCGGCTTTTTGGCCAGCTTTCTCGCCGCTGGCGAAGCCCTCGCGGTAGCCGGCATCGCGTGCCTCGTTATGGATGCGTTCGACCCCCTCAGCCGTCGGCAATGGAACGCCGGACAAAGTGGCGGGGGCATTTTTGCTGCTGGCGGAAGATGGGCTTCCGGCCCGGATTGCACTGCCGCCCGCATCAAACGAATCGGCTTTCCAGCGTTCGAAGCCGGTGATTTTGTCCTTGGGGATGACAGGCATGATTTTGGCGCTCAGATCATTTGTTCACTGCCGGCGCCGCCCAGCACGATTTGTCCCTCGTCGGCCAGACGGCGGACGGTTTTGAGTATTTCCTTCTGTTCGGCTTCGACTTCAGAGACGCGAACGGGGCCACGCGCTTCCAGATCCTCGCGCAACATTTCCGCGGCGCGCTGCGACATGTTCTTGAAGATTTTCTCGCGCAACTGCTCGGAAGCGCCTTTGAGCGCCAAAACCAGGGAATCGGACTGTACTTCGCGCAGAATGAGCTGGATGGAGCGGTCGTCGATATCGAGCAGATTTTCGAAAACAAACATTTCGTCGAGAATTTTCTGCGCCAGATCGGGGTCGTATTCGCGCACGGCATCGATGACCGAGGTTTCATTGGCGGTGCCGATGAAGTTGAGGATCTCAGCCACTGAGCGCACGCCGCCCATGGCCGTTTTTTTGATTGCGGCCGAGCCGGAGAGGACGCGCGCCAGCGCCTCGTTCAATTCCATCAAAGCACCCGGCTGAATGCCCTCGAGGGTGGCAATGCGCAGAATGACGTCGTTGCGCAGGCGTTCGGTGAAGTGATTGAGGATTTCGCTGGCGTGGTCGTTTTCCAGGTGCACCAGGATAGTGGCGATAATCTGCGGGTGTTCGTTTTTGATGAGGTCGGCCACCGTAGCGCTGTCCATCCACTTCAGGCCTTCAATGCCCGCCGTCTCACCGCCCTGCAGGATGCGCGAAATCAGATTGGCGGCTTTGTCATCGCCGAGTGCCTTGTTTAAAACGTTGCGGATGTAATTTTCAGTGTCGACATTCAAGGAAATCTGGCTGGTGACGACTTTGTGGAAATCGTCCAGCACTTCCTCGACCCTGGCGCGCTGCACCGATTTGAGATTGGCCATAGCATGGCCGAGCTTTTGCACCTCGCGCGGCCCCAGGTGCTTGAGGACCTCGGCGGCGTAATCCTCGCCCAGGGCGATGAGGAGGGTGGCGCTCTTTTCGATTCCGTCGTCAGCTGGCATTGGGGTTCATCCAGGTCTTGATGACATTGGCCACGGTTTTCGGGTTTTCCTGGGCGACGCCGCGGGCACGATCCATTTTGGCCGAATAATTGTTGAGCTCGGCCTGGGTGATGGCATCGGATTCCTCGAAAATAGCGGATTGACGGGCCGAACGGGCGGCAGCGGCGGCAATTTCCGAAGCGGAGCGGGGCGGGAACATGGCTTTTAGCAGGGGTAAAACGACCTTAAGCCAAAGATAGGCGATGATCGCGGCAATAATCAAATACTTGATGATGTCTTTGGTGTAAGAGATGGTTTCCGGGTCTTTCCAGATCGGAATATCGAGGCCGGCGCTTTCGGCAGCGGTAAAGGGGGCGTTGGCGACCGAAAGGCTGTCGCCGCGCTCCTGGCTGAATCCCATGGCTTGCCGCACCAGTTCATTGATCTGCTTGATTTCCGCGTCAGGGAGGGGCTTGGTGGCGGTCTTGCCCGCTTCCTTGCGATGATTGACGACGACGGCCGCGCTCAGGCGGCGGATGCTGCCCATGGCCTGCTTGGTGTGGCGGATGGTCTTGTCGATCTCATAATTGATGGTCGAATTTTTCGAGGTGCTGATGGGCTGCCCGACGGCGGGGAGCGGTGCGGTCACCCCGGCAGCTTCGACGCGGCCGGGCTCTGTGGCGCGCGTGCCAGGGGCTCCAGCGGGCGTTCCTGGTGTCGTGCCAACAGCGGGACTGGTAATGGGTGCGGTGGCGGGGACCGGCGGCTGGTTGGTCAGTGCGCCGGGAACGCCGCCGGCCGGCGCATTGACATTGGCGGTTTCGGTGCTCTGCTGGCTGCGAATGCTGGCGTTGCTGGGGTCCCGGTTGGGTTTGTAGCTTTCGGCGGTTTGCTCGGTTTGCGAGAAATCGATGTCGGCAGCGACCTGGACCCTGAAATTTTCCAGGCCGAGCACGGGTTTCAGGATGGCCTCGATGCGCTTGCCGATACTGTCCTCGACTTCGCGCACATACTTGATTTGGGCCTGATCGAGTCCCGCCTCGGTGAACCGGCTCTTCAACTGCGAGAGCAGGGTCCCGGTTTGATCGATGATGGTGACGCTGCCGTTGCTCAATTGCGGCACGCTGGAGGCGACGAGATGGGTGATGCCGGCGATCTGGGCGGGGCCGAGGGTGCGGCCCGGGTACAGGTTGA
>JAKJFA010000023.1:289-17921 GCA_022705135.1 Pseudomonadota bacterium | reverse complement strand
TGAGCAGAACCGAAGCTGTCGGTTTCTGGTCGTCGCGCACGAAGACCGAGGGCTTGGGAATGGCCAGATGGATGCGGGCCGACTGCACGGCGCCGATCGAGCCGATGGTGCGGGCCAGTTCGCCCTCCAGCGCGCGTTGGTAGTTGACCTGTTCGGCAAACTGGGAAAGACCGAATTTGGGGTTATCCATCAACTCAAAACCGACCGAACCGCCGCGTGGCAGTCCCTGTTCTGCCAGTTTCAGGCGGACTTCATGAACCCGGCCGGAGGGGACCAGGATGGCGCCGCTTCCGGCAGAGAACTTGTGGGGAATGTTCTGTTGCTCGAGCGAGGCGACGATAGCGCCGCCGTCCTTGTCCGAGAGGTTGGAAAACAACACCTTGTAGTCCGACTGGGTGATCCAGAGGAAAGAGGCCACCGAGAGGGCGATGATGGCGGCAACGGAAATCAGCAGCGTTAATTTTTGCTGAATGCCCAGGCGTCCAAAGCCGTCCCACAGGCGTCCCAGGCTGCTTTCCATGCGGTTTTCGGGAGTTGAGGCCATTAAATTCCGTGTAACGTGTGATTGAAAGGGGATAATAATCAACTGGCAAGCCAATTTCTCCGAGAATTATTCTACTATTACCAGGACTGAATTCATCCTTTCTTTTTCGATGCCCGCAGATATTGCCCCGATGGGTGCTGATCGCAAGTCCGAAGAACTGCAGCGTGCCTTTCTCGCCTTCAACAAGGTGTCCGAGGAACTGACCAGCGCCTATGAGAGCTTGCAGCAGCGTGTGACTTCGCTGACCGAGGAATTGGCGGTGGCCAACGGCGCCCTGCGCCAGCAGTTTCAGGAAAAGGAGGCGCTGTCTGAGCGTTTGTCGCTGTTGCTGGACGCTTTGCCGGCGGGGGTGGTCGTACTGGATGGCAACGGTTTGGTGACCGAGGCCAATCCGGCCGCGGGCGAGATGTTTGGGGCCAATCTGGTCGGGCGGCACTGGGGGGATGTCGTGCGCGGCGCGCTGGAACCGACCCTGGCCGTGGGTGAGTGGCTGATGGGCCAGCGCCATCTTTCGGTGGCCGAAAGCGCCCTGGATTCTGCTGGCGGCAAAATTCTCCTCATCCATGACGTGACCGTGGCGCATGAAATGAAAGCCGATTTGGAACGTAACCAGCGCTTGGCGGCGATGGGCGAAATGGCGGCTTCGCTGGCGCATCAGCTGAGGACTCCGCTGGCGGCGGCCTTGCTCTATACCTCTAACCTGGGGCAGTCCGGTTTGTCGGATGAGGCACACCAGCGCTTTTCCGAAAAGGCCTGCGCCCAGTTGCGCCGGGTCGAACGGCTGATCCAGGATGTCCTCCTCTTTGCGCGGGGAGAGAGCATTGGCCGCGAACGTATTGTTGTGGAGGAGTTTCTGCTGGAACTGGCGCAAACCGTCGAGCCCTTGATGCGCGAGCACGGGGTCGAATTTGAATTGCAGGATGCTTCATGCGGCGCGGTGTTGGCGGGTGGCCGGAAAGCCCTGTTCGGCGCCTTGGTGAGTTTGCTGGAAAACGCATTGCAGGCGACGTCGGTGGGCGGCAAAATTTGCCTCCTTGCCGCGCGGCAAGAAGAGATGCTCCGGCTCGCCGTGCGGGATAGCGGCCCGGGCATCAGCCCCGAGTTGCGCGAACGCATATTTGAACCCTTTTTCACGACGCGCGGGCAGGGTACCGGCCTGGGCCTGCCTATTGCGCTGGGGGTGGCGCGTGCGCACGGCGGCCGTCTGGAACTTGAATCCTGGCCAGGCCAGGGGGCCGAATTTGCCCTGCTCTTGCCGCTGGGCCAAATGGACGAGGCAAGACCATGAAACCACGTTTACCGATTCTGGTGGTGGAGGACGACGCCAATTTGCGCGAAGCCATCTGTGACACGCTGGAATTGTCCGGGCGGCGCTTCATTGCTGTTGGTGGCGGGGCCGAGGCCTTGAATGTTCTGGCGCATGAGGCCGTCGCCATCGTGCTCTCCGATGTGCGCATGATGCCGATGGACGGTATTGCGTTGCTGAAGGCGATCCGGGCCACGTATCCCCATCTGCCGGTGGTCTTGATGACGGCGTATGCCGAAGTTGGACGGGCGGTCGAGGCCATGCGGGCGGGGGCCTGCGATTTTCTGCTCAAGCCTTTTGAGCCGGAAGCCTTGCTGGCGCAGATTGAGAAATACGAGCTGCAGGAAAACGATGAGACGGTGGGGGTGGTCGCCAACGATCCGGCAACCGCCAATCTGTTTACCATTGCGGCGCGTGTCGCCAAGACCGACGCCACGGTGATGCTGACTGGAGAATCAGGGGTTGGCAAGGAAGTGGTTGCTCGCTTTATTCACCAGCGCTCCTCCCGTCGCGAGGGTCCCTTTGTCGCCATCAACTGCGCTGCGATTCCGGAAAGCCTGCTTGAGGCGACCCTGTTCGGCTACGAAAAAGGGGCATTTACCGGCGCGACCCAATCGCAGGCCGGCAAGTTCGAGCAGGCCAATGGCGGGACGCTGTTGCTCGATGAAGTGACGGAAATGCCCTTGAGTCTTCAGGCCAAGCTCTTGCGCGTCCTGCAGGAGCGCGAGGTCGAGCGTGTGGGGGGAAAAAAGCCGGTGGCGCTCGATATCCGCATCATTGCCACCTCGAACCGCGATTTGGCGGAAGCGGTATCCAAGGGCGTTTTCCGTGAGGATGTCTATTACCGCCTCAATGTCTTTCCTGTGGCGATTCCTGCCCTGCGCCAGCGTCGTGACGACATTCCCGGGTTGGCGCGGCACTTCATTGCCGTCCATGGCGCCCGCCTCGGCCGTTCGGCCATGCTCCTTTCGCCGGCGGCGGAAGCTGTACTGCAAGGCTATGACTGGCCGGGCAATGTGCGCGAGCTTGAAAATGTGATGCAACGCGCCCTTATTTTGGCACCGTCCAACAGCATCGAGCCGGAACACCTTAATCTGTCCGGGGGGGCCTCGGCGGAGGCAAGGCCGGCCGAAAAGGAAAAGCCGGTCCTTAAGGAAACGGAGCAACGTGTCGATAATCTGGAGAGCGCGGAGCGTGCGTTGATCTTGCGCACTCTGGCCGAGGTGGGCGGGTCGCGCAAGCTGGCTTGCGAACGTTTGGGCATTCCGGCGCGCACCTTGCGCTACAAACTTTCGCAATACCGCGAACAGGGCTATTTTGAAGAGTGAGAGTCGGGGGTTGTTGGCATGGTGCTTGCTAGTTGAACGTAACGGATACGGAGCGTTTGTATGGACACCAAAGGCATTGAACAGGTCCTGAGTACACTCAGGAGTACAGCGGCGCAGGCGGCGGCCAAGCCGACAGATTCGCCGACTGCTGCCGGCGCGCCTGATTTCGCCCAGGTACTGCAGGGTTCCATCGACAAGGTGAACCAGACCCAGTTGCAGGCGCAGCAGATGGCCGAAAAGCTGGCTGCAGGCGATAGCACGCAGAATCTGCATGAAGTGATGGTTGCGCTGCAGACGGCCAGTGTTTCCTTCCAGGAGATGGTTCAGGTCAGGAACAGGCTGGCCAGCGCCTACCAGGACATTATGAACATGCAGGTCTGACAGGAGCGCTTCCGTTTTGTACGGTTTTATTCAAGCCCGGAAAGCCGGGCTTTGCGTTCGCGCTCGATGCGGGTGATGTAGCGCTGGATCAAGGTGAGCCGGTTTCCGGGCAGGTCAATGAACTGACAGCCGACCCGCAGATGCTGGTTGCCGTTGCGCATGGTGATGCGGAAGTTGTTGCGCACCTCCAGATCGATCTGAATGACGCCTTCCTCGGGCAGTTCGATGCGCGCGTCGGAAAAAATGGTTCCGACCGGAAAGAGGCCTTCGGCGCTGGTGGGTGCCATCAGGCAGACACCGCCCCCACTGATATCGAGAAGAGGCAGTTCGTGCGTAAGCGGAACCCCGTTTTCGTTTTTTGTTTTGAGTTGGCAGAGAATGGGGTTGACCTGCGGGGTTTCGAGGCGAAAGTACTCGCGGCGCTGCAGGCGCAGGAGGGTTTCCGGGATTTTGGCTGTGAAGGCCATTCTGCCGTTGTGGCGGATGGATTCTAGACCGTCGAGCAGAAACTGGATCTTGACCCTTTCGAGATTGGCGGTGCATAGCAGGCGGGGCGCCTGGAGCGCTTTCTGGTTGACGTCTTCGTCGCCGCCACGGTCGAGGATGAACCTTTTGTTGCGTTCGTCCACGTCGAGAATGGCGGTTAGCAGGAAGCTGCGGCCCTGGTCAAAATAAACGCTGGTCAGACAATTCTTTTTGATCATCGAACGCAGAACGAACAGAATCTCAGTCCGGGAATGCAGCAAGTATTTGCTGTACATGTCGGTCTGTTCGAGTTCGAACGGGGCGTTCTGGGTTTCTTCAGCGTTGGCCGATTCAGGGTCGGACATCATTCTACAAGGGCCGGTCTTGCCATGAGTTTAGCGCAAAAACCGGGTGCGATACTACGCCAGGGAAATGATTTGATGATGGATAGGTCGCAGACGCCGGAAATCCCCCTGTTTCTGGGGCTGTTATTTTGTGCGCGGAGTGAGAGGCGGCCTCTTCCAGAGTGCTAGGCCTTCGGCAACGGCGTATTTGGTGGGGGGAGTGAGGTGCCGTTTTCAATGTGGTAAAGCCAGGCGAGCAGTTCGGCGACGGCCAGATAGAGTTGCGGCGGAATGTGCTCGTCGATGTCGACCTGCATGAGCAGGGTCAGGAGTTCGGGCGATTCATGGACATAAACCCCGTGTTCATGGGCGCGGGCGATGATTTGCTCGGCGATGACGCCACGGCCGCGCGCGACGACGCGCGGCGCGGCGTCGGTTTGTGTGTAGCTGAGCGCGACGGCTTCGCGCTGCAGGTCAGGGGGCGTTTTCAACTGGAATCCCCTGGACGTGATCGACCTGGCAAGACGTGAGCACCAGTCCGGAGTCACCCAATTTTTGACGAAGCTGATTGGAAGCGGCGGCCAGCTTGTTCCGTGTTTCTTCACTATCGGTCGTGAGGATGATGTCGATGGCGTCGCCGGAACGTAACCGGATGCGCGCCTCAACTCCGCCCAGCTTGGGCAGGTTCAGCGCCATGCGGGTCTGCCAGCGTTCGGCTGTCTCATCTTCCCCGGATTGCCGGCCGCTGCCGTCCTCGCTGATTTCCCAGTACAGGTTCTGGCCGGGCCAGGCTTGTCCTTGCCAGAGGTAGGTTTGCGTGGACAGGGCATCGAGTTGTTGCTGCACGAGCGGAACCAGTTGCGGGTGGATCGGGCTGGCGGCGGCATTGGGGCGGGCGGCGGCTGCCGTTTCCAGCGGGGTTGTTGGCAAGGGGGTTCTGGCTACCCCTTCTTCCGCGCCTTTGCTGGCGGGTGCCGGGGCAGTGGGCGTGTTTGGTGTTTCCGGGCGTTGCGGCTGCGCCTCACGGGGCGCCGGAGAGAGTTTTCCTTGAGGTTCCTGGAGCAGGACTGCGGTGGGTAATTTGCCTTCTACCCAACGGGCTTGGTGCGCTTCGTAAAACATGCCGCTTTTGGCCAGGGCTTCTTTCAGCAGTGGGACCAGTTCGGCGGCCGATTGCGGCATTTTGGCGATGAGGGGTTGATTGCCGTTGAGGGCGGCGGGCTGGGCGCGGCTGCCTTCCTTGCCGATGCCGGTGAGCAGGTCGCCGATCATTTTGCCGGTCTGGCTGAGGCGGGTGGCGACGGATTGCTGTTCGGCATCGCCGGTTTCCCCGGCGCCCCGATTGGCGACAAACGCGAGGGTGGCCCGGCCTTTGGTTTCGGTGACTTCAAGTTCGAGGACGTCACCGTTCTTGGCGGAAAAAGGCAGCGCCAGGGTGATTTCGCGTTGGCCAACGACGGCGCGGTAGGTGCCGTTGGGCAGCAGCGACTGGATCTGGGCAAGCAGGCGCTGACCGGGAACCAGTTCGCCAAGGGCGTCCGCGAGTTTTTGTGTGGCCGGAACCGGCTGAGTCGGCAGGGGCTGATCCGGCAAGGTCAGGCGCAGACGGCTGGCGGCATCTGGTGGGATCATGGCTTATTCCGCGCGGGGTCAGGCCTTGGGCGAAAAGGCGGCAAGAAGGACGGAGACGTGCTCCATCCATGGCTTCACGTGTCCCTGGATGCTGGCGTTGCATTCGAGGATGCGCTTGATGAGTTCAGCAATGGATTGGGCTTCGGCGCGTGGCAGATCGGGGAGTTGCGCGGGCAGTTGGGCGCTCAGTTTGGCACGCTCGCCCTCCAGTTGAACCAGCTGATCCCACTCCTGCGCGCAGGCCAGGTCGGCCATCTGTTCCGAAAGCGCCAGTAGGCTCTGGAAAGTGGCAAAGGGGGGCGGGCGGCGGTTCACGACACCTCAGGCCGCCGCAACCTTTTGCTGCTCGGGGGCAATTTGCGCCCAGGCGTCGCGCAATTCAGTCAGCAAGGCGATGACTTCGCTGAGCGCTGCCGGCTGGTTTTTCAGGTTGGCGTAGAGCAGGCGCTGCACCATGTAGTCGTAGAGCGCCGCCAGGCGCTCCGCCAGTTCGCCGCCGCTTTCCATGTCGAGGCTGGCCTTGAGGCCGTTGGTGATAATGTTGATGGCCTTGGAAACCGCTGTGCCCTTTTCGGCGATTTGCTTGTGTTCCATGTGCAGCCGTGCCGCGACGCATGCCTGGATGGCACCATCAAAAAGCAACAGGACCAGCTTGTGCGGGCTGGCCTCGGCAACCGAGGTTTCGACATTGACGCTGGCGTAGGCAGAGATCGGGTTACGCGGTGCTCCAAACATACAGTCTCCTCAATTGCTGCTGTTGCTGGCGCTGGGAATGGTCGACAGCATCGAGGCGAGCCGCGAACTCAGCGATTGCATGTTGGAAAGCTGCACGTCGAGGGCTGTGAACTGCTGCCGGTATCTCTCTTCGATTCTGGCCAGACTTAATTGTAATGCTTCCTGGCGCTGGTCTAGAAGCTTGATCGTGGCATTGATGCCCTCAATCTTGTTGGTGACGGTACCGCTGCTGCCCACCATGCCGGAAACAGCCTCCTTGAAACTAGTGCCAGCGCCGGCGATGAGATTGGCGACTTCCTCGAAATTGTTGCTGACAGCAGTGTTGAGCTTGCTGGAATCGAGTTTGAGGGTGCCATCAAGCTGGAGGCTGACACCAAGGTCGGATAGACGCTGCAGAGAGCTGCCTTCAGACCCGAAAGCGGTGAAGAACAGGGCACTCAATCTGGAATCAACCGAGCGCAGCGTGCTGTCGCCGGTCAGCGTCGAGGCAGTTTTTGTTTCGCTGTCATAGGCGCCAAGGCCCTTGATCGTGGTCGAGGCGCTGTTAAATGCCGTAATGAAGGCGTTGAGGCTCGACGTGATGCTGCCATGGTCTTTTGTAATGGTCAGGGTGGTTGAGCCTGTGGTTTCTTTGGTGAGATTGATGGTGACGCCTTCGATGGCGGTGGAAATGGTATTTGTGGTGCTGGTGACGGGGATACCGTTGACCTTGACCGAAGCATTTGCGGGAGGTACGGCTTGTGTCCAACTGTTGGGTGTGCCGGAGGAGTAACTGAAATCTTCGAAGCCGGCGCTGCCGGCGACGGTGATGGTATTAGTGACGCCGCTGCTATCAGCGGTCAGTACGAGATAGTCGTTGCTTCCGTCGTTGATGATCGCTGCGCTGACCTGAGCAGAGGAAGCGTTGATTGCATCCCGGATGCTGCTCAATGTTGCACCTGCCGCGATGTCCACTTCGACAGCCGAGCCGCTGCCGACCGTGATGGTCAGCGTACCCTCTCCGGCCGGAATGCTCATGCCGCTTTTGCGTACCTGCTCTGCCTTGGCGAGGGTGATTTCCGACAGGGTATAGCTGCCAGCAGCGGCGCTGTTGGTCGCTGTGGCGCTGCCTAAAGTGGTGTCGCCAAACCCCGCGCGGGTCGTGGTGTATTTGTCGGCTGCAGTGGTTCCGGTGGCGGGCACCAAGCCTTCTGCGCTCGTCTGAAGCGCAGAGAGTGCGCCTTTGAGCGAGCCCAAGGCAGAAATCTTGGCCTGGTAGCTGGCTTCCTTTCGCTGCAGAGCGATGAGAGGTTGCTGCTCGACCGCCATCAGCTGGCTGATGAGGGCGTTGATATCCAGACCCGAACCGAGTCCGGGAGATGAGAGTCCTGCCATGATGTCTTCCTTTCGCGCTCAGGTATCTAATGTTGCTAGAACCCTCCTTACATTGTGCACAGGATGCTGTTAGCAGTCTACCCGCGTTCAGGCTTTCTGCTGGAACAACAATCCCTGCAGGCGGTCAAGCGCCTTGGCAATCTGCAGGATTTCCTCCGAAGGAATTTGCCGGATAACTTCCTTGGTGGCGGCATCGACCACCTTGACGATCCGGATACCTGTCTCCTCGTCGATACTGAACTGTAGATTGCTCGCCAGCGGCTCGATGAACTTTTGCACCGCTTCGACGGCATTTTCAAGCTGCTCGCGGGTGTTGGCATTGGTTTGGGCTGACTCTGCCGTCACCTTCGCTATGTCAGCAACTGCCTGGGTTGATGCGTCGGCCGTATTTTCGCCGCGCCGGGCGGCGGGCATCATGGGCGGTGGTATCTGTGTGGAAACCGATTGTACCGACATGATCTTTCTCCTTGCTCAAGCGTTGCGGGCGCGGGGCGTATCCGCCTCCGCGCCCGTTGGGGTCAGCTTACCAGATCGGCTTAGCGCAGGAGCGACAGCACGTTGTTGGGCAGAGCGTTGGCTTGCGACAACATCGCGATACCGGATTGCTGCAGGATCTGCGCACGGGTCAGCGCTGCCGTTTCCTGTGCGAAGTCGGTATCCTGGATGCGGCTACGGGAAGCCGTCAGGTTTTCCGCCGTTGCTTGCAGGTTGGCAATGACCGACTCGAAGCGGTTCTGGATGGCGCCGAAGTTCGAACGCAAGGTACTGACCGCAGTCAAGGCCGCATCCACGCGGGTAATCGTGGTGTTGGCGTTGGCTACGCTGGTAACCGAGACCGAGTTCAGGGCCGAAGCACCAAGCGCCATCGATGAACCGTCGGCGTAACCGATACGTGTTTCATTGTTGCCGCTCAGCGTCATCGCTTCCGTCGAGGTCAGGCGGATGGTTCCCTTGAAGGTATTGGAAACTGCAACTGCGGAAGTGACCGTGGTTGCAACCAGCGCATCGTTGACCGTGTTGTTTTCACCTGCAGTCGTTGTCGTCAGACCTTGGCCCAGGCCGGCATTGGCAAGCCCGGTGGTTTGGCTGACGGTGACATCGCGGCCATCGGAGGCGCTCAGAGTCATTACGTTGGTGCCACTGTCGAAGCTGGCGGTGACGCCGGTGGCGGAAGCGTTGGCGTTGATCGCCGAAGCCATCTGGTCGCCGCTGATGGCGGAAGTGTAGCCTGAGTAGATTGCCTGGCCGTTGATGGTCATGCTGTAATCCGAAGCGGTGTCGGTCACGGCAACGAAGTCGAAGGCGATGGTGGTATCGGCAGTAGCGGTCAGGTTGTTGATGCCGGCGGCGTTGATGGCTTGCACTTTGGAATAGGCGCTGGCTGCGGTTCTGCCAGCGTTTCCGGTGCCGGAGCTGTTATCGACCGAAGCGCCGACGCCGATGGCGGAGTTGCTGCCGATGGCAATGGCGAGGTCGCCGGAAGCCAGGGCGCTGCCGTCTACACCGGTGCCTTGCTGACCAACCGCCTTGGAGGAGTCATAAGCCGTGGTGCCATTGACGTAATCGGCGGTCTTGCCGATAGACGTGGTCCGCATGCTGGTGGCGAGGCTGATGGAAATGGTTTCGCCAACGTTGGCGCCGACCTGGAAGGCTGCCGTGCCAAACGTGCCATCGAGAATTTTCTGGCCATTGAAGGAGGTCTGGGTGGCGGTACGTTCGATTTCCGCAACACGCTGTTGCACTTCGAGATCCAGAGCGGCACGGTCAGAAGCGCTGTTGGTGGCGTTGGCGGACTGGACCGCCAGTTCGCGGATACGCTGCAGGTTGTCACCGACCTTCGACAGCGCGCCTTCGGCGGTCTGCGCCAGCGAGATGCCGTCGTTGGCATTGCGGATCGCCTGCGTGAAACCGCGCGAAGCAGCCTGCATGCGGGTCGCGACGGCGAGGCCGGCAGCGTCGTCCTTGGCGCTGTTGATGCGCAGACCGGAGGACAGGCGCTGCAGTGCGGTGGACAGGGCCGACTGAGAGGTATTCAGATTACGCTGAGCATTCAGGGATTGAATGTTGGTGTTGATGATTTGGGGCATTTTTGTCTCCTTGGAGAGGTTAATCAGCCGGCCGGTCCTTTTCATGACCGACCCTCTAATCTCGGGCGCCGCAATCCTCCGCCTGCACCGTTGAACATATTTACGGAAGTTATCGAGGAAACTTTAGGGGATTTTTTGAGGGGGCATTGACGGGTTTGTCTTTGCAATCAGTTCTACGGACAAAAGCGCCATTCCTTGAGTGTCTGTGCGAGAATCGGGCTGTCCGTGACGCCGTCTGGAAGAATGGAAGATATTTCACTGTGGGTTGACGAGGATGCTCAAAAATTCCGACCCTGTGCTTCAGCAAAGTTTTCTTGCTGCGCAGGAGTATTACCAACGCGGTGATCTGGCCAGCGCCGAAGCGATCTGCAGCCGTCTGTTGGCGATTGATCCGGCCGACGAAGAATTGCTTCTTCTGTTTGGCAATGTGCAGGTGGGCAAGGGGTCAATCGATGTTGGGCTGGAATGCTTGCGCATGGCGCGGCAATTAAAGCCCGAAAACCCCGACATTTCTTTTGCATTAGGCGTGGCGCTGCAGAAGGGAGGCCGTTTTTCGGAAGCGGTCGAGGTTTACCGCGCGACTCTGGCGCTGAAGCCCAATTGCCAGGAATACCAAGTGCGCCTGAATGCGCTGTTGGCTCAGACAGGAGAAAATGGACTTGATGGCGTCGCGTTTCCTGAACCTGTCATTGCCCAAAAAACGCCCTCTGCAAATTCCACGCAGCAAAGACGTAATCCGAGCACGCAAGAGAAAAACAAATTGGCTGACCTGTTTAACCAGGGGCGGCTTAACGAAGCAGCGGCACTGGCGCAGACGATGGTGGATAACTTTCCGTCGGATGGATTTGCCTGGATGGTGCTGGGCTTGGCGCTGGGTCAGATGGCGCGTTATGAGGATGCAGTAACGGCTCTGCAAAAAGCAGTTTCGCTAATGCCGCGCAATGCCGAGGCACACTGCAATCTGGCCAGCATATTACAGGCCTTGGGGCGGCCGGAAGAATGCGAGGCAAGCTGTCGCAAAGCTTTACAAATTGAACCGAGAATGGTCGAGGCGCTTAATAATCTTGGGGGGGCGCTGCATGCCCAGGGGAAGCTGGATGAGGCGCTATTGGTCTATCAGCAAGCCCTGAAGATCAGGCCTGGAATGTTCGAGGCGCACAGTAATTTGGGGATCGTCTACTATGACCTTGGGCGGTACGAAGAGGCTCAGGCCAGTTACCAGCGCGCTCTGCGCATTCAACCCCGTTTTGCCGAGGCGCACAGTAATTTGGGCGTGGTCTATCAAACTCTGGGGCAGCTTGAAGAATCCGAAGCCTGTTGCCGCAAGGCGGCGGAGATTCAGCCTGACTATGCCAAGGCCTATAGCAACCTGGCGAACGTGCTGAAGGAAAAGGGTGCTTTCGCCGAAGCGGAATCGAACTATCGACGCGCTTTGCAACTCAAGCCCGATTATGCCGAAGCCTTTGATAATTTGCTCTTCACGATCAACTACCATCCAGACAGGAGCGGAGAGGAAATTTTTGCTGCCTATCAGCAATACGACAAGCGTTTTGGTTTGCCGCATCACGCCAAATGGTACGCGCACAGCAATAGCCGGGATACCCGGCGGCGGCTTAGAGTGGGCTATGTTTCACCGGACTTTCGCCGCCATTCGTGCCGCCATTTCCTTGAACCTTTGTTAGCGTATCACGATAAAAATGCGGTTGAAGTTTATGCCTACGCCGAGTTGGCCCGGGAAGACGAAGTCACTGCAAGATACCGCGGTTATGTCGATCATTGGGTGCGGACCTTGGGGATGAGCCATGATGCTCTGGCTGACCGCATACGTTCCGACGGCATCGATATTCTGGTTGATCTGGCCGGTCACACTGAAAAAAACCGCTTGGCCGTTTTTGCCCGGAAACCCGCCCCGGTATCGCTTTCGTGGCTGGGCTATGGATACACGACCGGGTTGTCTGCAATCGACTACTTTCTTACGGATTCCGTGAGCGTTCCGGCTGGCAGCGAAGCGCTGTTCTCCGAGAGGCCATGGCGCATTGAACATCCCGCCCTGGTTTATCGTCCAGCCGAGAATATGGGGCAGGTGGGCGCGCTGCCAGCCAATAAGCGCGGTTATCTGACTTTGGGCACCCTGACGCGTGCTGTGCGCATCAATCATCGAACGATTAGGGTCTGGTCGGAAATTTTGAAGCGCTTGGATGGGACTAGACTGGTGGTGGATAGCGGAAGTTACAAGGGGGCCATGATGCAGGACGATTTGGTCCGGCAATTTGCGGAACATGGCATTGACTGTGACCGGCTGGAAATTGGCTGCCATAGCCCTCCATGGGATGTGTTGCGTGGTCTGGATATTGGTCTCGATTGTTTTCCGCACAATTCGGGTACCACGCTTTTTGAAACCCTTTATATGGGGATCCCGTTCGTGACTTTGGCAGACCGTCCCAGTGTTGGGCGGTTGGGCAGCGCAATCCTGCAGGCTATTGGGCATCCCGAGTGGATCGCCCGCAGCGAAGAGGAATATATTGAAATCACCGTTTCGCTGGCTTCGGATTTGGGCAGGCTGATGGTTCTGCGCGAAGGGCTGCGGGGCGAGATGGAAAACTGCGCATTGATGGACGAGCCTGCTTTTGCCCGTAAGGTGGAAGCGGCTTATCGGCAAATGTGGGTCAAATGGTGTGAAGCCGAGCTATAAAAGTTGCGGCGTCTTGTTTCAGCGTTCGTAATGCTTTTTGAGGCGTTCGATGGCTGAGCGCCCCATTGCCAAAACCGCTTCTTCGGCATTGCCGCCGATATGCGGGGTGGCGACGAGCTTGGGGTGGCCCAGAAATTCCAGATCGTTCGGTGGTTCTTGTTCATAGACATCCAGGGCCGCGCCGCCCAGAGTTCCTGACTCAAGTGCGGCCTGCAAGGCCGCCTGTTCCACCACCGGGCCGCGCGCCGTGTTGATGAGGAAAGCGCCAGGTTTGAAACGGACCAGGCTTTCGGCATTGATGAGGTGACGAGTGAGCGCTGTGAGCGGCACGTGCAGGGAGACGATGTCGGCGCTGGCGTAGATCGCTTCCTTGTCGGCCGGGGTGACTTGCCATTCGCGGTAGAAGGCGCTGCGGTCTTCGATGTCGTTGCCTAGGAGGGCGCAGCCGAAGGGCGCCAGCAAGCGGATCACTTCACGGCCGACATGGCCGATACCGATGATGCCGATCGTTTTTCCGTTGAGTTGCACGCCGCCGCGTTTGAGCCAAGTGCCTTGCCGCAGCAGGGTTGAAGTGTGGAAAACGTTGTGCGTCAGGCCCAGCATGAAGCCCAGCGTCAGTTCGGCGACGCTGCGGGCGTTAAGGCCAGGGGTCCAGCCGATACCAATGCCCCTTCTATTGCAGGCTTCCTGGTCGATATTGTCGAGTCCGACACCGTATTTGGCGATGAATCTGAGGTCGGGCAGGGCGGCGAGTAGCGTGTCGTTCACTTGTTCCGTGCCGATGATCGCTGCTTCGGCGCCGCCAAGGTGTTCGAGCAGGGCTTGCCCGGACAGGACGGTTTCGCTGTCGTGGAAACAGGCCTCCGGAAAAAGGGCGAGCAGCTCATTGCGCAGCTTGGGATGACGGCTGAACGAGGGCGAGGCAACGACAATGCGGGCCATCTCGCCGTTAACCCTTTTCGACCCGGTTCTTACCGCTCTGCTTGGCTTTGTACATGGCCTCGTCGGCGCGTTTGACAACGGTGGCTTGACTGTCCTCAGGCCGCAATTCGGTGACGCCGGCGCTGAAGGTGATGAGTACCTTTTCGTGCTCGTGCAGGAAAATGCGTTTGGTCAGCTCGCGCTGAAGCCGGGTGAGCGCGGCAGCGGCGGCGTCGAGGCCGGTTTCCGGCAGGATGATGATGAATTCTTCGCCGCCATAACGGGCGATGGTGTCTTGTGGTCGCAGCGTCTCGCGGCAGACGTTGGCAAGGTGGATCAGCGCCTGGTCGCCCGCTTCGTGTCCCAGAGAATCGTTGAGTTTCTTGAAATTGTCGAGGTCGAGCAGGGCAACGCAGAGCGTCGTTTGGTGGCGTTCTGATCGTGCCTTTTCCTTCTCGAACATGTCATCCAGACCGCGCCGGTTGAGGGCGCCGGTGAGTTGGTCGTGGCGGACGAGGGTGCTGGTTTGCTCCAGTTCATGTTCCAGTTCGTGGATGCGGGCCTCCTTTTCTGCTACCTGTTGTTGCGTCGCGCGCAATTCATCACGTGAGCGCTGGGCATTGATCTGGATATTGCGTGTTTCGCGCATGACCTCGGCCAGGACCGTTTCGAGTTCGTTGATGTCCTTGGCAACGCTGATTTTTTCGGCGCTGGCTTCGATTTTGTCGTGATAGCCTGAAGTGGCGTCGGCAAAATCGGCCAAGTGGTCGACGAAGCCAGCCAGCATGCTTTTGATGGCTTCGCGCGCCTCGTGCAGGCTCTGTTTTAACTGGCTTTGCTTGAACAAGACTTCCTTCAGACGGCGCTCGGCATCGTCAATGGCGTGTTGCGACAGCGGTTTGTCGATGATGTTGCGCACCACCTCGATCTGACCGTGCAGCCATTGGTCATCAAGCACCAGTTCGCTCATGTTTTCGACCAGCAGGCGCAGCAGATCCAGCAGGCTTTTGCGCAATTCGGCCTGGTCTTCGGATAGAAGTTCCAGCCTGAAGGCGAAGCGTTTGAGGTGAGTGAGAAATTCCTCCAGTTCCTTTTGGTTGGAGGCTTTGCGGATTTCATCGGCCAGGGCCTTAGCGTCGCTGGCGAGCTGGGGTGTCTCGGCCAACTGACCGGCAAAGGCTGTTTCAAGTGTGTAGGCGAACAATTCGCGCAATTCGCGCAACAATTCGCCATCCCGGTTGGTGGTGTGTGCCGAAGCTGTAGCCGTAGCCTGGGGCGTTTCCGATGTTGCCTCTGTGCTTATTGTTGTAGCCCCACTGGCCGGCATGGCGCCTTCCAGCGCCATATCGGCTTCCCTGCCCTGCGCCCAGTTGCGCACGATGTTCTGCAAGCGGTTGTACAGCACCTCGGGTGCAGCGCTGGTGTTGCCCAGGACGCGGTCAAGGGCTTCGCGCTTGCGGGCGGGGGTGATCCCCGAGTGCTTGGCTTCCCACTGTTTCAATAGTTCGTTGATGAGCTCTGCCCAGGCCAGTTTCTGGCTGGTAGCGATGTTGCTGATAAAGTCGATCAGGTGGGCGCGATAACTCTCCCAGCTACTGGCTTTGACCGCAGCTTCCAGTTCGCGGGCGAGGCGCAGTTGTTCGGGCGTGGCCTTGGGAATGGCTGCTGCCAGTGAGCTCAGATGTTTTTCGGGGAAAGCCTCTTCTTCCTGAGTACCCGAGATTTCCTGATACAGAGTGCGGTAGTTGCTAGGGGTGGGCAGCATGCGGCGCCCAGCAAGCTGCTTGAGCGTCTCGCGGGCAATTTCCGATGGGTTTTTGAGTTTGGCCATGTTTTTCTTTGCCTTTACCCGGGTTGTCTGCAGGTTATAATGCGCGCCTTGCCGCCGCTGCGCTTTTCTTCGCAGCGATCCGCGGCAGTGGCCCCCGTAGCACGAAGGTCGTGCAGTTGCCTTGTAAGCATCAGGTTCTGGTTCGATTCCGGACGGGGGCACCACCCTCTTCCGTCCAATCCGGCAGGCTGCCGTAACCGAGGCGGCGCGACAACGCCAACGCGGCTTCACTCGTGGCTTTGGCAAGGGGATCGTCCCATTCCACGTTAAATTCTCCCACTGAACCGAGCGAGGTAATGGCAGCGACGATGGTGCCCGTGTGGTCGAATACAGGTGCGCTAAATCCGTTGATGCCAGGTGTCAGGGCGCCGACCGCCCGTGCGATGCCGCGATGGCGGATTTCCGTCAGGGCCTGTTCCAGCTGCCGCCTCAAGGTGGTGACCGCGACCCTGGTTTCCTTGGCGGTGGCCTGCAGTTCCTCGTTGACGATCTGACGAATGGCAGGCGAGCGGTGGTAGGCGGCAAAGAGCTTGCCCGTGGCTGAGCGGACTGTGGGCAGAACGTTTCCCGCACGCAGGTTGATGGCGATGTGGTCGCCAGTGTCAATGACCCGGACGATGGTCGGGCCGCGATTGCCCCAGACGGCGAGCGCCACGCTTTGATGAATTTTTTCGCAGAGCTCTTCCAGATAAGGGCCGGCAAAGCGCACCGGATCAAGCCGTTCTAGTGAGGAGAGCCCGAGCTCCAGCGCGAAGCCGCCGAGATCGTAGCGGCCCGTGCTGTTGTCCTGTTCGACCAGGCCGATGCGCATGAAGCTCACCAGATAGCGATGCGCCTTGGCGGCCGGCATACCCGCGGCGGCGGCCAGGTCGCGCAACATCATCGACCGGCGCGACCGCGCCAGAGGCTGCAAGAGACGAAATCCGACCTCGATCGACTGTATGCCTTGTCTTTCGGAGGAAGCCTTGGTCATGTGCGCTGGCCCTTTTTTACAGGGCTATATTCTAGCTTCGGATCGCCCGATTTGTGTTCTCAGTGAAATATAATACGAATACTCAAGTTCGGGAGGTTCCTCATGCGCGCAGTACTGGTGGCCAATCCCAAGGGCGGGGCTGGCAAAACGACGTTGGCAACCAATCTTGCCGGGTGTTTTGCCAACCGGGGCAAGAAAGTGACGTTGTGCGATCTCGATCGCCAGCAGTCCGCCATTCGCTGGATGGCGTTTCGTGACCCGGAGCTTTCGGCGGTCACAGGCTATTTTGCCGGTAATCATATGCTGCTCAGCCTTCCCCAGGATGCAGACTGGGTGGTGATGGACGCTCCGGCCGGCCTGCAAGGGTACAAGCTCAACGACTATTTGCGCCAAGTCCAGAAAGTGATTGTTCCGCTGGTGCCTTCCGTGTTTGATCTGGCGGCCACAGAGGACTTCCTTAATTCCATCCGTAGCGAGATGCGCGGCCGCAAAAATAGTATCGGCATTGTGGCCATGCGCGTCGACCCGCGTACCAAGGCAGCAGGGATGCTGGAGGAGTTCATCAAGCATTTCGATATCCCGATTGTGGCCTATTTGCGCAATACTCAGAATTACGTCAATGTGGCTACCGCCGGCGTGACGATTTTCGATCCTCCTCGGGCACGTTTTCGCCGTGACCTCGAACAGTGGGATCCGCTCTTGCATTGGCTGACGAAATAACGCATAATTATCGTCTTTCCCGCTGCAGGGCGGTGGGGCCGCAGAAAAGTTGATGCGGTGGTTGACAGAGTTGGCGAAGTGCTTGAGAATCGCGCCTCTTTGACGGACGCGGGGTGGAGCAGTCTGGCAGCTCGTCGGGCTCATAACCCGAAGGTCGAAGGTTCAAATCCTTCCCCCGCAACCAGTTCAGGTCTGACAAAGATTTGGAAATGGTTGCGAAGTCTGTGAAACAAAGACTTGCTTGATGTGGCGTAAGCGCGTTGAGTAAGTTGAGAGAAATAATTTGCGAGGCATTAGAA
>JAKJFA010000023.1:0-266 GCA_022705135.1 Pseudomonadota bacterium | reverse complement strand
CCGGAAATGATTTCTCTCGAAAAAGCCGGAAGGCAGATTCGGGAAAGCCTCGAAAGAGGTGAATGGAGAAATCGCTGCTCTTTAAGAATTGAGACAACCGAAACGTGTAGGTACTTCGGAGAATAGCCAGCCGCTCTAGGGTTTGGCGAGCTTCAGAGGTGCATGCACGGATGGGGAGATGTTCTTCTCTGATTGATCCAGGCTTTGCTAAGCCGCCAAAGGTCAGTTAAGGGAGGGATGTCGAAGAACCGTTCAGTGTAATTTTG
>JAKJFA010000022.1:15350-30374 GCA_022705135.1 Pseudomonadota bacterium | reverse complement strand
CCCTGATCAATCTGGCGCTTGCCAATGAATACAACGAAGCGCGAGCCAAGGTCCGCGACATGCTGGTCGCCAGGATGACGCCCGAGCAGACCGCAGAGGCGCAGGCGCTATCGGGCCGGATGTCGCAGCCCGGGCAGTTGCTCGACGCGCTCGATAACTACCTCCGCGGCCGCAGCCGCTGACGGCGGCGCTGAATAAATAGGGACCACGTTTTTCGGTTGTTCTTGCCACCTGCAACATCCTACGGCAAACTGACTGTCTCCGCATTACTGACGCGAAGTTGGGGAGCAACACCCCAAGGGAGTGCGGAGTCGGGCAAAAAACCCGACGGAAGCCGTGCGTCTGGGCGCTTTCCTGCCATACCGTTGCCGGTCTGGCGAGGGAGGCCCAAACGGCCTCCCCCGCGACCGGCCCAACCTTTTTGGAGGTCGCCATGTCATCCCCTACCCCATTCACTTCCCGTATTGACCCGCAACACGCCGCTTTGCTTCAGGCTGAAGAAAAGCGCCAGCGCGAAACGGTCCATCTCATCGCTTCGGAAAATTTCGCTTCCGCCGCCGTGCGCGAAGCGACGTCCTCGCCCCTGAACAACAAGTATTCGGAAGGTTATCCCGGTGCCCGTTACTACGAGGGCCAACAGGTCATCGATGAAATCGAACGCCTCGCCATCGCCCGCGCCCGAGCCCTGTTCGGCGCCGAGCATGCCAACGTCCAGCCTTATTCCGGCTCCCCCGCCAATCTTGCCGTTTATCTGGCCTTCCTCAAGCCCGGCGATACCGTACTGGGCATGCAACTCTCCCACGGCGGCCATCTGACGCACGGTTCGAAAGCCTCGATTACCGGCAAGTACTGGAAGATCGTTTCTTACGGCCTCAATCGTGAAACTCAGCGCCTCGACTACGACCAGGTCCGCGATCTTGCCCGGCAGCATCAGCCCAAACTCATCATCGCCGGCCACTCGGCCTACCCGCGTCAGATCGATTTCGCCGTTTTCCGTCAGATCGCCGACGAGGTGGGCGCCATTTTGCTGGTCGACATGGCGCATTTCGCCGGCCTGGTGGCTGGTGGCGCCCATCCTTCCCCCATTCCGCACGCCGACGTGGTGACGACCACCGCGCACAAAACCTTGCGCGGCCCGCGCGGCGCCATGATTCTCTGCCGCTCCCAGCACGCCGCCCGCATCGACAAGGCTGTCTTCCCCGGCTTGCAAGGCGGTCCGCACAACGCCAATACGGCCGCCATCGCGGTCTGCCTGCAGGAGGCCGCCCAGCCGGAATTCGCCGACTATGCCCGGCGCTGTGTCAGCAACGCCCAGTCCTTTGCCTCGGGCCTGCTGGAAAAAGGCTTCGATCTGGTGAGCGGCGGCACCGATAACCATCTGATTCTGGTCGATCTGCGCAATAAGGGTCTGGGCGGCAAACCCGTGGCAAAAGCCCTCGACCGCGCCGGGCTGGTCGCCAATTACAACGCCGTTCCCTGGGATGACTGCCCGCCACAGAACCCTTCCGGCCTGCGTCTGGGTTCGCCGGCGATGACGACGCGCGGCTTTGGCGAAGCGGAATTTCGCCGCGTCACCGAGTGGATCGACCGCATCGTCCGTTCAAGGCTGGACGAAAGCGTCATCGCCGCAATTGCAGGGGAAGTACGCGCTTTTTGCGCCGCTTACCCGCTTCCGTAGGGCAATTGCGGCCCAAACCTATCAGCATTGGCAGGTTTAAAGCGGCTTTTCAGGCACTAAGCTGTTATTACTCGAACTTTGAGATCGAAAAAATTGAAAATGTCCACTACCAGGAGGTGACCACCATGTTCACACGCGAGCAAATTGAATTGGCCAAGGTGTTTTTTGAGGGCAGCAGCCGCTCCCGCGCATGTACCAAGGAACACTTGAAGACGCTGCAAGCATCGAGCGAAGCGTTCATCGACAACTTCTTCGACCAGGCCATCCACAACGCCAACCAGGCCTCCCGCAATTTCATCAGCAACATCGATGAACAGACGAGAAGATTCCGTTCCGCCAAACTGCCGTACTTGGCAAACAGAGGTTCGGAAAGGCCGCGTCTGTTACAGGAATAAGCCTCAGGCAACCCGCTGCGCAAACAGGCCAGGTTTCCCCGCTGCCAGTACATTCGCCACCACTCGGCGGGGGCTTCCTGGTCTTTTTTCGTCTACCGCAAAGCGGCGCGGCCTTATTGCAATCCTTCCAGCCGCAAGCGCATCACTTTGCCCTTCACAACGGGAAGCGCTTCGATCTTGCCAATCGCGCTATTGGCGTTTTTCTCCCGGCAAACATGGGTCAGGATGATGATGTCCGTCTCGCCCTCGCCCTCCTCGGGCTCGCGTTGCAGCATGGCGTCGATGGAAATCTGCGCGTCGGCAAGAATACGGGTGATTTCGGCCAGAACACCGGGTTTGTCCACAACACGCATGCGCAAGTAATAGCCGGTTTCGATCTCTCCAATCGGCAAAATTGGCAAATCCGCCATGGCATCCGGCTGGAAAGCCAGGTGCGGAACCCGATGTTCCGGATCAGCGCTAGCCAGACGGGTGACATCGACCAGATCGGCGATCACCGCGGAAGCGGTCGGTTCAGCACCCGCCCCCTTGCCGTAGTAGAGAGTAGCGCCAACGGCATCGCCATAGACCTGCACCGCATTCATTGCCCCCTCGACATTGGCAATCAGGCGCTTGGCCGGCACCAGGGTGGGATGCACACGCAACTCGATGCCCTCGTCGCGGCGGCGGGTAATCCCCAGCAGCTTGATCCGGTAGCCCAATTGCTCGGCGTATTTGATGTCGGAGGCCTGCAGCTTGGTGATTCCCTCGACATAGGCCTTGTTGAACTGCACCGGGATGCCGAAGGCAATGGCCGACAGAATGGTCAGCTTGTGCGCGGCATCAATGCCCTCGACGTCAAACGTCGGATCCGATTCGGCATAGCCCAGACGCTGAGCGTCCTTGAGCGCCGTGTCAAAAGACAGGCCCTTGTCGCGCATTTCGGAAAGAATGTGGTTGGTGGTGCCGTTGATGATACCGGCGATCCACTGGATGCGGTTGGCCGTTAACCCTTCGCGCAGCGCCTTGATGATCGGGATTCCCCCCGCCACCGCCGCCTCGAAGGCCACCATGACGCCTTTCTGGCTGGCCAGGGTGAAAATTTCCGTCCCATACACAGCCAGCAACGCCTTGTTCGCAGTTACGACGTGCTTGCCGTTCTTCAGTGCCCGCATGACCAATTCACGTGCCACGCCCGTGCCGCCGATCAACTCGACAACGATGTCGATCTCGGGATCATCGACAACAGAAAAAGCATCGTCCGTCAATGTGCAAGCATCGCCGACGACGTGCTGGGCTCGCGCCAGATCGTTATCGGCAACGGCGGTAATCCGTATGGGCCGCCCGGCGCGGCGGGTGATTTCCTCGGCGTTGCGCATCAGGACGAAAAAAGTTCCGGCACCGACGGTACCGGCGCCAAGCAGACCTACATTGATTGGTTTCATGTGTTCAGTAAGAAGTAAGAGGTTAGAAACAAAGGCAAGGAGTTTGGGCTGGAGTTCGGTTTCCCGTCATTCCTCACAAGTTATTCCATTTCCAGATCAATCGTGACGCGAAGACGAGCCGAAGACAGTACGAATAGTACGGCGAGGCGAAGTCAACAAAGTCATGGTTCGATCTGGAATTGGAATTAGGCATAGCGCTTGCGACAGCCTTCCAGGAAACGGGCAAGGCGACCAATGGCCTCAATCAGATCGTCCTCATGCGGCAGAAAGACGAGGCGGAAATGGTCGGGATGCGGCCAATTGAAACCGGTTCCGTGCGTCAGCAGCAGGCGTTCCTCCTGTAACAAATCGAGCATAAGTTGCTGATCGTCGACAATCGGATAGACCTTCGGGTCCAGGCGCGGGAACATGTACAACGTCGCTTTGGGCTTGACGCAGGTGACGCCGGGAATGGCGGTGACGAGTTCGTAGGCGAGGTCGCGCTGCCGGCACATGCGTCCACCCGGCGCGACCAGATCGTTAATGCTCTGGTAGCCCCCCAGCGCCGTCTGAATGGCATACTGACCCGGAACGTTCGAGCACATCCGCATGTTGGCGAGCAGATCAAGGCCTTCGATGTAGTCACGAGCATGGCGCTTGTCGCCGGAAACAATCATCCAGCCGGCACGATAGCCGCAAGAACGGTAGTTTTTCGAAAGTCCATTCAAAGTCACCGTCAACACATCTTCCGACAGCGAGGCAATGGCAGTATGGGTATTGCCGTCGTACAAAACCTTGTCGTAAACCTCGTCGGAATAGATGATCAGGCTGTGTTCGCGGGCAATACTGACGATCTCCTGCAAGAGCGCATCCGGATAGAGCGCCCCGGTCGGATTATTCGGGTTGATAACCACAATGGCGCGCGTCCGCGGCGTGATCTTGCTACGAATATCGTCAAGATCAGGCAGCCAGCCAGCGCCCTCATCACACAGGTAATGGCGCGGCGTGCCGCCGGAAAGATTCACTGCCGCCGTCCACAGGGGATAATCCGGCGCTGGCAGCAGCACTTCGTCGCCAGTGTTGAGCAGCGCGTTCATGGCCATCACGATCAGCTCGGAAACGCCGTTGCCGAGATAAATATCCTCCAGCAACACGCCCTTGATTTTCTTTTCCTGGCTGTAGTGCATCACTGCCTTGCGGCCGGAAAAAATCCCCTTGGAATCCGAATAACCCGCCGCATTAGGCAGGTTGCGGATCATGTCCTGCTGAATTTCCTCCGGCGCATCAAAACCGAAGGGCGCCAGATTGCCGATGTTGAGTTTGATGATGCGATGGCCTTCCTCTTCCATCTGTTTGGCGCGCTGCGCCACAGGCCCACGGATGTCATAGAGCACGTTGGCAAGCTTGTTCGATTTCAAAATGGGTTGCATGGCAAAACCGGTCCTTCCTGTTCGTATGCTGAATCCCGGCGAGGCGATCCTGTCGGGTAAAGTGCTCATCCTACTTTATCACCCGCTCCGCCGCAATTTTCGCCCGTCACCGCGTGCAATATTCAGCCCTCTTACGGAGTTGAAACAACATCTACATCAGCTCCTCCGGATAACCCAACTTCTGCAGGACGGCAATCGCCATCAGTGAAGCGACCAGCATCACTTTCGGGCTGTAAAGTCGAAGGTGAACAACGTCAGAAGCAAAATCGCCGGCAATCGCCATGTGCTCGCCCAGCTTGCGCAGCTTGACGCCTTCCGGCGCCAGCCCCGCCAAGCCGCTGCCGGAAACCAAGTATTTGCCACTGCCGGCCAGGGCATTGATCAGCATGGCCTTGCTTTCGGCCCGGTCGAGGGCTTCGACGACAATGCCGCAATCGGCAAACGCTTCCGGCACATTGTCCGCATCCAAACGCTGGACGATGGCCTCGATACGGGCCGCCGGATCGATGCGCAGCAGGTTGGTCTTGAGCGCCTCCACCTTAGGGCTACCCATCTGGTCGGCAAAATAGAACTGGCGATTGAGATTGCTGGCTTCGACCCGGTCGAAATCGAAAATCTTCAAATCCAGGACGCCGCTGCGCACCAGATGGAAGGCGACGTTGCTGCCTATGCCCCCAGCGCCGGCAATGCCGATTTTCATAACGGCTGCCAATCCTTATAGACCGGCTCATAACCCCGTGCCCGGATGGCCGCATCCATTTCCGCCACGCTGCGCTCATCCGAAATATCGAATTGGCTGCTGCCGCCTTCCTTGCCATCGTAGCCACCAATACGGGTGATCGAACCCGCCGACATGCGGGTGACGCCGAGTGGAATCAGGTTATCCCTGAATGCCGCCGTTTCGCGGGTCGACAGGGTAATACCGAGGCGCGGCAAAAACAGGCGGTAGGCAAGGATGAACTGGACAAAACGCGCATCGGAAAGGCGGTATTCGGGCGGCACGCTGACCTGCGCCGGATTCAGGCGCGGCAGCGACAAGCTGATTTCTGTCGCAGGAAATCCATCCTGCAGGGATTTGGCGTGCAAGCCAGCGCAATAGGCATCGAAGAGCGGATCGGCCAGGCCGTACAAGGCACCGATATTGACCGAGCGGAAGCCCGCCTGCGCCCCGCGTGCGGGTGTTTCCAGCCGGTAGTCGTAATCGCTTTTCGGCCCTTTTAGATGCACTTTGCGATAGATTTCACGGTCGTAGGTTTCCTGATAGATGGTCAGGCTATCCACGCCGGCTTCTTTCAGGATGGCGTATTGCGCCTCATCGAGCGGATGGATTTCGATGCCGACGGAGGAAAAATGGTGCCGGACGACCTTGACGCAATCAACCAGATAACCAAGCGGCGTGCGTTTTGGCGCTTCGCCGGTGAGCAACAGGAGGTGGCGGATGCCGGTCGACGCCAAAGCCCGTGCATTCGATTCGACTTCTTCCAGACTCAAGATTTGGCGGCGCTCCTTGTGGCTGGCGCGAAAGCCGCAATAGACGCATTCGTTGGTGCAAAAACTTGAAAGATAAAGCGGGCTGTAGAGCTGGATGGTTTTGCCGAAATACTGGACGGTCAGGGCGTGGGCTTTGGCGGCCATCGCCTCCAGGTGCGGCAGTGCCGCCGGCGACAGCAGAGCCAGGAATTCGTCCGGCCTCAGTTTTTCCTTGTGCAGCAGGGCCGGAATATCCATACTCGCCGCCTTGCTCAGCTTAGCAGCAAAGTCAAAACCTTCTTCAATTGGCATGGGCAACGCCGAGAAATCCGGTCAAAGGAGAACTGGCCACCGCCACCGGCCGCTCGGCACCAGCCTTGGCCAGATAGCCCAGGCGACCGGCCTGCACGGCCAGCGCAAAGGCTCGGCTCATCAGCACCGGGTCTTCCGCCGCCGAAATGGCAGTATTGACCAGCACCGCATCGGCACCCAGTTCCATCGCCTCGGCCGCATGCGAGGGCCTGCCGATGCCGGCGTCGACAATCACCGGCACGGAGCTGGCCTCGATAATCATTTCCAGCATGTCGCGGCATCTCAGGCCGCGCAGCGAGCCAATCGGCGCCGCCAACGGCATCACCGCCGCCGCGCCCGCCGCTTCCAACTGTCGGCACAGCACCGGATCGGGCTGGATATAAGGCAGCACGACAAAACCTTCCTTGGCCAGAATAGCGGCAGCCGCCAGCGTCTCGGCGCCATCCGGCAGCAGGTATTTCATGTCGGTGATGACTTCGATCTTGATGAAATCGCCGCAGCCCATTTCGCGGGCGATGCGGGCAATGCGCACGGCTTCCTGGGCGTTTCTGGCACCCGAGGTATTAGGCAGAATGGTGACGCCAGCCGGGATATGGGTCAGCATGTCTTCTTCCGGCTTGTCCGGATTCACGCGGCGCACCGCCACCGTCATCATCTGCGCGCCGCTGGCTGCGAGGATCTTCGGAATGAGCCGCGGGCTGGAAAACTTGCCCGTACCCGTCAACAAGCGACTGCTGAACGCCTTGCCGCCCAGAATCAAATTATCCTGCACCTCTCAACCCCCACCGACAAAACAGACAATTTCGACCGTATCGCCCTCGCGCAGCATCGTCTCGCCCCATTGCGGGCGCTTGACGATGGCGCCATTCAATTCGACCACCACCCGTTCCGGCGCCAACTGCTTTTTCGCCAACAGTTCGAGCACCGAACAGGCCGAGCGTGACTCTCGTTTGCCATTGACGCAAAACGAAATCATTCTTATCCCCCAGCCCGGATTTCAGCCTGCCAGCTTAACGAGCGCGTATTCCATGCTGTCCGACAGCGCCCGCCAGCTCGCTTCGATGATGTTGCCGCTCGCCCCCACCGTCGTCCAGGTTTCGAGGCCCGCCTGGAAGTCGATCAGCACGCGGGTAATGGCGGCCGTACCTTCATTGCCGTTCAGGATGCGCACCTTGTAATCGGTCAGGCGCACCGTCTCCAGCACCGGATAGCTGTCGACCAAGGCCGCACGCAAGGCATGCGACAAGGCATCAACCGGCCCGTTGCCTTCGGCCGCCATGAACTTGATGTCCTGCCCAACCTTGAGCTTGACCATCGCTTCCGACAACAGGCCGCGACCATGCCGGTGCTCGTTGATCAGGAAATAGTCAATCAGCGTGAAGGGCTCGACATAGTCCGGCTTCAGTCGGTGCAGCATCAATTCAACGCTGGCCTCCGCCGCTTCAAAGGTGAAGCCCTCGTTTTCCAGTTGCTTGATCTGGGCCAGAACGCGCTGAACATCCTCACGGCTAAGATCGATGCCCAACGCCTTGGCCTGCATCTCGATATTGCCACGGCCGGAAAGCTCCGAAATCACGGCACGCATTTCGTTGCCAACCAGCGCCGGGTCAATATGCTGGTAGGTATCCGCCGCTTTCAGAATAGCGGCGACGTGAATGCCGCCCTTGTGGGCAAAGGCGCTGTGACCGGCATAGGGATGATGGTTGTCGTGCTGCAGATTGGCGACTTCTGCCACATAGCGTGACAGTTGGGTCAGTTCCTTCAACTGCGCGGCAGGCAACACCTCATGCCCCATCTTGATCTGCAGATCGGGGATGATCGTCACCAGATCGGCATTGCCGACGCGCTCGCCGTAGCCGTTGATCGTTCCCTGCACCATCGTCGCGCCACCGCGCACCGAGGCCAGAGAATTGGCCACGCCGCAACCGGAATCGTTATGACAGTGGATACCGATCTTGGCGCCGGGCAGGCGGCTGTGCACCTCGCGGGTGATCGCCTCAACTTCCCACGGCAACCTGCCGCCATTGGTCTCGCACAGCACCAGCCAGTCGGCGCCGCCATCGAGCGCCGCCTTCAGCGTGGCCACCGCATACTCGGGATTGGCGAGAAAACCGTCGAAAAAATGCTCGGCGTCGTACATCACCTCACGCCCCTTGGCCTTCATCCAGGTCATGCTCTCGCCGATCATGGCCAGATTCTGCTCCAGCGTCGCGCCCAGCACCTCGGTGACATGGTAATCCCAGCTTTTGCCGACCATGGTCACCGCAGGCGTGCCTGCATCGAGCAAAGTCTTCAGATTGCTGTCGTCGTCACACTGGCTGTCCTTACGACGCGTGCTGCCAAAAGCCGCCACCCGCGTCTGCCCCAGGTTCATCTTGGCAACACGCTGAAAAAACTCGGCATCCTTGGGATTGGAACCCGGCCAGCCGCCTTCGATGTAATGCACACCAAAATCGGCCAGCCGCTTGGCAATCGCCAGCTTGTTTTCCAGCGAAAGCGAAATATCCTCTCGCTGCGTGCCATCGCGCAGCGTGGTGTCATAGATCAGAACGCGAGCCATCATGCGGCAAAAATCAGTCGTAAAAAGGAAGTAATTATGCCCCAGAAAGTGACACGATGCCCTATCGTGCAAGCTCAGCAATCAACGTGCGCCGCCAGGAGCCAGTATAATGACCCGTTTTCTGCCCCTGTCATCGCTCCCTCATGGAACTCGCCAAAACCTTTGAACCGGCGGATATTGAACGCCGCTGGTACCCCGAATGGGAATCCCGAAACTATTTTGACGCCGGCCTCGACCCGAACAAGTCCGACGCCTTCTGCATCCTGCTGCCGCCGCCCAATGTCACCGGCACGCTGCATATGGGGCATGGCTTCAACCAGACCTTGATGGATGCGCTGACCCGCTATTACCGCATGCGGGGCCACAACACCCTCTGGCAGCCGGGCACCGACCATGCCGGTATCGCCACGCAGATCGTCGTCGAGCGTCAATTGGACGGGCAAGGTATTTCGCGTCACGATCTGGGCCGAGAGAAGTTCCTGGAAAAAGTCTGGGAGTGGAAGGAATACTCCGGCAACACCATCACCCGCCAGATGCGCCGCCTGGGCACCAGCCCGGACTGGAGCCGCGAGCGCTTCACGATGGATACTGGCCTGAACAAGATCGTCACCGAAACTTTTGTCCGCCTGTACAGGGAAGGCCTGATCTACCGTGGCAAAAGGCTGGTTAACTGGGACCCGGTCCTGCACACCGCCGTTTCCGATCTGGAAGTGGTGAGCGAGGAGGAAGATGGCTTCCTCTGGCATATCCACTATCCCCTGGCCGATGGAAGCGGCCATTTGACGGTCGCCACCACCCGCCCGGAAACCATGCTGGGTGACACGGCGGTGATGGTGCATCCGGAGGATGAGCGCTACAAGCACCTGATCGGCAAGAGCGTGAAGCTGCCACTGACCGAGCGCGAAATCCCGATCATCGCCGACGCCTACGTCGATCTCGAATTCGGCACCGGCTGCGTCAAGGTGACGCCGGCGCACGATTTCAACGACTACGCGGTTGGTCTGCGTCACGGTTTGCCGATGATCTCAATTCTGACGCTCGATGCCAAGATCAACGACCACGCTCCGGCCAAGTATCAGGGCATGGATCGCTTCGATGCCCGCAAGGCGGTGGTGGCCGACCTCGAAGCCCTGGGTCTGCTCGAAAAGACCGACAAGCACAAACTCAAGGTGCCGCGCGGCGACCGCACTGGCGTGGTCATCGAACCGATGCTCACCGACCAGTGGTTCGTCGCCATGTCCAAACCGGGCGCAGATGGCCAATCCATTACCGAAAAGGCTCTGGAATGCGTGGCTTCCGGCGAAATCAAGTTCGTGCCGGAAAACTGGGTCAATACCTACAACCAGTGGCTGAACAATATCCAGGACTGGTGCATCTCGCGCCAACTGTGGTGGGGGCATCAAATTCCGGCCTGGTATGCCCGCGAAGGCGAGCGTCGCGGCGAGATTTTCGTTGCCCATGATGAAGCCGAAGCCAGGGCAGAGGCCGCCAAAGCGGGCTACACCGGCGCGCTGACGCGCGACCCAGACGTGCTCGACACCTGGTATTCGTCGGCGCTGTGGCCCTTTTCCACCCTGGATTGGACGCCAGAGTACCCTGCTCAATCGAACCCGGCGCTCGATCTTTACCTGCCGTCGTCGGTGCTGGTCACCGGCTTCGACATCATTTTCTTCTGGGTGGCGCGCATGGTGATGATGACCAAGCACATCACCGGCAAAATCCCGTTCAAGCATGTCTATGTGCATGGCCTGATCCGCGACGCGGAAGGGCAGAAAATGTCCAAGTCCAAGGGCAATGTGCTCGATCCGATCGACCTGATCGACGGTATCGGCATTGAGGATCTCGTCAAGAAGCGCATCTTCGGCCTGATGAACCCGAAACAGGCCGAGCAAATCGAAAAGAAAACGCGCAAAGAATACCCGGAAGGGATTCCCGCCTTCGGCACCGACGCGCTGCGCTTTACCTTTGCCAGCCTCGCCAGCCCGGGCCGAGACATTAAGTTCGACCTCAACCGCTGCGACGGCTACCGCAATTTCTGCAACAAGCTGTGGAACGCCACGCGCTTTGTGCTGATGAATGTCGAAGGCCACGATCTGGCGCTGGACGAGTGCGCCTGCCAAGGTTCCGACAAACTCAGGTTCAGCTTTGCCGACCGCTGGATCGTCAGCCTGCTGCAACGCGATAAAGCTGAAGTCGAGCAGCACTACGCCGATTATCGTTTCGATCTGCTGGCGCAAGCCATCTACAAGTTTGTTTGGGATGAGTTCTGCGACTGGTATCTCGAAATTGCCAAGGTGCAGATCAATACCGGTTCCGAACCGGAAGCCCGCGCCGCTCGCCGCACGCTGGTGCGCGTGCTGGAAAGCGTGTTGCGTCTCGCCCATCCCTTGCTGCCCTTCATCACCGAGGAACTGTGGCAAACGGTAGCGCCCATCGCCGGGCGCAAGACGCACGATTCGATCATGCTGGCCGCCTATCCACGCGCCAATCTCAAAAAACTGGATGAGGCCAGCGAAGCCAAGGTCGAACGCCTGAAAGCGCTGACGTACGCCTGCCGCAATCTGCGCGGCGAGATGAACCTGTCGCCGGCGCTGCGCATGCCCTTGCTGGTGGCTGGCGGCGGCGCGGAAATCGCCGAATTCGCGCCGATCCTGCAAGCGCTATGCAAGGTTTCAGAAGTTCAGTTGGTCGACAAAATTCCGGCCGATGATGTGGCGCCGGTCGCGATTGTCGGTGATGTGCGCCTGATGCTGAAGATGGAAATCGATGTAGTGGCTGAGCGTGAACGAATCGCCAAGGAAATCGAAAAAATCGAGAAACAGGTGGGCATCGCACAAAACAAGCTCGGTAATGAGAGCTTTGTCGCCCGTGCACCGGCAGCGGTGGTCGAGCAGGAGAAAGCGCGACTAACCGATTTCCGTGCATTGTTGAAGAAGTTAGAGGAACAGAGGCAGCGGCTCGGTTAGCTGTTAAAACGCATCAGAAGGTCACTCTGCATCGACTTCCCGGTACTTGATAATTTCATAACCATTGCCGCTGGTTTGCAGGCTTTCCAGGAAAATCGGCCGGGAACTGCCCCCGATCGACACTTCGAGGCGGGTCTCATCGATAAAGGTTCCGGATGGCGCCACCAGCAGGCAGGATTCCTCATCCAGCACAATCGCGTCACGCCAGCCCAGCCCCGAGGTTTCACGGGTCTGGCCGGCCCAGGGGCTTTCCGCCTTGGGATTGGCGGAGCGTAGTTGCGAACACTGCGGAATGCCGGGGAAGGTGGAGAGTCCGGCATTCGGGCGGCCATGACTGATGCCAAGCCGGCGGATAATCCCGACGTGCCAGTCCATTTCTTCCTCAAAGCGATAACCCACCAGGGCGCCAATGGCATGCCAGGGTTTACGATCAGGCAGTCGGGCGCCAAGACCTTGTTCGCTGATGTCGATGACTTCCCACTTTTCCATCATCTGGCGTGCGCCTTCGCTTTCCAGAACCTGCAGTGTTTCCATGCCGGTGCGGCTTGGCGGCGGCGCTTCGGCGACCAGCGCTTCGTGGCCGCGATGGCGGGCGGTCATCGATTTGAGATAGCCTTCGTAATCGAGTGTACGGCGCGAATGGGCAAACTCCGAGGCGGAAACCATGCGCCGCACGACTTCCAGGCTCCAGGTCACAAAAATCTGGCCGCTTGCCTTGCGTCTTGGGCGCCCCCGCATCGGTGGCGTTGATGACCAGTGTTGCGTCAATGTCGCCAACAGCTTGCGGGTCTGAAACAGGTTGCAACCCGTCGACTCGAGCCAGGCCGGCAGCTTGCGTTCCTGGCCCATGCTCTCACGCAAGTCGAGGAGCAACTGATAACCGCCCCCCAAGCTGAAATAGCGCCGCCGTCCCTGGCTGGATCCAACGCCGAAGCGGTATCTGACCGGCTCGCCGGGCGTTTCGAGATCAATATAAAAAATGCTGCCGGGCAAAGGTTCATCGGAATGCTGGACGTAGGACTCGATAAAACGAGCCAGCCGCTCGACCGTCTCTATCTCATTGGCGGTCATGGCCGAATAGGGTGCAGTCTCGAGAAACAGACCGGCAAGGTATTCCTGCCATGCTGTCGTTTGCGCGGAAAGATTGCCATAGGCGTTTTGCGGCAGATTCAAGACTTTGTTCTCATCCGCGGCAATCACGAGATCAAGCGCGGTTTTCCAGATCATCTTCCCCGGATCACGGCAAAGAATGCGGCAAAGTTTCTTGTGGCTGGCCCACGCCCGCAGGGCGCGAATGGCATGGCGGGCCAGAACGCGTTTATCTTCGCGCAAAGGCTCTTCTGCCAGCGCCACTTCCAGCGCCAGGCGGTTTGCCTTCAGGGCATGACAATGATAGAGATCAAGAATGTGGCTGGGGAGCGGGCCAGGTTCCGGCTTGGCGGATTCCGCCAGCAGACTCTGCCAGCACTTGGCGATATCGGGCTGAATGAAGTCGTCCAGCCGATCCATGGCCCGGACGTACTGAGCAGGACTGAGTTGTTCGGCAAGGCTATCAGCTTCCGCAAACCAGTCATTGACTTCCCGAATGCGTTTGACTGGATCGGTGACGAAAATCTCACCCAGGATGGAGGCGATGCCGCGCTCGCTCCCGAGCGGGTGCTTCGAATCCTCCTCACTCGACTTGTTGCGTGACAACATCCAGTTCAGCATGACAAACCATCCTTGGCAGACCTGCCCGTTACTTTACGGCGAAAATTGAGCGCGCGCCAGCAAACGCCGACCTCGGCAAAGACCAAGCGCTGCCCTCCACATTTCGGCCATAGCCTTTTCCTAGCCTTTTCCTTGACTGGGCATAGGGTCATGTCTAGAATCGGGCGCCTTCGGGGTGTAGCTCAGTCCGGTAGAGTGTCTGCTTTGGGAGCAGAAAGTCGCACGTTCGAATCGTGTCACCCCGACCAGCGTACTCTACCCTTGTACAACCGTAGCGCCCGTAGCTCATCTGGATAGAGCATCGGCCTTCTAAGCCGAGGGTAGGGGGTTCGAGTCCCTCCGGGCGCGCCAAGAACATGAACTTCCGTGTTGTGAAGCGTGAACGCGGCCAAACAAGAGGCGGACGGAAAATAATGATCCAGCGTCTTGCAGAGCAGCCCTTTCTGATATTTAATAGCCCCTTTTCTCAACCAGGACGTTATACCAAATGGCTGAAGACTTGCTCCACAAGCACATCCCCCCCTATAAGCCCAAAGCGGGCGAGGAGTACATGAGCGAGCGCCATATTGCGCATTTCCGCAAGATCCTGGCGACCCTGAAAAAGGAGCTCAGCGAGGACATCGACCGGACGGTGCATACGATGCAGGATGAGGCCACCGTGTTTGCCGACCCCAATGACCGGGCCAGCCAGGAAACCGACATCGCCATCGAATTGCGTAACCGCGACCGCGAGCGCAAGCTGATCAAGAAAATCGACGAAACTTTGGCGCGCATCGATTCCGGTAATTATGGATACTGCGAGAAATGCGGCGTCGAAATCGGCACCAAACGCCTGGAAGCCCGTCCAACGGCAACGCTGTGCATCGACTGCAAAACGCTGGAAGAGCTCAAGGAAAGGCAAATGGCCAAGTAAACCGGCCAAAAAGCGCACAGTTCGCAGTCAAATGGCCAACCCCTGGCTGGGTATCGCGCTGGACGAATATGAAGGGCACATGTCCCTGCCATCGGTCGGTCAAGCGGAAATGCTTGCCGAGCAATTTGAAACCCTGCTCGCGGAATACACTCCGTCATCCGTTGCCGTTGTCGGTTGTGCCGGCGGG
>JAKJFA010000022.1:0-15324 GCA_022705135.1 Pseudomonadota bacterium | reverse complement strand
CCCGCCATATGCAAGCGCATTGTCGGGATTGATATCAACCCCCTCTACATCGCGCAGACCGCAAAACGCTTTGCCGCCGCACTTCCCGGCCTTGAGTTGTACACTTATGACATCGAGCAGCCGGGATTGTCTGTTGCGCCTGTAGAATTTGTCTATGCGGCTTTGCTTTTCGAGTACGTTGATCTAGCTGCAACGTTCGAGAACATCAAATCCCTCTGCAAACCGGGTGCCATCCTTGCCACCATGAACCAGTTAGCTTCCGCATCGCTGGCCGCAGTCTCACCTTCACCATTCATTAGTCTCCAGTCCTTGGCTCCGGCCATGCGTCTGATCCCCCCTGCCGAACTAGAGGCTCAGGCAGCACAAGCGGGTTTTGAACTGTTGTCGTCGCACCGGCTGGTTCTACCTTCCCAAAAGGAATTTGCCTTGTCGGTATTCACTTTTCCGGCAACCCGTTTTCCAGCGGCCGTCCCATCCGCTCGTTAATCGGCAAAACGTCGCGCCTCGGCGCGCCGATGTAGAGCTGGCGCGGCCGCCCGATCTTGTATTCCGGATCGGTCAGCATTTCTTCCCATTGTGCCATCCAGCCGACGGCACGCGCCATTGAGAAAATACAGGTAAACATTGAGGTCGGGATCCCTATCGCCCGCTGCACGATGCCGGAATAGAAATCGACGTTCGGATAGAGCTTGCGGTCAACAAAATAGGGATCATCCAGAGCGATCTTTTCCAGTTCCTTGGCCAGCTTGAACAGGCGGTCATTCTCCAACCCAAGCTCCGAAAGAACCTCATCGCACACTTTGCGCATCAAGCGGGCACGTGGGTCGAAATTGCGGTACACACGATGGCCAAAGCCCATCAGCTTGAAGGGATCATTTTTATCCTTGGCGCGTTTGATGTATTCGCCGACACGCGAAACATCACCAATTTGTTCCAGCATGTTGAGGCAGGCCTCATTGGCCCCGCCATGCGCCCGCCCCCACAAACAAGCAATCCCGGCCGAAACACAGGCAAAGGGATTGGCGCCGGAAGAACCTGCCAGCCGCACGGTGGACGTCGAGGCATTCTGCTCATGGTCGGCATGCAGGGTCAGGATGATGTCGAGCGCCTTGGAAAGCACCGGATTCGGACAATAGCGCTCGCACGGCGACGCAAACATCATGCGCAGGAAATTGGCGCTGTAATCCAGGTCGTTGTCCGGATACATGAACGGCAGGCCCATCGAATAACGATACGCCATGGCGACAATGGTCGGCATTTTGCCGACGATGCGGACGAAACTGATGTTGCGATGCTCGGCATCGGAGAAATCCATGGCCTCGTGGTAGAAGGCTGACAGCGCCCCCACGACGCCGACCATAACCGCCATTGGATGCGCGTCGCGGCGAAAGCCCTGGTAGAACTTGGCCAACTGCTCGTGGATCATGTTGTGGCGCTTGACGCCCCGCTCAAAAGCGATCTTCTGCTGCAGATTCGGCAATTCGCCAAACTTGAGCAGATAAGTGACTTCCAGAAAGCTGCATCGCTCGGCCAATTGCTCAATGGGATAACCGCGATAAAGCAACTCGCCTTTATCGCCATCGATAAAGGTGATTTTCGACTGGCAACTGGCTGTAGACAGAAATCCGCTGTCGTAGGTGAACATTCCGGTTTTGTCACCCAGTTTGCGGATGTCGATGCAGCTACTGCCCATTGTCGGGGTCATCACCGGCAACTCGATCGGTTCCTTTCCGTCAATGGTCAGAACCGCCTTACGTTCAGTCGTCATGTCGACTCCTTCAATATTCCTAGAACCTGCGCCAACCAGCATTCGGACATTCAGAACAGATTATCAGAGCGCGGCAGGTGCGGGTATGGTCCCGATGCCGCGCCTTCCAGCCACCTACCACCGAAGCTTTGAGCGGCGGGCGTCATCGGCACAAAAATGCCCGGCGCCAGAAAAATGGGCCGGGGCCGTCACAAACACAAACGCCGCCCCCGAGAACTCCCCGGCAGACGGCGTATCCGGGAAATCAGGCGGAATCAGCTCATTGGATTGATGAGCGTCTCCATGCGATCACGTTCCCGTTCCAGACGAACCATGTCCTCGCCCAAGGCGTCGCGGGCGGAAACCATGCTGACCGGTTTTCCGTCGTCGTCCACAACCGGAACATGGCGGAAATTGCCTTCGTACATCAGATGCAATGCATAAATCAGCGGCATCGCAGCACGCACGGTCTGCGGCTCGGAGACCATCACCTGGGAAATCAACGTGGTATCGGGATTGAGCCCCTTCGCCAGAATTTTGGACACGGCATCGCGCTCGGTGAAAATACCCACAAGCTTGCCCTTTTCCAATACCGCGAGCGCACAGATTTTCTTTTCGGTCATGAGTTTGCAGGCATCACGCACCGTGGTCCCTTTTTTGCAACTAACCAGGGGACGGCCCTCAATGACATTGCTGATCACACGTTGGGACATTGATTTGGCTCCGTTGTTCTGAAGCGCATCATTGTCGCCAACTTCAGCCATGGATGCAAGGTATCCCTTCTGCCAGGTACCTCTCTGCCAACTTGGCTGGGCTCTTTCGATCCATCCCGCTTGGGATTATCATCGCGCCCTTGACTGACCCCTCACGGAGACCTCCATGCCCCGCTTCATTCCGATCACCCTCGCTCTGTTTGCCACCTCCTTTTCCGCCTTTGCCCAAAACCCGATCGATACGCAACCCGGCATGTGGGAATACCGTACCGAAACCAAAATGACCGGAATGCCCATGGCCATCCCGCCACAAATCTTCCAGCGCTGCATCACGCCCCAGGATGTCGCCCAAAACAAGCAGCTTATCAACGGTGGCCAGGCGAACAACCCCTGCACCATCTCCAACTTCAAGGCCGGCAGCGGCAAACTCTCCTTCGATTTCGCCTGCAAAAACCCGCAGGGCATGATGAAAGGCTCGACCAGCGGCAACGCTTCACCCACTTCGCTCGATCTCGAAACTCGCGTGCAGATGGTCCCGCCGCAGCAGGGCATGTCAGACATGACGCAGAAGATGAAAGCCAAACGCATCGGCGACTGCTGACACCAAAGCCTGTTATTGCACAATAGTCTGCGCTTCTCCTGCCTGACGCGCCCGGATCATTCCGATGCGATAGGCTGTTTCGCCCGCCGCCCGCAGTTCGGCCAGCGCTATTTCGGCCTCGGCAGCGCTGACGATGACCACCATACCGATGCCGCAGTTAAAAACGCGGTGCATTTCGTTTTCCGCCACCTGCCCTTCAGCCTGCAGCCAGTCGAACAGCTTGGGACGGGGCCAGGCAGCTTTGTGCAATTCAGCCGTGACATTCTCCGGCAGTACGCGCGGCACGTTTTCCAGCAGGCCGCCACCAGTGATGTGCGCCATGCCCTTGACGGTGATTTTTTGCATCAGCGCCAGCATTGGCTTGACGTAAATGCGCGTCGGCGCCATGACCACATCGGCCAGCGTTCTGTCGCCATCGAACCGGGCATTCATGTCCGGCTGGGCGCGTCCGATAATTTTCCTGACCAGCGAGTAGCCGTTGGAATGGGCGCCGCTGGAAGCGAGTCCGATCACTACATCCCCGGCATCGATGGTGCTGCCAGTGATGATCTTGGATTTTTCGACGACGCCGACGGCAAAACCGGCCAGATCGTATTCGCCCTCCGGATACATCCCCGGCATTTCCGCCGTCTCGCCGCCGATCAGCGCACAGCCGGCCAGTTCGCAGCCCCTGGCGACACCGCCAATCACGCTAGCGGCAGTGTCGACGTCGAGCTTGCCGCAGGCAAAGTAATCGAGGAAGAACAGCGATTCGGCGCCTTGCACCAGAATGTCATTGACGCTCATCGCCACCAGATCCTGCCCGACCGTATCGTGCCGGTTCAACTGGAAGGCCAGCCTGAGCTTGGTGCCGACGCCATCAGTGCCGGAAACCAGCACCGGCTCCCGGTAACGCTTGGGCACTTCGAACAGGGCGCCGAAGCCACCAATGCCACCTAGTACGCCGTCGCGCAGGGTTTTTTTGGCGAGCGGCTTGATGCGATCGACCAGAGCATCGCCAGCATCGATATCGACGCCGGCATCACGATAAGAAAGAGAGGGTTTCTGGGTCATGTTGTTTTCCGTCCGCTTGCGGCCCGGATGGTAGAATCCGCCAGCCGAAAGATGCGGATTTTACCTGATTCATCTTCGCCCCACCCGACCATGCAACAACTGCTGCTTGACCTGCTACCCGCCAACCCGCCGACCTTCGATAATTTCGTTGTCGGCGACAATGCTCGAGCGCTGGCTGAGTTCCGTCATTGGCTGGCGAGCAATGGCCTTTCCTGCCACCTGTGCGGTGAACCCGCCTCGGGCAAAAGCCATTGGCTCGCCGCCAGCGGTTTTGCCCTGCACGATGCCGCCCTTGATCCGGCACTATCCAAGCTGGAAAGCCCGCTGCAACTGGCCGTCGACCACGTCGACCAGCTCGACGCCAAGGGTCAGATCGCCTTGTTCAACCAGTTCAACCGGCTCAAGGCCGCAGGGGGCAAACTGCTGACCGCCGCCGTGCAACCGCCCGCCCACCTCGACGTGCGCGAAGATTTGCGCACCCGCCTCGGCTCCGGGTTGATCTGCCGCCTGCATCCTTTATCCGATGCCGAAAAGGCGGCTGCACTTGCCGCCCAGGCCGAAGCACGCGCCCTCAAACTGACGCCGGAAGCCATTGATTACCTGTTGCGCCGCGCCCCGCGCGACATGCGCAGCCTCTCGGCCTTCATTGCCACCCTCGACCACTATTCGCTCGAACACCACCGCGCCATCACCTTGCCCTTGTTACGCGAAGTCCTTCAGGAAGCCCTATGAATCTCGTTTTGTTTGATCTCGACTGCACCCTGCTTTCCGGCGATTCCGATTTCGAATGGGGGCAATTCCTCATTGCCAAAGGCATCCTCGACCCCGAGCTTCATGCCGCGCAAAATACCCGCTTTTACCAGCAATACAAAGAAGGCAGTCTCGACATTGACGAATTTCTCGCCTTCCAGTTGGCTCCGCTCTCGCGCCATAGCCGCGCCGAGCTTGATGCCTGGCACTGCGAATACATGCAGCACCACATCCTGCCGATCATCGGCCCGAAAGCGCGGCAACTGGTCAACACCCATCTGGATCAAGGCGACCTGTGCGCCGTCGTCACCGCCACCAACAGCTTCGTCACCGGCCCGATTGTGCGTGAATTCGGCATTCCGCATCTGGTGGCCACCATCCCGGCCTTCGAAAACGGCCGCTTCACCGGCAAGCCGCGCGGCCTGCCCGCCTTCCGCGAAGGCAAGGTGACGCGGGTCGAAGCCTGGCTGGAATCGCTCGGCCTGTGCTGGGCCAGCTTCTCAGAAAGCCGCTTCTACAGCGACTCGCACAACGACCTGCCCTTGCTTGCCAAAGTGACCCGGCCGATCGCCGTCGATCCCGACGACCCCCTGCGCGCCTTGGCAGAGGAAAAAGGCTGGCAAGTCATTTCGCTGCGCTGATGGATCTCCTGCAAGAATGGGGAAATTGGCCAGAAACGCGCCAGACATGAATAAAATCCTCCTTGTAGTCTGGCTCATCGCCTATTCTGTCCTACCTGCCTTCGTGGCATTGTTTGCGCTGATCTTCGCCTTCGAAGGCATGGCATCCCTGCGGACACACCCCGAAAACCTGACGCTGACGATCGCCTCGATTCTTTTCCTCATCGCTTGGCCCCTCTCCGCACTCGGAAGTTGGATTCTGCTCTTCTTTGGGCGGCACAAGGCCGCCTGTCTTGTCTCACTCGGAACAGCAGGTGTATTGGCCCTGATTGGAATTCTGGGGCTGTTCCTCGCGTCTTTCCCGGGACGGCATTAGTCCAGTTCTTCCGGCCCGCTGTGCGGCAGTATTGCCAGAGTGACGGTTCTGCCATTTGAACTTGGCCTCTTTTACTCACGGCGCTTCTTCCTTGAGTGCCGCATGCTCCGCCAATTCGGCGTCGATGAAAGCGGCAATCATCGCCCGGTACACCTGTTCCGTCACCACCGGATTCGCCCCCAATTCTTGAGAAAGCGCCATTACCTTGGCGATCACCTGCTCGACGCGCTGGGGTGCCTTCACATCATCGCTGCTTTTCTTGAAGCGCGCCGCCTGCTTCACATAAGCGCCCCGCTCGGCAAGAAGCGCAACCATTTGCCGATCAATCCGGTCAATCTGGGCGCGGACTTCCTCGATGGAACTGCAGTCTTCAATCCTCTTCAAGCCAAGCTCCTTCCGTCAAACAAGATATGTGGAGATCATACCGCAGTTACTTTTTGCCGGCCTTCTTGTCCAGTTCCCGCAGCCGCTGCAGTTTTTCGGCAATCCTGATCTCCAGCCCGCGCGGTGTTGGCCGGTACCAGCCGGGTTCGTTCATCTCTTCCGGCAGGTAGGTTTCGCCGGCGGCGTAGGCTTCCGGTTCGTCATGCGCATAGCGGTAGGCGTGGCCGTAGCCGAGTTCCTTCATCAGTTTGGTCGGCGCATTGCGCAGATGCACTGGCACTTCGCGCGATTTGTCGCTCTTGATGAAGGCCATGGCCTGATTGAAGGCGACATAGGCGGCATTGCTTTTCGCCGCCATCGCCAGATAAATCACCGCTTCGGCCAGCGCCAGTTCGCCTTCCGGCGAGCCGAGGCGCTCATAGGTCGCGGCGGCATCGTTGGCGATCTGGATGCCGCGCGGATCGGCCAGCCCGATGTCTTCCCAGGCCATGCGGACAATGCGGCGCGCCAGATAACGCGGATCGGCGCCACCGTCAAGCATGCGACACAACCAATAGAGCGCCGCGTCGGGGTGCGAACCGCGCACCGATTTGTGCAGGGCGGAAATCTGGTCGTAAAAATCGTCGCCGCCCTTGTCGAAGCGGCGCGTATTCAGGGTCAGGGCATTGGCGGCAAACTCAGCATCAATGCGGGCCACACCCGCCGAGCGCGCGGCGGTTTCGGCCTGTTCGATCAGGTTAAGCAGGCGGCGGGCATCGCCGTCGGCATAACCGATCAGGGTATCGCGCGCCAGATCGTCGAATTGCAGCCCTTCCGGCAAAAACTCGAGCGCGCGCGCAAACACCAAGCGCAATTCTTCGTCGGAGAGGGACTTGAGGACATAGACCTGAGCGCGCGACAGCAAGGCCGAAATGACTTCGAAACTTGGATTCTCGGTGGTGGCACCGATAAAGGTGACCAAGCCGGATTCGACATAGGGCAGCAGCGCATCCTGCTGCGCTTTATTGAAGCGGTGAATTTCATCGACGAACAGAATGGTCTGGCGGCCCCGCGTGGAAAGGACTTGCTGGGCCTGCTCGACGGCATCACGAATATCTTTAACTCCAGCCAGCACTGCCGACAGGGCGATAAATTCGGCATCGAAGGCGCTGGCGGCAATGCGCGCCAGCGTCGTCTTGCCGACGCCGGGCGGCCCCCAGAGGATCATGGAATGGGGTTTGCGCGCTTCGAAAGCTAAACGCAAGGGTTTGCCTTCGCCGAGCAGATGCGCTTGCCCGATCAGTGCGTCAAGACTTTGCGGACGCAGAGCCTCAGCCAGAGGCGGGCGGGGCATTGCTGTAAAGAGGTCAGGCATGGTTATTTCGGCAGATGGATGAGGCAGTGTAGCATCGCGCGATCCGCTTCCGTCAGTTCGGCCACCCCCTCCTCGCCGGCAAAATGGCGGCGGAACGCCTGCACGGCCGCCGGAAAATCGCTGATGTCGTAGCCCAAGACCCGCAGTCCAAGAGGGGCATCAAACCCGGCCGGGGCGGGTGGCGGGTTGTCGCACCACAGACCGAAACCGGCCTGGGCCAAACGTTTCCACGGGAAATAGCGGCTGGGATCGACCTTGCGACACGGCGCAATGTCGCCATGCCCAAGGACATTGGCGACGGGGATCTGATGACGTTGCACCACATCGTGCAGCAATGTGATGAGCGCGTCGATCTGCACGTCGGGGAAGGGTTCTTCACCGGTGTTGTCAAGTTCGATGCCGATGGAGGCCGAATTGAGATCGGTCAGCATGCCCCAGCGCGAGGCGCCAGCGTGCCAGGCCCGCATGCGCTCGTCGACCAACTGGATCACCTCACCACCACGACCGATCAGGTAATGCGCGCTGACCTTTCGTTCGGGATCGGTCAGCGTGCGCAGGGCATGATCAACGTGATCGCTGGTGGTGCCGTGGATGATGACGAAATTGGGCCGCCGTGCATCAAAATTGGGCGACGGTATCCAAACCGCGCCACTCTGCCGGACTTCCGGCTGCATGACGCAGCCCGCAGCGGAGAGGAGGATCAACCAGACGAAGAAAAGTCGGAAGAACTTTCTACTTGGAGTGTACATATCGTATTCTTCCGCGATGCTTCGAATCTGGCAATATGAGCCGGGCAAACATCAACCCGCCAGAACCGCCATGCCTAGTCCATCCAACACTGACACGACACCATCTGCCCTGAATTCAGGCAAGTCTGTAAGCCCATCCAACCCGACGAGGATCGACAACCTCTTTTCCGGGCTACCCGAGGGCAGGCTCAGCGACGAAGCCTACCACACGCTCTTCGACCAGGACGGCGTGCGCATCGAGCGCATCGTCTCCACTGGCCAGACCAGTCCTTCCGGTTTCTGGTACGACCAGGAACAAACGGAGTGTGTGGTGTTGCTGACGGGAACAGCCGGCCTTCGTTTTGAAGACGAAGCGAGTGAACGCACCTTGAAGCCCGGCGATTTCCTCGTTATTCCGCCACATCGCCGCCACCGCGTCGAATGGACCGACCCCAACCAAGCCACCGTCTGGCTGGCCATCCACTGCATGGGTTGCTGAGGCTTACGAAGAACAACAAGAAGCTGCGTTCAGCCTCGTACAGCGGTAATCATGTTCATCACTTCCTCGTAGCTGGCATGACCGGGGCGGGCGGCCAGCAACTCGGAATGGCGGCGGGAATCGAGGATTTCGCAGCCCTGGTATATCTGCAGCAGCTTGCGTTTCGCGTCCTTTTCGTCCTGGCCCGCAATCAGGAGATTCTCCACGACCGAGCCATTGCGCGTGCGTACGCGAAAACAATATTTGGAGAGGACGGGAGCACCCATAAAAATGGCCCGCAGATCAATGAGATGTTTTCAGTATATTGAGCAAATTATTGAAATGCAACGTATCACTTTATTATCCATACCATTTTTCCCATTTTTCAACGCAGGCGCCGCTCTCCAACGCCGTCCCGGCAACACTCGCCCGCGTGGGTTTTGGTGTATGCTTCCGGCACAAGGTTATCGATGATCCTCCGGGGAGGAAACCATGCGCCGCGCCACCGCTCTCATCTTGCTGTCCCTTTTTCTGGGCTTTTTGCCGCCTGCCGTTTCAGCCCAGCAAGCCGAACAGGAGCAAACCAACGCCAGCAACGCCAGCGCAGCGCTCGCCGCTTATCGGGAAGGCAAACAGTCTTACGACCTGAAAGACTACACCACCGCCCGCAAAAAATTTGGCGAGGCCGCCCGGCTTGAACCAACCAATCCGCGCTGGCAATACAATCTCGGCCTGACCTATCGCAAGCTCAACAATTTTCAGGCGGCACGCCAGGCCTTCATGCTGGCCCGAGAACTCGACCCCAGCTACAAGCAGGCCGAAATCGACGAAAAATTGCAGTCCATGGGATTTGACCCCAGTGCCTCCGCATCATCCCAGCCCCCCAGCCGGAACTCGGAAAAACCCGGGGAAGACAGGCTCTCCCAGCCCCTGATCGTCGACCGGCCCGCCAGCACCCTTCAGGACAAGCCAACGGAACCGGTCCCTCCAGTAAGCACAGAGACTACGAAAGACGACGAAGATGACATCATCAGCCTGTTGATCGGCCTGTTCTGTTGTTTCGGCCTGCCCATCTTCATCATCGCCGGGATCATCATCGTCGTCCGACGCCTGACGCGCAAACCCGGCGATCAAGCGCAACCCAAACCCTCCGCCGGAAAATTCGACCCACAGCAACTGGCCGCCGAAGAATCCAAACTGGCGGATGCCGCCATTCGCCTCACCCGTGTCGAACACGCCATGCGCTTGGGCGAACACCCTGACCTGCGCAATCTGCTCGAACACGCCACCCGCAACGAACAGGCCGCCTGGAAAGCCCTCTCCAAAGTACGCAATGGCGACCGCGCCGCCTTCGGTCAATTGCAGCGTATGGCCAGCGAAGCCGCTGCCGCCTCGCAACGCGCTGTCGATCTCGCCACGCAGATTTATGGCGACCAGGCCTTTATCGGCCAAGGCGAGCGCATCGGTTGCTTTTTCTGCGCACGTCCGCTCGCCAACCCAAACTACCGCCGCCGCGTCACCCTGAAACGCGGCGGCAATCAGGACGAAGTACTCTCCTGCCCGGAATGCGCCGCCATGACCGAACGCGGCGAATCGCCCACCATCCGTACCGGCGACGATGGCCACGCCCACTGGAGCGAAATTCCCAATTACGATCCTTATGCCATGCGCCACGGCGAACCGCATCTGCGCCAGGTTGAAGCCTGGCGTTATGAGCCGCAGCAACCGATGAGTACTCTGTCCCAACTGGCGACCGGCGGCGCCCTGCTCGGCGCCGGCGCACTGGCTGGCGCCGGACTGGCCGCAGCCGCCTCGCACCTCTTCGATCTCGATGCCGCCCGCCAGAACGGCCTCGAACACGATGCGCTGGGTGAAGCCGCCCGCCAAGCCACCGGACGGCGACGCAGCAATTACGACCACGACCATTCCTAACGAGCATGACTTTGGAAAGAAGTCAAAAATAATGAAAGTCATGCTCGTTTCCCTCTCCCCCGCCCCCTCTCCCGCTACAAGCGGGCGAGGGGAGATTCGTGCGCCGCTGGCGATTTTTTCGCAATACTGAATGGCTGCGCCGCGCCTTGTCTTTTATGCCGTCAATGGACTGGGGCTGGGTCATGTCACCCGGCTCCTGGCCATCGCCCGCGCCGTCCGGCGCATCGCCCGCCGCGCCGAAATTCTCTTCATCACCTCGTCGGAGGCCGACGGCGTCATTTACCGCGAAGGTTTTGCCGCCGTCAAGCTGCCTTCCAAAACCATCCGCGAGCAATGCGGCCTAAGCAAAGGCACCTACCTGAAGCTGGCGCAATCGGTCACCTGGACGACGCTTTCCAGTTTCAATCCGGACGTGCTGATCGTTGACACCTACCCTTCCGGCAGTTTTGAGGAGTTGCTGCCGGTGCTGCGCTGGAAGCAGAAAAACGTCTTCGTCTTCCGCGAGCAGCGCGAAGCGACCTATCTCAGCAAACTGCTGATGGCGGTGTTGCCGCTCTATGACCGCCTGATCATCCCGCACGACGACATCGAAGCCGTCGGACACTTGCCCGAACCGCACAAAGCCCATGCCGTCGGCCCCATCCTGATCCGCGAAAAAAATGAGATTCTGAGCCGCGCCGAAGCCCGCCGCGCCCTCAACCTGCCGCTCGACGGCCTGCTCTTTTACGGCAGCTTCGGCGGTGGCGGCGACCCGGAAACCCGTCGCGCGCTTGAACTAACGGCACAAGCCATCGCCGAACTTCCGGACGCCCATCTTGTTCTCGCCGCCGGACCTCTGCTCAGACAGTCTCTGCCGGCCAGGGAAAAAATCACCGTGCTTTCCGACCGCTACCCGATGCTCGACGTGCTGCCCGCCTTCGACGCCGCCATCACCGCCGCCGGCTACAACACGGTGCACGAACTGCTCTTCGCCGGCATCCCCAGCGTGCTGGTACCCTTCGGCCGCGTCCTCGACGATCAGGAAAAACGGGTGCAAAGCCTGGCCGAACAAGGCGCTTGCCTGGCCTGCGCGCCCCTCACCGAAAGCGGCATCCGCGAAGCGGTGAACTGTCTGACCGATGCCGGCACCCGCCGCCAGCTGGCCGAACGCGGCAAACAGATAGTCAAGACCAACGGCGCCACGGCCGCCGCCAAACTCATTCTCGAACTGGCATGAGGTGGCAAGCCAAGGCAGAAAGTAAGAGAATCTAGCTTTGTTTCCCTTCGCTCGGTAACCCGTCGCATGATAGAACTAAAACCGCAACAACCTGATAAAACCGGCAAGGCGTTGGCGGAACAGCGTTTTCAGATGCTCGAAGACATCGCCAAGGAGCTTGCCGGCGAGGTGGTTTTCCCGGTCTGCTTCGACGTGGCGATGAATCTCCGGCGCCTGCTCGACAATCCGAACACCCCGCTCGGCAAGATCGAGCGGGCGGTCAGCGCCGACCCTGTCATCAGCAGCAAGCTCCTGGCGCTAGCCAACTCGGCCGCCTACGCCAGCAGCACACCGGTACGCGACATCAAATCCGCCATCTCCCGCCTCGGCTTGCGCTCGGTCAGAACGGTCAGCCTCAACATCGCGATGCGGCAGATGCTGCTTTCGGCCAAACTGGCCAGCCTGAAGGAAATTACCCAGCAGATTTGGGATCACTCTCTGCTCACCGCATCGGCCTGCCATGTGCTGGCGCAGCGCATGACCCGCATCAGCCCGGACGAAGCCTTTCTGGCCGGGATGGTGCACGACATCGGCGGTTTCTACATGCTCTACCGCGCCGCCCAATATCCTGAATTGCTGGAACGCCCGGAAAGCCTGAAATATCTGGTCGTCAATTGGCACGAAAGCATCGGCGTCTCAGTGCTCGGCGCGCTCGGCATGCCGGAAAGCATTGTCGAAGCATCGCGCGACCATGACTGCGTGCGTCCAGACCCCCCTGCCGTCCCGAAAACGCTCGGCGACCTCGTCTATGTCGGAAACATTCTGGCCGGCGGGTATTACGAATGGCTTTACCACGGCATCGATGAAGAAATGCTGAAAGCATACCATCTCGGACCGCAATACTTCGAGCTGGAAGATGAAATTCGCGCCTTTGCCCAGGAAACCGGCGCCATTTTCCAATGACGCCTCGAAATTGAGATTCTTTTGCAACGGCGATTCAAGGCGCCAAACTGGAGTGCACGACCATGAGAACCGCCTTCATCCTTTTCCTCTCTTTTCTGCTCGCCGCCTGTGTCGAATCGGAGGTTCCGCTTTCGGCCTTCGCTCCGCTTGCGCCGGATCACCCCTTGATCGGGACGTGGACCGTGCGGAACGAAAAGGAAACCGTCTATCTCCATATCGGCAACCAGGAAAAAACCCTGCACTTACTTGAGGTGGAAATTGACCACAAGGGAACGCTGAAGAGCGAGCGCTACGAAGCCATTTCAACCTCTCTGGCCAGCGGCGACTATCTGAGCGTCCCTATGCGTTCCGGGGAAAAAACCACCTACCAGATCTGGAAATACCGGGTATCGGGCGAAGGCACGCTGACCTTCTGGCCCGCCGACAATGATTTCATCGCAGACGCGATCAATAAGGGCTGGATTGCCGGAACCGTGCAACCCCGGACGGTCATCCCGAAAGTCTTGCTCACCGCAGACCAGCAGAGCCTGCAACGTTTTATTGCCCAGCACGATGCCAAGATTTTCATTGAACCCACCACCGCCCTGTTCAGGATCAATGCGGCTGCCCTACCAAGGGAGGCGACCGGCGCCCGCTAGATCACGCCTCCCGGTCTTATTGCTGGATGATGGTCCAGCCCTCGGGGCAATAACCCACCTGCGGATAATACGTCCCGGCAGAGGCGCAGTAGTACCAGACCCCGGGATAGGCCGGTCGCGGTGGAAGGATGACGACCGGAGCCGGAGGCGGCGGCGGACTACTGGCGATGGCCGCTCCGACCAGACCGCCAAACACCATGGCAGCGGCAACGCCGTCCCAATGGTGGTGCCGATGATAGCGTGGCGCATGGTAACGGCCATGGTGGCCATAATGGCTCGGTCGGCTGAAGTGGCCGCGATGATGCGGAGGACCCGCTTGCACCGAACCGGCCATTCCCAAGACCAGCACCAGCGAAAGCAATATCGATTTCAGCGCGTTTGCCATAGCGTTCTCCTTTATTTTGAAATGAAACGTGCTCAGTGCTGTCATTAAAGCAGCCGAACGTAATTGGAATCTGTCTGCGGCACACCCATTTGTCACAAGATGTTTCTTTCCCCAAACTCATCGCGGCGATCCGTACTGTCCTCGAAAGCGCAAATGAGGGAAAATCGGGGCGGAACATCAAGGACAAGTCATGGATTGGCATTCAGCAAGGGAAACAAGATTTGCTCATCGACAGCGTGGGCGTATCGCCATTATCGGCGTGGCGCTGCTCGCCCTGCTCGCCGCTTTGTGGTTCTGGTTCGGGCGCGGGACTCCAACCAAGCCTATGGGTCAAGGCGCTATCCCGGTGCAAACCACTGTGGTCAGCCGGATGGACGTTCCGGTACTACTGGTCGCCAACGGCAAGGTCGCAGCGCTGCAATCGGTCGAGGTGCGGGCCCAGATCAGCGCCACCATCAAGGCGGTGCACATCCGGGAAGGCCAGGAGGTCCGGCAGGGCGACCGCCTCTTTTCACTCGATGTCCGCAGCGAACGCGCCAATTTGAGCAAAAGCGCCGCACAGGCGGCCAAGAGCCGGGCCGATCTCGCCAATGCCGAACGCAACCTGAGCCGCCAGCGCGAACTGTTCCGCCAAAACTTCATTTCACAAACCGCGCTCGATGCCACGCAGAATCAGGTTGACAGCCTGCGGGCGCAGGTCGCTGCCGACCGGGCGGCGGTAGAAGCCAGCCGCGTAGCCGTCAGTTTCGGGGAAATCATCGCCCCAATCGCCGGACGCACCGGCGCCATCTCCGTCTACCCGGGCAGTCTGGTGCAACCGAACGGCTCCGCCCTGGTCAGCATCACGCAAATCGACCCGATCCATATCGTCTTTACGCTGCCCGAGCGCGAATTTCCGGCCTTGCGCGAGGCATTCGGCCAGGGCGAACTGGCGGTGCGCGCCCACCTTGGTGAAGACGGCGAAACGACCTTGGCAGGACACCTCGCCTTCATCGACAACAGTGTGGACAGCGCCAGCGGCACAATCCGTCTGAAGGCCAGTTTTGCCAATCCCGATGGCCGCCTCTGGCCCGGCATGTTCGCCAGGGTCAGCCTGTCGCCGCGCACCCTGAAGAACGCCCTCGCCGTCCCCGTGCAAGCAGTGCAAACCGGGCCCGAACATAAGTTTGTTTATGCGGTCGGCGCCGACGCCAAAGTCAGCGCGCAGACCGTCCGCGTCCTCCTGGTGCAGGAGGGGAGGGCCTTCATCGAGGGGGTCGACGCCGGAACCAAAGTGGTGGTTGAAGGGGCGCAGAACCTCAAACCCGGCAGCACGATCAGCGAAGGCAATGGCGGGAAGCAACCCGCGGCACAAAAGCGTGATCCAAAGTGAATCTCTCTGAACTCTGCATCCGGCGGCCGGTGATG